>CACLQI010000005.1 GCA_902608975.1 uncultured Pelagibacteraceae bacterium
ATATTAGAAATCCTAAAACAATAGCATAAAAAAAATAACCTGTTGAATGCCAAAATCTAATATTAAAAAAGGATAAAAATATCATCATTGTAAAAAAAACAAAAAATCTAATAATATGACTTTTGCTATGATATAATAATTCGCCTCCATCAGTTGAGTACATTGAGTAACAACTAATTATTCCAATTAGAAAAATACATCCCAACAATATAAAATCAAAAGATCTTAATTTCTGAAAAAAAGTTAATTGGTTTGTAATTGTTCTTGCTTGATACATTTATGAAATTGTTAAGTATTGTTTTATAGTTTTTTCTCTTTCTTCGTGACGATCAATTATTAATTTAAATAGTTTTTTTGCCATAGGTGCTGCAACCTTACTTCCTGTTCCACCATGCTCTATAATAATGCTAAGCGCATAGCGTGGGTTTTTATATGGACCGAAAGCAACATATAATGCATGGTCTCTTTCTTCGTAAGGTACATCTTTTGCTTTTAGTTCTAGTTTTCTATGTAGTTCTGAAATTTTTTTAACTTGAGCTGTTCCAGTTTTTCCTGCAAATTGATATTTTTTATCATCAATTCTAGAACGAAATGAAGTTCCCATTACCTCGTTAGTTGACCCCCACATTGCCTCTAATACAAATTTAACATTTTCAGGATTTCTATAAAGAGGAGTATGTTCTTTTTGGTCAGTTTTCAAAAAATTTCTTGCATTAATTATTGGAGTGATTTTTTGATTTTCTTTTTCTTCTTTTTTAATAGCCTGTTGAAGCATTTTATTTTTTATTTTTTCAGCGGTATCTTGGCCTTTTTCTACTCTAATCCTTGGATAAATTTTATAACCTCCATTTGCTAATTGAGCGGTCATCAAGCATAGTTGTAATGGGGTAGTTTGAATATATCCCTGTCCAATACCAGTAATTAAAGTTTCTCCCAAAACCCATCCAGAACCAAGATTGTTTTTTTTCCACTCAGTGCTTGGTACAAGACCTTTTTTTTCATCAATAAATGTTTTTCCAAAAACTTTTTTACCCAGACCAAATTTTAATCCAGTTTCATTCAAACGATCTACACCCAGCTTTCTTGCTGTTTCGTAAAAATAAGTATCACATGATTGTTTAATAGCATTTCTTAAATTCATATATCCATGACCTTTTTTTTTCCAACAATGGTATGTTTGACCATACATTTCCATTTTTCCTGTACATCGAACTGTAAACTTAGGAGAAATAACATCATTTTCTAATGCCGATAAAGCTACTAAGGGTTTAATGGTTGAACCGGGAGAATATAAGCCCGCAACAGTTTTATTGATTAATGGCTTTAATGGGTTTGCTCTAATATCTTGCCAGTCTTTGTGGCTAATCCCGTATAAAAATAAATTGGGATCAAAAGATGGTGAGGAGTGCATGGCTATTATATCACCAGTATAAATATCCATAACACTAATTGATCCAGATTTATCTACTAATAATTCATTGGCGAGCTTTTGAACTTCTGTATCAACAGTTAATCTTAAATTTTTACCCTTTTTTCCTTCCAAATGGTCGATTTGATTTATTCTTTTTCCATATGCATTAACTTCATATCTCTGTATTCCATTAGATCCAAGCAGATCATTTTCAAAAGCCTTTTCTAAACCAATCTTTCCTACTCTTAATCCAGGGACATGATTTTTTTTAATTAATTCATTGTTAGCTAAGTCACTTTCGCTAGCCTGAGCAACATATCCTAAAACATGTGTAAATTTTTCTTTTTGGGGATAGCTTCTTGCTACAGATAAAACTGGTTTTGCTCCACCAAGTTCATGTAAATAAAAATTTACTTTAGAAAATTGATCCCAACTCAAATTTTCTGATATTACTAAAGTTTCCCAAGGTTTTTGTTTTTTTTTCTTTTTTAAAATTTTTGAAAATTGCTTTTCATCTAAATCTAAAATATCTTTTAATCTTATCATTAAATATTTAAAATCTTCAACTTGTTCAGGAACTACATGGAGCTGATATACTTTAAGATTGCCTGCAATAGTGTTCCCAAAAAAATCAAAAAATTCTCCACGTTCTGGCGGCAACTTCCATTCTCTAAGACGATTTTTGTCAGAAAGGGTTAAATATTTTTTATTTTCATTAATTTGAAGAGAAAAAAGTCTTGTTACAATTCCTGCAAAAACTACAACTTTTGCAGCAGAGATAATAAACATTCTTCTATTGATCGTATTTAGTTTTCTAAAACTTGTATCTCCACCACTAATCATTTTTTTCACTTACAGTAATTAATTTTTGATAAAACTGGAAAATACTTGCAAAAATAATATATAAAAAAAATGTAAATATTATATTTATAATAATATCCAAATAACTAATTTTTAATTTAAAAAATAAAACTAACATTGAGTAACTTAAAGAACTAACCGCTAAAATCGTGAATAAAAAAAACAGCCATTCTTTTAGAATACTTGACCTTAAAGTAATGTTTTTTAAATAAGCTGCAAAACCACATATAAAAAGATAAGTAAAACTGCTAGTTCCTATTGGAAAACCAATAACTACATCATTAATTATTCCAGCAAAAAATATTAATCCATAACCTAAATTTTCAGGTTTTTTTAAGCTCCAATAAAAAATGAGAATGAAAGGAAAGTTAAAAGAAAAATAAGCTAGATTTAAATAATTAAAATCAAATTCATTTAAAACTGAAATATAAAGCAATATGATTGGTGCTAATTCAAATAGTCTGTTTAAAAATTTTCCCTTTCCAAATCTACTCATTAATTTTCTCCTTTTTCAAAAGCTATAATTTTAACAAATCTAAGCTGTGAAAAGTCTGAAAAATAAATAACATTTTTTTTTTCTAGAATTTTTCCTATAGGTATTCCTGATTTAAAAATAGCTCCTGATCCTGAAGTATAAACTGTATTACCATCTTCTAACGAAATGTTTTCTTTTGAATATTGTATAACGCCATCATTTTTTCCGGTTCCTGATAATATTGATTGGTATCCTTCAGGTTCTATTGTAACTGGAATTTTGCTATTTAAATCAGAAAGCAATAAAACTCTTGATGTAGTATAATTTACCTCTACTATTTTTCCTACAAGAAACTCCCCATCTAAAACAGCCATTCCTAATTTTATCTTGTCTTTACTTCCTTTATTAATAATTATCGATCTAAGAAAAGGACTTTGCTTATCAATTAGAACTTTAGCAATTATTTCGTCAGAAACTATTATGTAGTCGTCAATAATTTTTTTTAATCTATCATTTTCAGAAATAATATAATTATTATTTTCAATATTGGATTTTAATTTTTTATTTTCTTTTTTTAATTCTTGGTAATGATCATAATAAGTAAAATGATCTGTTAACTTTATATAACTATCAATTAAATAGTTTTCAGGGACAGAAACTATAAATGAAGATCTATAAACAAGTTCGTTGACAGAAACCTTAATATAATTGATCGCTGAAAAGTTAAATCTTCCTAAAACTAAAAGTAAAATTGATAAAATTAATAAAAAAAATAAAGAAAATCTTTGTTTGTTACCTCTTTGAATAAAAGCGGAGCGAATTGCAATGACGAAATCGTCTCGGCTCGCTTCCATTTTTTTTTAATACTCTGATAACATCGTAGAAAAAGTTTCCTCTTGATCCAATGCTTTGCCTGTACCGACCGCAACACATGCTAGGGGATCATCCGCTATATGCACTGGCAAACCTGTTTCTTTAGAAAACCTTTTATCTATATTTTTTAATAAAGCTCCACCGCCAGTTAAAGTTAAACCCATGTCAACCAAATCAGCAGATAATTCTGGAGGTGTATTTTCTAAAGCATCTTTAATTCCATTTACAATTTCTCTTAAAATTACATTTAGCGCTTCAGAAGAATCTTCTTCTGTTATATTGACTTCTTTTGGTGTGCCCGATCTTATATCTCTTCCTTTTACAGCATAGGTATTATTATTTGTTGGTATTGCAGTTCCAATTTCTTTCTTAATTTTTTCCGCAGTACTATCACCAATCATTAAGTTGTATTCTTTTCTCATGTAATTAGCTAAAGCTTGATCCATAGCATCACCCGCTACTCTTAAAGATCTTGAATAAACTACTCCACCAAGTGACATAACAGCGATTTCAGTTGTCCCACCTCCAATGTCAACAACCATTGAACCTGTTGCTTCTGATATAGGTAGGTTTGCACCGATTGCTGCTGCGATTGGTTCTTCAATCAACTGAACTCTTCTTGCTCCTGCAGCTAGTGCACTATCTTGAATTGCTTTTCTTTCGACTGGAGTTGAACCAGTTGGTACGCATATTAAAATTCTTGGATTAGCAAACGTACTTCTTTTATGAACTTTTTTAATAAAGTGTTTAATCATTTCCTCTGTAACGATAAAATCTGCAATTACTCCGTCTCTTAAAGGTCTAATTGCGCTTATATTTCCAGGAGTTCTACCAAGCATGGTTTTAGCTTCATCACCAACAGCTAATACTGATTTTTTTCCTTTACTATCAACAACTGCAACTACCGAAGGTTCGTTTAGAACAACCCCTTGACCTTTTAAAACTACTAATGTGTTAGCAGTACCTAAATCTATAGCCATATCTTGACTCCAAACTGAACTGATTTTATCTAATATTCCCATTTAAATTCCTCTCACTTTTTGTTCAAAATTTTGCTCTGCGGTTTGTCCAGGAGCAGTTTTGTCTCTTTTAATAATCATTTTATTCAACGCATTAATGTATGCGTTAGCTGATGCAACTAATGTATCAGTATCTGCTGCTTGTCCAACAGTTGTTTTGCCATTTTCCTCAATTCGGACACTTACTGTGGCCTGAGCGTCTGTTCCTTCAGTCACAGCATGAACTTGATACAATTGAAGCTTAACATCATGAGGATATAATTTTTTGATACATTTAAAAATAGCGTCAACAGGACCATCACCAGTCTCTGTTGCGTTTTTGACATCACCATAAACATCTAAAATCATTTCAGCTTTTTGAGGTTCTCCTGTGCCAGCATAAACTTTTAATGATTTTAAATTAATAGCATTTACTTTGTTGTCTATAATTAAGCTATCATCTACCAAAGCAATAATATCTTCATCATAAACGTGTTTTTTCTTATCCGCTAAAATTTTAAATTTTCCAAATGCACTCTCAATTACATCGTCAGTTACATCTTTATAGCCAAGGCTTGTTAATTTATCTTTAAATGCATGTCTTCCTGAATGTTTTCCCATAACTAATGACGTTTGTTTAACTCCAACACTTTCAGGTGTCATTATTTCATAAGTATTTCTATTTTTAAGCATTCCATCTTGGTGAATACCCGATTCATGTGCAAACGCATTTTTACCTACTATTGCTTTATTGTATTGAACAGGAAAACCAGTTGCATTTGAAACAACTTTTGATGCTTTGCTCAAAAGTGTAGTGTTAATTCCAGTTTCGTAAGGCATTAAGTCAGGTCTCGTCTTCATTGCCATCACCACTTCCTCTAATGCTGCATTACCTGCTCTTTCTCCAATTCCATTAATAGTACACTCTATTTGTCTCGCTCCAGCTTGAACTCCCGCTAATGAATTTGCTACAGCTAAACCTAAATCATTGTGGCAGTGTGTAGATAAAATTGCTTTGTCAATGTTTGGAACTTTATTTAATAAAGTTTGAATGATTTTTGTAAATTCTGAAGGAACAGTGTAACCAACTGTATCAGGAATATTTATTGTTTTTGCCCCACATTTAATTGCAAGCTCTACAGTTTTACACATATAATCCATATCAGTTCTTGTTCCATCTTCACATGACCACTCAACATCATCGGTAAATTTTCTTGCGTAAGTTACATGTTCTTTTATTGATTCGTAAACTTCTTCTGGAGATTTATTTAATTTATGTTTCATGTGTAATGGACTTGTGGATATGAAAGTATGAATTCTAAATCTCTCTGCATGTTTTAAAGACTCATAACATCTATCTATATCTTTTTTTGAATGTCTTGATAATCCTGCTGGAATAGATTTTTTTAGTATTTTACTAATTTCAGTTACAGCTTCAAAGTCTCCTGGAGAAGCAATAGGAAATCCTGCTTCAATTATATCAACTCCTAATTCATCAAATACTCTTGCGATTTGGATTTTTTCTTCTAAGCTCATAGATGCGCCTGGTGATTGTTCACCGTCACGCATTGTAGTATCAAATATGTAAACCCTATTATTCTCTGACATTGTAATTAATTTATAGCAACAGTAATATACAACCTCTCGCCTAGATTGCAAAATAAATTGATTATTTTAATATAAAATTAATCGATTAATCTACTTCTTATCACTATCAACTAATTTTTTCTTAGAAATCCATGGCATCATTGCTCTTAATCTTGTGCCAACTTTTTCAACTGGGTGTTCTGCAAGTTTTTCTCTCGTTTTTAAAAAATTCTTTTGACCATTTTTACACTCATCCATCCATTCCTTGGTAAACTTTCCAGACTGAATATCGTCCAATACTTCTTTCATTCTTTTCTTAGTTTCTTCTTTTTTTATAATTTTAGGGCCAGAGGTATATTCGCCATACTCCGCTGTATTTGAAATTGAGTAATTCATATTTGCAATTCCTCCCTCATATATTAAATCAACAATTAATTTAACTTCATGTACAGTTTCAAAATATGCCATTTCAGGTTCATAACCTGCCTCAACTAAAGTTTCATATCCATTTTTTATTAACTCAACTAAACCTCCACAAAGAACTGTTTGTTCGCCAAATAAATCTGTTTCGACTTCATCTTTAAACGTAGTTTCAATAATTCCAGATCTTCCACCACCTACTGCTGAAGCATATGACATTGCAAGCTCTCTTGCTTTACCAGAACCGTTTTGATGCACAGCAAATAAACATGGTACTCCTCCACCTTTTTCAAATTCACTTCTTACTAAATGTCCTGGACCTTTTGGTGCAACCATGAAAACATCTAAATCTTTTCTTGCTTTGATTAAATCATAATGAATATTTAATCCATGTGCAAAAGCAATTGAAGTTCCTTCTCTTACTCTTTGTTCAATATGATTTTTATAAATTGTAGCTTGTAATTCATCAGGAGTTAAAATCATAACTACATCAGCCCATTCAGCAGCATCTGAAAGATTCATAACTTTTAATCCCTTTGACTCAGCTTTTGTTTTACTTGCAGATCCATCTCTTAGCGCAACAACAACTTCTTTAACACCGCTATCTTTTAAGTTAAGAGCATGAGCATGTCCTTGACTTCCATATCCAAAAATTGCAACTTTTTTGTCCTTAATCAAATTTACATCTGTATCTTTTTCATAAAACATTTTCATAATAATCTCCTTAATTTATTTAAACACCTCAGCGCCTCGTGTCATTGCAACTGCTCCTGTTCTAGAAGCACTAACAAGTCCAAGTGATTTTAGTTTGATTGACACTTTATCTATATCTCTCCTCAAGGCAGTAATTTGAATTACTACCGATTTTTTTGTCTTATCTAATATAACTGCATTGTATTTTTTACAAGTATTTAAAGCTTTCTGTGTTTTTGAAGCATTTCCTACTATTTTTAATAATGCCATCTCCTTAAATATTACTTGTTTATCCTCTCTTTTAAAATCAGCCACTTTATGAACTGGTACAAGTTTTTTTAACTGTAACTTAATCTGTTCTATGACTTGAGGAGTTCCTGTTGTTACAATCGTTATTCTAGAAAGATTTTTTTTTGAATCTATCTCTGCAACAGCTAAGGACTCAATATTGTATCCTCTTCCAGAAAATAGACCAACAACTCTAGCTAAAACACCTGCTTCATTGTCTACCCATACAACTATAATATGAGTATCCATTTTGCCAATTTTACCTGGAATACTATAAGCTGATTTTGGTTTGCTCATTTTAAACTAGCGTTTTTCCTTTTCCTGTTATTTTTTTTTGTTTTTGATCATTAGGACCAAGCAACATTTGATTATGTGGTTTTCCTGAAGGTATCATTGGAAAACAATTTTCAATTTTGTCAACTCTACAGTCAAATATTACGGGCCTTTCGGTATTAAGCATCTCGATAATTTTATCGTCAAGTTCTTCGGGGGTTGTTGCTCTTATACCAACGCATCCGTAGGCTTCTGCTAATTTAACAAAATCTGGCAAGGCAGCAGTATAACTTTCTGAATAGTTTTTATCGTGCAACAGTTCCTGCCACTGACGAACCATTCCCATATATTCGTTATTCAAAATAAAAATTTTAATAGGCAAACTATACTGAACTGCTGTAGACATTTCTTGCATAGTCATTAAAACAGATGCTTCACCTGCAATATCAATGACTAATTTATTTGGATTTGCAACCTGAACTCCTATTGCAGCTGGTAATCCATAACCCATTGTTCCTAAACCACCAGAGGTCATCCATCTATTTGGTTTATTAAATTTATAATGTTGAGCGGCCCACATTTGATGCTGTCCAACTTCAGTCGTTATAAAAGTATCTTTATCTTTTGTTAATTCATAAAGTCTTTGAACAGCGTACTGAGGTTTTATAGTTTCTGTACTATTTATATAATCAAGAGAATTTATAGAACGCCACTTTTCAATCTTTTCCCACCATTTAGAAATTTTTTGTTTATTTGATTTTGTAAAAGTTGGTTTATTTTTTTTTATTGATTTTAAAGTTGAGCTAATAACTTCTGTTACATCTCCAACAATAGCTAAATCTACTTTAACATTTTTATTAATTGAAGATGGATCAATATCAATATGAACCTTTTTTGATTTTGGCGAGAATTCATCTAGCTTTCCAGTTATTCTATCATCAAATCTTGCTCCAACATTAATCATTAAATCACAATCATGCATTGCATTGTTTGCTTCATAAGTCCCGTGCATACCTAACATTCCTATAAATTGATTATCTTCTGCTGGAAACGCGCCAAGTCCCTGAAGAGTAGAAGTTATTGGAAACCCGGTAGCAGAAACTAGTTCTCTAAGTAGCTCGCTTGCTTTAGGTCCTGAATTAATAACGCCTCCACCTGTATAGAAAATTGGTTTAGATGCTTTGCTCATTAACTTTATTAAATCTTCAATTTCAGACTGTTTAAAATTACTTTGAGCTTTGCCATTTAATTTTTTTTGTTTTTTATATTTTGTATAAGTTGTTTTTTGAAACTGAATATCTTTTGGAATATCAACTAAAACTGGTCCTGGTCTTCCTGTTGTTGCAACTTCAAATGCTCTATGAATAACTTTTGAAAGATCTTTTACATCTTTAACTAACCAATTGTGTTTAGTGCATGGTCGAGTAATTCCTGTAGTGTCACATTCTTGAAAAGCATCAGTTCCAATTAAATGTGTCGGTACCTGTCCAGATATACAAACAATTGGTACAGAGTCCATGTATGCATCAGTTAGTGCAGTTACTATATTTGTTGCGCCAGGGCCGGATGTAACTAAGGCAACTCCTGGTTTTCCAGAAGATCTTGCGTATCCCTCAGCAGCATGTCCAGCACCTTGTTCATGTCTAACTAAAAAATGTTTAACTGACTGAAAATTTTTTAACTCATCATAAATAGGAAGCACAGCTCCACCTGGATATCCAAAAATAGTATCTACTTTCTGATCCTCCAGACATTTAAATACAATCTCAGCTCCTGAATATAATTTTGACATCCAAGCAATCTATCGGACTTTATATTAATTGGTCAAGTTTAAGAGGTAATTTATTTTTTTTAAACCAAGATTGAAAGTCGTTAGGATCTACCTTTATCCATGTTGTCATCTTACTTCTTGCCCATGTGGCCTGTCTCTTAGCATATTGTCTAGTTCTTATGACTATCAATTCTTTAGCTTTATCTATTTTTATCTCTTTTTCTAAAAATTTGCTCAATTCTTGAATTCCTATAATTTTGTTAATACTGGATTGTTTGGAGGATTTTAAATCTCTGAATTTTTTAACTTCTCTTATTGCTCCCGATTTAATCATTTTTTTAGTTCTTTCTTCAATCTTTTCAATTAATTTTTTTCTATCAAAACTAATATATAATTTTAAAAATTCACTATCCTTAAAGTGGGGTTTTGTTTGAGCTAACCAATCATACATTGATTTTTTACTATAAGACTTAATTTCATAAGCTCTGATAGATCTTTGAGAGTCGTTGCTATTAATCTTACCTTTTATCTTTGGATCAATTTTTAAAAGTTTTTTATAAAATTTTTTTTGACCGTTTTTTTTTTGCATTAATCTTATTTTATTTCTAAATTTTATTGGAATATTTGGAATTTTTACTAAACCGTTCACTAAAGAATTAAAATAAAGTCCCGTCCCTCCAACTAAAATTGGTACTTTTTTTTTCTTTCTGATTTCATGAATTTTTTTAATTGCAAGTTTTAACCAATGTCCTGTTGAAAAATTAGACCTTAAATTTGCTACTCCGAAAAGATGATGTTGTATTTTTTTTTGATCTACTTTGGATGGTCTTGCAGTTAGTATTTTAAACTGTTCATATACTTGCATACTATCTGCATTTATAATTTCTCCATTTATTTTGTTCGCAAGTTTAACAGCAAAATTTGATTTTCCTGACGCTGTAGGTCCAGAAATTAAAATAATTTTGGACTTTATGTCCATTATTAATCCAATTTAATACCAATATATCGTCTTTGGTTTTGATTGTTATAAATTGCGACAAGAATAGTTTTCTCGCTTGAATTCTTTGTTACTTTAATTATTCTCTCAAATTCATCAATAGATTTAATCTTTTTCTTTTGAACCTCAACAATAATATTATTTACGTTGAGGTAATTGATTGGACTATCAGTATCAATATCAGTTATCACTAAACCTGTAGTGCCTTTTGGAAGTTTTCTTTCATCAATATCTCTATTGTTTAAAAGCCTTACTGTTATTTTTAGTTCTTCTATTCTTGAAAGATCGGGAGCTTTTGCTGGCTTTTCCGCTTTAAAATCTTCTGAGGTTTCTAATCTTCCTAATTTTATTTTTTTTATTATTTCTTTTTGATTTCTCCAAACTTTAACGTTTACTATTTTTCCTACTTCTGTTTGTGCAACAATTTTTGGTAATTCTTTCATTTCTTTAATTAAAGTTCCGTTAAATTCTAAAATAATATCACCAGCTTTAATTCCAGCTTTATCGGATGGACTATTTTTAGCAACACTTGCAACTAATGCTCCACGAGGTTTATCTAATTTTTCTAAATCAGCAATTTCTTTAGATACATCTTGAATTCTTACTCCTAACCAACCTCTTTTAGTTTCACCAAACTCAATTAACTGATCTATAACTATTTTTGCACTGTTGGCTGGAATGGAAAAACCAATTCCAATTGATCCTGCTTGTCCCAAGATTGCTGTATTAATTCCTATAACATTTCCTTGCATATCAAAAAGAGGTCCACCAGAATTTCCAATATTTATAGATGCATCGGTTTGAATATAATCTTCATATCTTGATAAACCGATTGATCTATTTCTTGCAGAAATAATTCCTGAAGTAACAGTTCCTCCTAAGCCAAAAGGGTTACCAATTGCTATAACCCAATCACCAATTCTTGCTTTATCTGAATCTCCAAACTTAACTGGTTTAAATTTATCTTTTGAGTCTATTTCTAGAACTGCAATATCTGATAATGGGTCTGCTCCTATAACTTTTGCTTCATACTCTTTATCTCCATCAACTCTCACTAAAATATCCTCAGCTCCTTGAATAACATGATTGTTTGTAACCACTATTCCTTTGGCATCTATGATAAACCCAGAACCAAGTGCGCTGGCTTTTCTTTCTTGAGGTGTTCCAAACTCTTTAAATAAATCTTCAAATGGTGAGCCAGGAGGAAATTGAAAAGGGAAAGGATTAGAACTTGTCACAACCGTTTGTGTGGTTGATATATTTACTACAGATGGCATTAGCTCTTCTGCTAGATCTGCAAAAGATGGGGGCAGTTCTTTACTTAATGAAATAAATGAATAATTTATGAAAAAAATCGCAAATAATATTAATTTTATTTTTTTCATATCAATTTTTAATATACCAAATAATTAAAAACCCAATTAAAGCAAAGATCATTCCTCCGGTTCTTAACTGTGAGTTTTTAACCATTTCTAGTTTCTGTAACATATTTTTCATTTTTGCTGGAAATAAGGCATATAAAATACCTTCTATAAAAAGGAAAAGTCCAAAAGCTATTATAAGCTCTTTCATTTTTATATTATTTATTGTGATGATCTTGGCTTTATGTTTCCAAAGAATTTAAAAAATTCACTATCTGGAGATAAAATTAAAGAAGTATCTCCTCCTATTAAAGCTTTTTCATAAGCTTGCATTGCTCTATAGAAAGCAAAAAACTCGGGGTCCTTTCCAAATGCGTCAGCAAATATTTTATTTCTTAACCCGTCACCTTCACCTTTCATAATTTCAGAATTTTTATTTGCTTCAGCTAATATAACAGCTACTTCTTTATCTGCAGTAGAGGTAATTGTTACAGCCATTTCTGCACCTCTAGCTCTGAATTCTTTAGCTTCTCTTTCTCTTTCAGTTTGCATTCTTCTATAAATCGCATCACTGTTTGCTTGAGGCAAGTCTGCTCTTTTAATCCTGACATCAACTATTTTTATTCCAAATTTATTTGCTTCATTATTAACACCTTCTTGGATCAAAGCCATTTGCTTATTTCTGTCTTCAGATAACAATGTTTGTAATCTTTGCGTTCCCAAAACACTTCTTATTCTTGAATTAATAATTGTTGAAAGTCTAGACCTAGCTACTCTTTCATTCCCAACCGAAATATAGAATTTGAGAGGATCAACTATTTGAAATCTTGCAAATGCATCAACGATTAATCTTTTTTGATCTGACGCAATAACTTCTTCTGGTGGAGCGTCTAAGTTTAATATTCTCTTATCTAAAAATACTACGTTTTGTATAAATGGAATTTTAAAATTTAGACCAGGTTTTAAAATAATTCTTTTTGGGTCACCGAACTGTAGAACAATTGCTTGATTTATTTCCTTTACTATAAAAATAGAAAAAAACGCAGTTACAGCTAAAACAATAATTATTGGTAAAATAAATTTTCCAGCTTTCATTAGTTTGACCTCTTTTTAGTTAATTCTGGTAATGGCAAGTAAGGAACTACTCCTGATCCAGAATTTTTATCGATTATTACTTTATCAATATCAGCAAGTACTTTTTCCATCGTTTCCAAATACATTCTTTCTTGAGTCACTTCTTTTGCTTTGGCATACTCTGTATATATTGCAATAAACCTGCTTGCTTCACCTTCTGCTTTTGCAACAACTTCTTTTTTGTATGCTTCTGCTGCCTGTAAAATTTTTTGTGCTTCTCCTCGTGCTCTTGGTATTACATCATTAGCATAAGCTTCAGCTTCATTTTTTGATCTTTCCATATCTGCCCTTGCAGCTTGCACATCTCTAAATGCATCAATAACTTGATCTGGAGGATCGGCCTTTTGAGTTTGAACTTGAGTTATTTGAATTCCACTATTGTATTCATCTAAAATTGATTGAATAATTTCTTCCGTCTCGGCCTCAATTATTGCTCTTCCCTCTGTTAAGATCGGCTGTAATTGACTTTTTGCAATTACTTCCCTCATTGCTGTCTCTGCTGCTGCTTTTACAGTTCCTTGAGGATCTTGAATTTTAAATAAAAAGTTTCCAGCATCTTTAATTACCCAAAAAACTGAAAAGTCAATATTAACAATATTTTCATCTCCTGTTAACATTAAGCTTTCTTCTGGAACGTCTGCGACTCCTCCAGAAGTAAAACCTGAATCTCTCTCTGACCTAAAACCAATATCCATTCTATTTACTTTTGTAACTTTTGGTGTTTGGACAGTTTCTATTGGAAAAGGAATATGATAATTTAATCCTGGTTGAGTTGTTTTTACAAATTTTCCGAATCTTAAAACAACACCTTGTTCATCGGGCAACACTCTATACAACCCACTAGCTACCCAAATGATCGCAACTATAACTATCCCAACAACAATTGATTTTGCTCCACCAGAATTTCCTCCTGGCAAAATATCATTAATTGTCTTTTGGATTTTTTTTATAATTTCTTCGATATCGGGTGGTCTCGGTCCTCTTCCGGATCCGTTTCCTCCACCTCCAGGGGGTGACCCCCATGGACTTCCACCTCTGCTTTTAAAATCGTCTACCATGACAATGTATATAATGTCTTTAATGGGAAAAACAAGTTAAGATAAGAATATGCCAAAAGAAAAGCCTGAACTAAGTGACGCAATGAAGAAAAAAATGCAAGGAAAAACCTTTGAAAAAAACCCTATTAAAGGAACGAAATTTACAATCGCAATTTCCAGTGCAAAAGGAGGAGTTGGAAAATCTACTTTTGCAACAAACTTGGCTTTAGCTTTAAAAAAAGTTGGATGTAAAGTTGGTTTACTCGATGCTGATATTTATGGACCATCAATTCCAAAAATGTTTGATATTAATGAAAAACCAAAAAGTGACGGTCAAACTTTAATTCCAATCATGAAGTATGACATTCAATGTATGTCTATAGGTTTTCTTGCAGATCAACAAACTCCAATGATTTGGAGAGGACCAATGGTGACAAGTGCTATAAAAACTTTTACACAAAAAGTATCATGGAAAGAATTAGACTTTATTATAGTAGATATGCCACCAGGGACAGGAGATACACAATTAACATTTGCACAAGAAATTAAATTAGATGGGGCAATTATTGTATCTACTCCTCAAGAAGTTGCCTTAATAGATGTTAAAAGAGGAATAAAAATGTTCGATAAACTTGGTGTTAAAATTTTAGGTCTTGTAGATAATATGAGCTACTTCAAAGGAGATGATGGAAAAAAATATAATATATTTGGAGAAGGGGGTGTAAAAAAAACTGCTGATGAATTCAGCAAAGAATTTTTAGGAGAAATCCCAATTAACCCTAAAGTTGGGAAAAGTGGAGATCAAGGTAAACCAATAGTTGAGTCCAACCCAGAACATGAAATATCTAAAATTTATTTAAATTTTGCAAATAAAATTAAATCAACTTATCTTTAAAATCAAAAGCAGTCATTAATTCATTCCATTCTCTTTTTGACAGACCAGAGTCTTCAACTTTAACATCTTCACCTTTGATAAGTTTTTGAATTACAATTTTTCCTTTAGCTGAAACTTCTGTACCTCCAACTCTGTAATCCATAAAAGCCTCATAAGTAATTGGAACCCATTTTTTTACTGTATCTAACATTGCATCGGCGTATGCTCTTATTTCGTATTGTGCGTGGCTATCTGCCCTAAGTCTTAAAAAATTCATTAAATTTAATAAATCTGTTTTCCAATACCACTGGGTATAAGTATTTAAAGTTAAATTCATTCTAGCAAGTTCTCTTGCTAATCCTTTTTTATTTTCATCGATAGTTGTGCCATCAAACCTTTGATTAAGCATCTCCTCATAATTTTTATAGGTACGTTCAGCATCATTTTTTAATAGATCTAAAACCTGCTTTGCTTGGTCTCCTTCGATAATCTCTCCTCTGCCTTGCCTATTACTTTGTGATTGTGCAGCTAAATTTTCTGATGAAGGCAAATAAAATTCTTTATCTAAAATTGAATACCTTGCTGAATATTCATTTACATTTGCAGTTCTATGTCTAATCCATTGACGTGCAATAAAAATAGGTAGTTTTACATGATATTTTATTTCACACATTTCAAATGGAGTGCTATGCCAATGTCGCATTAAATATTTTATCAATCCACTATCAGTAGAAACTTTCTTTGTTCCTTTTCCATAAGACACTCTAGCTGCTTGAACAATTGAACTATCATCACCCATATAGTCAACCACTCTTATAAATCCATGATCAAGAATGGGCATTGCTTCATAAAGAATATTTTCAAGTTCTGGGGCTGTAACTCTTTTTGTCTTATTTTCCTGTTTTTGTTGATCTTTTATTTCTTGTGACTGCTCTTTAGTTAATTTCATGATTTAGTTATTGAATCTCAGTTAATACGTTTTATATTATTAATGTTGGTTTTCCAACTATGACGATAAACGAATTTCGTAATAACCATTACGGACGTGGGGGCAGTACCCACCACCTCCACCATTTACAACTTGCGGGGGTGAATTAGGATCGACGGATGTCTAAAGGCTATTCTTTCGTTCGGTATTGTTCCGCCGCGACGGGCTAAATTATAATTGCAAATGATAAATTTGCTCTTGCTGCTTAATTAATTTATTAATTAAGTAACGGGGTTTTGGGGCACCTGGCAACAGAACGCCCCTTTCCAAAGGTTTCCATTGTCCCCAGTCATTTTCCAAAAGGAATTTACATTGAAGTTTACATTGAAGTTACAATGAAGTTAGAAAACAAAATTTGACCGTTATACGCGCAGATGCGTCTAATAACATTGTTTAAAAAAACTTATACTAAAGGTTTATAAAATAATTGTTTTATATCCTTTTGATTATCATTTTCATGTGTCGAAACATTTAATAAGAAACTACTTAGTAAAAACCATCCAAATATTGGACCCATTAAAGTTAACATTATAATTCTGTTTAAAGTTCTAGATGTAACATCTGGAACAAATCTTTTAACAGCGATCATAAATTGTTCTTTATCTATATTTCCCCTAAAGTAATGAACAAAAAAAGGAAATAAGTGGATAGATAGAACTATCATTCCTGCAGATGCTGCTCCTTCTTGTAAATAAAAACCATGTTTAGTGTTTAGAAGTTTCTCAAAATTTTCATTTGATAGTTTTATTACTTCATCAGTTTTATATTTTCCTCCTGCAACCAAAGGATTATTCATTTTTTCGGCAGTTTCAGGAGATGTTATTACTGGTGTGTCTGGGTATCTATCAAGATGATGCTCTATATAATTTTTATCATCTGTTAATTTATAATTTACTTCATAGGTTTGGTTAGTTTTAGTATTGTAAAACCTTACATCTGTTGCTGGGTGAGCAGGATCAGTGAATAATTCTGCTGTCCAATAATCTCCATCCATATTTTCATAATTAGATTCTAAAATTTCGTAAAATTTTGATTGAACTAAATTATCTACACCAGGTAATTGCTCTATATTATAACTCTTTGCAAGAGTCCTTATTTCATCAATCGAGGCATTAGGATTAAGTTTGTTAGTAAAAGACATTCTCCATGCATCTAACCACATTTGACTAATTGGTCCCTCAAAACTATCTGTTCTTCCATCAAGTAAATACGCCATACTAGCAGCAAAAAAAACTTCCCCTTTTACTTTTTTTTTATAATCAATATTTAATTGAATGAATGACTTAACATTATCCTTAATTTGATTAAATAAACTAGGCATATCTTTTAATAACAAAGTCATTAAACTTTTTCCTATCTTGTATGTGAAAGTTGATGCATTAGTTGCTATTCTTCCTAGCGAACTTAATTTAAGTTTTTCTTTTCCAGAGTTTTTTATTTCTGTGAAAGAAAGATAACAAAAGATACCTAAAAATAGGTTTGTAATAACAACAGAAACAAATGATGCAGGAGTTGCTGCCGGTAAATGTGTAATCAATTTAAAGATAACTTGTAATACTTTTTCAAAAGCATAAAGAACTACTATAGAGGAAAGACCAACTGCGCCTAAAAGTTTGAAGACATTTTCTCTTTTAAAATCTAGACCTACTAATCTAGCAATATTCACTGCCATAGTAAATTCAAGCGCTTGTGCAACGTATAACCCAACTCCAATATCGCCAGGTATAGCAACCAATATACCAATAACTATCGAGCAACCTATGATAAATCTAAATATTTGTTCTTCAGATTTTTTATTAATTATACTGGATGCAACATTAATTAAATCATAAGGAATAATAGCATCTGTCAAAAATCTATTTGTAAAAAATGTCTTTAGATCTTCATAATACTTTAACCATTTATCTTTACTGTTTAAAAAACCAAAAATATTTTTTTTTACAAAATCAAAAGTGCTTTTAAAGTATTTAAAAACCAATTTTATTCCTTTTTTTAATAACCAATTAAATTTATCCTTGATTTACAATGAAGTCGAGAAACAAGGTTCCTGCCAAAAACGCTAAACTTACATTGAAGAATACATTGAAGTGTTTCAAAAAGTCTTTATTTTCTGTTAGTATTTAAATTATAGGGGGAAACAGAACGCCCCTACTTATTCTAATATTTTATTGATTTTATCCTACAGATTTAATCTTTGGCACACTGGTGGCACACTTTTCATCAAAATTTAAAATGTATTCACAACCGTTACCTTTTTTAATTTTTTTAATTAATTTAATTCTATTTAAATGATGAGTTGATTTTTGAATTGATGATCTGGCTAAACCAATCAACTTGCTAATTTCTATATATTGAAAATTTGATCTGTCTTTATACTGATCTAATAAAGCAACAAGGGCAAAATAGACTATCCTATCATTTGAGCTCAACCTCTTATCGGTTAAGATATTTTTATCTACAAGAATATGATTATTCATTCTGGAAGTGAGTTCTTTTATATAGATATTGTATCTCTGAAAGGTTGCCTAATATTGGAGTTTCAAAATTATTAGCATTAGACACACTAAATGAACCTGATTTAAGTACATTTATATATCCACAATACTTTATATTTTCTAAATAAATCAAATAAATTTTATTTGGATTTATTAAGTTTATAGAAATTTCATTATTATCAAAAAGGTGAAATCCACCTTCTATTGAATTGCTATAATTATAAACAACTATTTTGTTGCTTAATTCAAAAGGTAGTTCAATTTCTTTATGATCTTCATCAAAAACCCTATCCTCGACATAGCAATCGTTATCACAAAATAATTTAACTTTTGTCAGGGTGATATCATTAAAAATCTCTATTGGGTGACACTTTATTATCTTTGCTACTCTCACAGCATTATCCCATGAAATACATCTCGAATCTTCAGCCCAACGATTTATTGTAGATGCATCTTTATTAAGTAGTTTTGCTAAAGCGCTTTGTTTAATATTTTTTTTTATAAGTATATTTTTAAGTTGTGTCATAAGAATAAATTAATAAGCAAATATTTTATTTCAACAATTAAAACAAAAAAAATGAAAATAGTTTCAATGTGTAGTTTAGTTTTCTTCCCAGGGGGTCGCAGGATTCGCACCTGCGACCCCGACCATAATCATTTATTTGATTTTTTTATATTTTCTTCAGCCCATAAAGGTTGTAGATTTTTATAATTAAAACATTTCTTTTGCTGATCTGGATCACTTAAATCAAACTTAGAACAAGGCTTTATATGATCAATATGCCAACCATAACGACCTTGGTTTTTCCAATTCATACCTTTTTTAAATTTATTTTCTAAGTATTTTTTTAAAAAAGGTATCGAACAACCTACTAAATCAGTTGTTGTATTTCTTTTTGTTAAATTTTGCTCCTTTAAAGCTAGTCTCATTCTTAAAGATAAATTATCTCTTATCCTTGTATGAGGGTCAGTTTTTCGTCTAATTGCTCTTCTTGCTATGTTTTTTTGATTTAATTCAACTCTATTTTTATCATAAAATTTTTTTTGAGATATTTTTTTCTTCCCAGAAATTGCATAATTTTTTTCATATTTTTGTTTAAGTTTTTTCCCTTTTTTAGTTTTATAAAATTCGATAACTTGTTTTCTTTCACAGGGACGACAAACAGGTCTAAAAGTTAAAATATTCTTTTTTTTGCTTTTATATCTAAAATTCTTTGAATTTTTTTCTAAAAGTTTGCCACAAGATGTACAATTTTTATTTTTGCTTTTAGGTTTTTTAATATATTTTGCTCTTTTTTTAGCATTAATTTTGTCTTTATTTTTATTATAATATCTACGTTTAGCAGCAAGTCTTTCTGCTCTATTTTTATATTTTTTAGGAGCCGCCATTAAATAATTTTAACACAAAAATCTTTGGCACAATACTGGCACACTTCTCTTTAAATTTGTGCCTTTTCAATTCAAATTATTCGCGAATAATGGTACAAAGTTCGGGGCACCTGGCAACAGAACGCCCCTTACTATATAATGGATCTGTTGAAAGGAGTCGAAATGGAAATCGTAATAGTTCTTGCAGTTGCCTACTGGCTTATGAATTAAAAAATTCGGGGTTTGAGGCACCTGGCAACAGAACGCCTCTAGAACTTATACTTTTATTTTAAAAATTTAGACAAATCAGGCTTAAAATAATTAGGTCCTTTCATAACCTTGCCAGCTTCGTTATAAATTGGTTTGCCATCTTCACCTAATTTGCTCATATTAGATTTTTGCACTTCATCGAAACATTTATCAAGATTAACACCAAAAGCATGTCCAGCTCCATAAGTAACATATAAAATATCGGTCAAAGCATCGACCACCTCTTTTAAATCATTATTTTTCATTGCCTGTTTAAGCTCTTCCAATTCTTCATTTATTAAACTAATTCTTAAATTATTTATTTTTTCAGAACTAAAACCTGGTTTATTTTTTACTTCTTGACCGAATGTTTTCATGAAAAGACCAACTTTTCCAAAATTTGTCATAGTGCTCCTATATGATTTTTATGAAATTTAATGTATAAGATTTAACAGGTTGTATTCAAACAAAATATGAAATTTAGAAAAGAATTTGATAGTATTGGTAGCATCAAGGTGCCCTCTGATAAATATTGGGGAGCATCAACACAAAGATCAAAAAAATACTTTGATATTGGCGACTTTTTAGTAAGACCAGTTTTAATAAAATCGATCGCAATTGTTAAAAAATCAGCTGCAATTGTTAATTATAAAAATAAAGATCTCGATAAAAAAATTTCTGGAGCAATTGTTAAAGCATCAGATGAGATAATAAAGGGAAAAATGAGCGATAACTTTCCACTAAAAATTTGGCAAACAGGCTCTGGAACTCAAACTAATATGAATGTCAACGAAGTAATTGCAAATAGAGCAATTGAAATATTAGGAGGAAAAAAAGGTACAAAAAAACCGGTACATCCCAATGATCATGTTAACAAATCACAATCTACCAATGATGTTTTTCCTACAGCTATGCATATTGCAATTGTATTACAGGCTAAGAATTCATTAATTCCTTCCCTAAGTTTGTTAAATAATGAACTAAAAAAAAAAGTTAAACAGTTTAACAAGATTATAAAAATTGGAAGAACTCATCTTCAAGATGCCACTCCATTATCACTCGGTCAGGAATTTTCTGGTTATCAATCTCAACTAGAAAAAAGTATTGATAGAATCAAAAATGCTTTAAATGAAATTTATTATTTAGCGCAAGGCGGTACAGCTGTAGGTACTGGTATAAATACAAGAAAAAATTTTGATAAACAAATTATAAATGAGATAAAAAAAATCACTAAACTGCCTTTCAAGCCTGCAAAAAACAAATTCGCAGCTCTTGCAGCTCACGATGCAATAGTGAATTTTTCTGGAACTTTGAATACAACGGCGGTTTGTTTAATGAAAATTGCTAACGATATTAGATTTTTGGGGTCGGGTCCTAGAGCAGGATATGGAGAATTAATTTTACCAGAAAATGAACCGGGTTCATCAATTATGCCAGGGAAAGTTAACCCAACACAATGTGAAGCGGTAACTATGGTTTGTGTTAAAGTAATTGGAAATCACAATGGAATTACCATGGCTGGATCGCACGGTCATTTTGAACTAAATGTTTTTAAACCTTTAATTATACATAATATACTTCAATCAATTAAAATTTTGTCTGACAGCACAAAAAGTTTTTCTAAATATTGTATTTCTGGACTTAAGGCTGACAAAAATAGAATTAAAGAATTATTGAATAATTCATTAATGTTAGTAACTGCCTTATCTCCAAAAATTGGTTACGATAATGCTGCAAGGATTGCAAAAAAAGCATTAAAAAATAAAACTACATTAAAATTTGAAGCTTTAAAAACAGGTTTAATAGATGAAAAAGAGTATAATAAAATAATTAACCCGACAAAAATGATTTATCCCAAGTAATGAAAAGTGAAAAGTTTATTTACAAAATTTTTAAAATCTATCCAACTATCAATTTTATTATTTTCATTATTGTAGGAATTTAAAAAATCTAGTAGATCATCTTCAGACTTAACTTTTCCTGGTTCAAACATTAAATTATTTATTTCAAATGTATTTTTAGTTAAATTAATTTCAACATCAAAATAAAAGTTATTTATTTTTTTTCTTTCATTTTTTGAAATTTGAAATAATCTATAAAATTCATTTTCTGACTTAATTGTAAATTTAAAATTACCATTAAATACTAAATCATCTTTAAAATTTTCTATAGAACTATTAATTAAATTTAAAGTTCCTACTTTTCCTTCAAAAACTGTATTATTAAAATTAATAAAACCATTATTTAAGTTGACTAGCATTTTTGAATTATTAAACAGTCTATTTTTTTTTAGTTTGTTGACATTGAGTGTTATTTGAGAACTAAGATTTTCATTATATAAATGTCTTAATTCAAATAAATTTTGTAGTAGATTGTTATAAAAAATATCTCTTTTAAAATTTAGTTTTTCTAAATCAATATCCATAATTAAATTAAACGGATTTAAATCAATTTTACCATCATAGGTTAAGATACTTTTTTTTGTTTTTGGATTTTGAGCAGAACTTATTTTTATCCAGTCTTTATTAACTAAAATATCTGATTCAATTTCCAGACTTCTAAAAAAAATAAAATTTTTGATCAATAAATCAGAATTTTTTATTTTTGATTGATTTTCTAATTTTAAGTTTAATTTATTAATCTTTAGCAATGTTGAACTTAAATTATTTTTAAAATTTTTATTCCAATTTAAGGAATATGGCATTGCAAAAATTTCTCCTTTAGAAGCAATTAAATTTTTAAGATTTTTCACGTCAAAAAATAAACTAAATTTTAAAACAGGAAATATAGCAATTACATTTTTATTCTTATCTATATAAAAAAAATTGCTATTAGTTATGGCAATTTTTTTAGTTGAAAATCTTTTTTCTACAAATTTTTTAAAATAACCCAAATCTTCTTGCTGAATTGAAAAATTTGCTTCGTCAAAAAGAATTTTTTTTATTTCTAGATTATTAATTTTAAATAAGTTTTTTTGACTGATAAATATTTTCAATTTTTTTATTTGAGCGAGTTCTTTTGGTTCTTGTAAATTATTTGTATAAAATTTTACATTTTTAACTATTATATGTGGTTGAGGTAAAATGTTATAATTTAGATCTGGGGATAAGCTTAAATTAATATTATATTCTTCATTAATCATATTATTTAATTTAGTTTGAATGATTCCTTTGTCATACAAGCTAGGAATGGATAGATAAAATAAATAAAGAAACAATATTGTTATTAAAAAGATTAAATACTTGTTAAAACTACTAATATTTTTATATTTAGTATTTATAATCTTAATGAAATCATTTATTTTATTAAAAAGAGAGACAAAAAAATTGTTAATTTTTGCTATTTTTTTAAAAAGAATATTTTTCATGAAAATTTAATTGATTTATAATGATAATTTATAAATGATAAACTCTGAATATTTAAAAAAATTAAATAAAGCTCAAAAAGAGGCAGTTTTGCACTTGGATGGGCCTTTGCTGATTGTTGCTGGAGCTGGTTCTGGGAAAACCAAAGTATTAACTTCAAGAATTGCACATATTATTAAAGAAAAAAAAGCTTTCCCCAATCAAATACTAGCAGTAACTTTTACTAATAAAGCGGCAAGTGAGATGCGAAGTAGAGTTAGTTCAATTTTAAGCAAAGATGCAGTTGGGCTATCTTGGCTAGGAACATTCCATTCAATTAGTGCCAAATTATTAAGAAAGCACGCCCAAGCCGCTGGTTTAAATTCTAACTTTTCAATAATAGACCAGAATGACCAAATAAGATTAATTAAAAATATTTGTAAAACAGAAAATATAGACACAAAAAAAATTTCACCTAATTTTATTCTGGCAATTATAGATAAGTGGAAGAATAAAGGATGGTATCCTGAAGATGTAATTATAAAAAAAAAAGATATTTTAGAAAAAGGGTTTTTAAAAATTTATAAGATTTATCAATCTAAACTATTAGATCTGAATGTATGTGATTTTGGTGATTTAATTTTACATTGTGTTAAAATCTTTGAAAAAAATAAAGATATAGCCGAATTATATTCCAAAAATTTTAAATATATACTAGTAGATGAATACCAAGATACAAATCACATACAAAGTAGATGGCTCAATTTTTTAGCATATTACCATAAAAACTTATGTTGTGTTGGTGATGATGATCAATCAATTTATAGTTGGCGTGGTGCAGAAATTAAAAATTTTTTAGAATTTGATAAAATTTATGAAAATACAAAAGTTATAAGATTAGAGGAAAATTATCGTTCTACTCAAAATATTTTAACAGTTGCTTCAAAATTAATTGAAAATAATAAGAATAGAGTAGGAAAAAATTTATATACTAATAGTAACGATGGGGAATTAGTTTCGCTTGAATGTTTTAGAAATGGAAAAGATGAAGCAATTGGAGTTGGTGACAGAATTGAAAAACTCAAAAATAAAATTTCCTTAAATAGCATTTCAGTTTTGGTCAGAGCTATATTTCAAACTAGAGAATTTGAAGAGAGATTTCTTAAAATTGGTTTACCTTATAGAATTATAGGAGGTATAAAATTTTATGAAAGAGCCGAAATAAAAGATTGTATTTCCTATCTTAGATTAATTTATCAAAGTAAAGATGACTTAGCTTTTGAGCGTATTGTGAATACACCGAAAAGGTCAATTGGAGACACTACAATTAAGCAAATTAATGAATATCGAGCAAAAAATTTATTAAGTCTTGAATCTGCATCAAAAAAATTAATTGAATTAAATTTAATAAAACCAAAAACAAAAATTGGACTTAACTCTTTTCTCAATATGATAACCAAATGGAGAGATGACTTAACAATAAAAAAAATGAATCATGTAAAATTAATGCAAACAATACTTGATGAGTCAGGGTACTCCTCAATGTTGAAAAATAAAAAAGATTTGGAAAATGAAAATAGAATAGAGAATATTAAAGAACTTTTGAATGCTATGAAAGAATTTGATAACTTGGAAAGTTTTCTTGAACATGTTTCTTTGGCAACTTCTATTGACCAAAAATGGGATGGAGAAAAAGTAAATTTAATGACAATGCACGGATCAAAAGGTTTAGAATTTGATGTTGTTTTTTTACCTGGATGGGAAGAAGGTTTATTTCCTCACCAAAAATCTATTGATGAAAAAGGACAGAACGGCCTTGAAGAAGAAAGACGACTAGCTTATGTAGGCATAACAAGGGCAAAAAAAATTGCAATAATTTCATTTTCAATGAATAGATTTTATCAGGGTGACTGGATTGATAGTATGGCATCGAGATTTTTGGATGAGCTACCTGAAAAAAATTTAGAAAAAAATAACTACTTTGATGAAGATCAAATTAATAATGATGTAGAATTCGATTTTAACCAGGACCTTGAGACAAATAAACCAATTAGAAGTCCAGGCTGGATAAGATATCAAAAAAAATTAAATGATAAATAAAATTAAAAACTTAATTAATTTAAATAACTTAAATGGATACGTTGTTCCAAAAAATGATGAATTTTTTACTGAATATTCAAAAACAAATAAACTTCAAATAGTTGCAAATTTTACAGGTTCAGCGGGGTTTATATTAATTTTAAAAAGCAGCAACCACCTGTTTGTAGATGGTAGATACACAATACAAGCAAAGCAGCAATCTGGTAAGAAATTTACAATTCATGAAATACCTTATGTGTGGCCTAAAAATATCTTAAATAAATATAAGTTTTTTAATATTGGATTTGATCCTAAAATTTTTACAAAGGATACTTTAAAACTATATTTCAATGATACATGTAATCTTATTCCTATAAATAAAGATTTGTTTGTAAATAAAATTGAAAAAGTAAATAAAAACAATTTAGTTTATTCAATTGATAGTTTGGTAGCAGGAGAAAGCATAAAAAGTAAAATTAAAAGATTAAAGAAAATTATTAAAAATGAAAAAATAGATAATTTATTCATAAGTTCAGTTGAAAATGTTTGTTGGTTGTTAAATATTAGAGGAAAAGATCTCCCAAATTCACCTGTAGCTAATTTTCAAGCAATAATAACAAAGAAAAAAGAAATTATTATATTTGGAAATATCAAAAAACTTAAAAATATAAGAAAGAAATTTATAAAAGAAAAAATAAGTTTTTTTGAAAATTATAAGTTTTTCGAAATATTAAATTCTTTAAAAGGTAAAAATTTTTGTATAGATGGTAAAACTTGCTCAGTATTTAACGAAAATCTAATAAATTCAAAATTCTTTATTAAAAAAAGAACTGATCCAATTTATGATCTTAAATCAATTAAAAATAAAATTGAAATTAAAAATATGATCAATGCACATATTGAAGACGGAGTAGCTCTTACTAAATTTTTATATTGGATTAAACACTCAAATATTAAGAATTTAGATGAGATTAAAGTTGAAAAAAAATTAGAAAATTTTAGAAGACAAAGTAAGAATTTTCTTTATCCCAGCTTTAATACCATCGCTGGCTCAGGACCAAATGGAGCAATCATTCATTATAGATCTAATAAAAAGTCTAATCGTAAATTAAATAGAAATCATTTACTTTTAGTTGATTCAGGTGGTCAATATAGGTGGGGAACAACAGATGTAACTCGAACCATATCTTTTAACAATCCAAATAAAAAAATAAAAGAATTATATACTAGAGTTTTAAAAGGGCATATTGCAGTTGCGATTTCTCAAATTGAAAAAATAAAGAATGGAAATAATTTAGATAAACTTGCAAGAAAAAGTCTTCATTCAAAAAAACTAGATTATAAACATGGTACAGGACATGGGGTTGGTTTTTTTATGAATGTCCATGAGGGTCCACAAAGTATTTCTAAAAATAATTTTGTTAAACTTAAAAAAGGTATGATTGTTAGTAATGAGCCAGGATACTACTTAGAAAATAAATTTGGAATTAGAATAGAGAATCTTGTTTATATAGATGGAAGTAAAAATAATCTTTTTTTAAAAAACTTAACCTACGCACCTCTTGAAAAAGATTTAATTGAAGAAACTCTACTTTCAAAAAATGAAAAAGATTATATTCTTAAATATCACTTAGAAACTTACTCAAAAATTTCGCCATATCTAAAAGAAAAAGAGAGAAAATGGCTTGCAAGATTAATTTAACAAATCAGTCCATTCTTTTTGTGAAATAATTTTAATACCCAAATTTTTTGCTTGATCAATTTTTCTATTGGTAGGTTTTTCACCTATTACCAAATAATCTAATTTCTTTATTACACTACTAACGATATTTCCAGAATTTTTCTCAACTAAACTTTTTGCCTCTGCTCTACTTATATTTTGTAATTTTCCAGTAAACATGAAAGTTTTATTTTTTAATAACCCGGATTGACTTATTTGAACAGCGTCGGTTATTTCTAAAATTTTTTTTAATTCAAATAAAAATTCTTGGTTAGTTTTATTTAAAAAAAAATTTATAATTGAATTAATTTGAGTATCTCCAATTCCATCAATATTTTTTAGTTCATTTGCATCTTTTTTTAAAGACAGTTTAAAAAAATTATTTGCTGATTTTAGGTGCCTTGCTAAAAGCTTTGCATTTTCTTGCCCTATATGCCTTATACCTAAAGAATAAATAAACTTATCTAATGGGATCTTTTTTTTACTTTCTATCGCATATTTTAAATTGGAAGTTGATAAATTTCCCCATCCATCTAAATATCTTATTTTTTCATAATCTAATTTAAAAATGTCCTGTGGAAATTTTATTAATTTAAGCATCCAAAAATTTTCAACTATTTTTTTTCCAAATCCATCAATATTAAATGCTTCTTTTGAAACAAAATGTTTAATTTTCTCCTTTGCAATTTGATCACATTCAAAACCTTCGCTAGAACATCTTCGTACCGCATCATTTTTTTTTGTAATTTCATTAAAATCTTTAACAGTTGTAGAGCCACAAGAAGGACATTTAGTTGGAAAAATAAATTTTTTTGAATTTTTTTTTCTTTTTTGTAAATTGATTGAAACTACATGGGGTATTACATCGCCTGCTCTTTCAACAGTTACGGTATCACCAACTCGAATATCTTTTCTATTAATTTCATCTTCGTTATGAAGAGTTGCGTTTGAGACCATAACTCCACCAATGTTCACTGGTTTAATTTTAGCCACAGGTGTTAATGCTCCTGTCCTACCTACTTGGATTTCTATATTTACAATTTCTGAGATTGAACTATTAGCAGAAAATTTATGTGCAACAGCCCATCTTGGTGCGTTTGTTACATATCCAAGTCTTTTTTGTAAATCAAAGTCATTTACTTTATATACGATTCCATCAACGTCGAATTTCATCTCTTTTCTTTTTTTTTCTAAATATTCATGATTTAAAATTAAATTTTTTATACCTGTTATATTTTTATTATATTCGTTTGTTTTAAAACCCCATATTTTTAAATTTTTTAAGAAATTAGATTGTGATTTTATATTCATACCTTTTGCAGACCCAAATGTATAAGCAATAAATTTTAATGGAATCTTACTTGTTGCGGCTGGATCTTTTTGTCTTAAACTTCCAGAAGCAGCATTTCTTGGATTGGCAAATTTTTGACTTATTTTTTTAAAATCATTGTTTTGAATATAAACTTCTCCCCTTATATCAATTTCAATGGGAAATTTTTCTATATTAATAACTTTTGGTATATCCTTAATAGTCTTTAAATTTTCTGTTATATCTTCACCTTCTTTTCCATCGCCTCTTGATAAACCTTGAACAAATTTTCCATTTTTATAAGTTAACGAAGCTGAAATCCCATCTATTTTTGGTTCAGCACTATATTCTATTTTAATATTTTCCTTTAAACTTAAAAAATTACGTATTTTTTTTTCAAAGTTTTTTAAATCATCTTCATTAAAAGCATTTGATAACGATAACATTTGAATTTTATGTTTTATTTTTTTAAAATTTTTTGATGGAGTAAAACCTACAGATTTTAATGGAGAATTATCAGAATTTAAAAATTTGTATTTTTTTTCAAGTACAATTATTTCTCTTTTTAAGGCGTCAAATTCGCTATCAGTTACTAAGGGATCGCTATCGTCGTAGTAAAATTTGTTATATTTCTGAAAAAGTTTAATTTTTTTTAAATATTCTTTCTCGATTTTTGAATTTTTCATCTCTTAAAAAAAAGACTTAATTCTATCTCTAAGTTTCTTTTTTTCCTTTTTTGAAGTATTTCTATCAATTTTATAATCTTTATTAAAAACTCTGTACGATTCTTTATACCATTTACTTGATAAATAATTATAGCCTAAAGTGTTGGCATACATTTTAGCTTCATTTACTAGTCCAATTCTATAGTGAATTTCAACCAATCTATGTAGAGCTTCCTCTATATACACAGTTGTATCATAATTACCGACCACAATTTTTAACCTATTAATAGCAGGTATCCATTTTTCTTTTTTTATATAATGTCTTGCAATGTACATTTCTTTTGCCGCTAACAAGTCATTTATCAAACCAAGTTTATATTTTGCATCAATAGCAAAATCAGTTAAAGGAAATTTTTCAATAACTAAATGAAAGCTGTCTCTAGCTTGCAAAAGTGGTTTTAAATCTTTTTTTTCATCAACAATGCTCTCATAATGACACATGGCTAAAAGATAGTATGCATAATCCAAATTTTTATCATTTGGATATTTTTTTATAAATCTATCAAGTTCTTCTGCAGCATTTTTGTAATATGCCTGCATATAAAATGCAAAAGATGCCATTAAAATAGATTTGGGAGCCCAATGTGATTGGGGATATAATAGTTCTGCTTCATTAAATTTTTTTGCTGCATAATAAACATCTCCATCTTCTAATGCTTTTACTCCCTCCCTATAGGCTGCTATCATTTGAAGATCCAAATCTTCTTCTTCTATTATAGATATTTCTTTTTCTGAATTTCCTGAACACGAAGACAAAAATAGAAAAAATATAATTAAATATTTCTTTAAATTGCTCATAAAAACTTTTAACAGATTTTTGAAAAAATCTAAACTTTTAAGCTATTGATTTTAGATATCTTTTGTTAATAAATGAATGAGGAACTTTATTTTCTTTAACTTCTATAACAGAAAAGTTTGCATCATTTTCAAAAACTTTTCTTAATAGTTGATTTGTAAGCTTATGGCCACCTTGAGAACATTTTAGCTTCCCAATTATTTTATAACCTGACAAATATAAATCCCCTATACAGTCGAGAATTTTATGATTTACAAATTCTAGTTTATTTCTCAAACCATCGTCATTTAAAACTTTTTTATCATTTACTACAATTGCATTTTCTAAAGATCCACCTTTAACCAAATTCATTTTTTTTAACTTTTCTATGTCAGCATATACACAAAAAGTTCTTGAATTAAACACATCAGTTAAATCATCTTCATAAACTTTAACAAGGTTTCTTTGTGTACCAATTAAAGAATTTTCATAAACAATCTCAAAATCTATATCCAAGCTTAATTTGCTAGGCTCAAATGAAATAAATTTTTTTCCTTCTCTAAGAGTAATTTTATTTTCAATCTTAATCACTTTAATCGGAGAATTACTAAACACTACTCCTGAATGACTTATTTCTTCAACATATATTTTAGCTGATCCATCCAAGATTGGTAATTCATCACCATCAACTTCAACTAATGCATTATCAATTCCCATTCCATAAAATGCTCCCATTAAATGTTCGATCGTAGAAATCTTCGCTCCATAATCATTTGAAATCGTAGTACAAAAAATTGCACTGCTAACATTAAAAATTCCAGGAATTATTATATTATTAGATTTTAAATCAGTCCTCTTAAAAATTATTCCAGTATTTGGTTGAGATGGTTTAATCTCCATGTGAACCATTTTTCCTGAATGGAGAGCAACGCCATTTAAAACAATATTTTTTTTAATTGTTTTTTGATTTAAAACTGACATGAGAACTTATAAAAGTTTAGAGAAAAAATTCAAAAACAACAAATGTTTCAAAAAAATACGGATTGCTATTTAAAAAAGTAGAAAAGTTTCTCAAAAAAACCTTTTTTTTCTACTTTTTTGGGAACTATTACAATTTCTTGTTTATTAAAACCTTTATTTAAATTATACCCAGCCTTGCATATACTCTCACTAGAATTATGGTTAACAAACAATTTGGCGTAATTTGAGCAAATAACTTTATCAACTGAAATTTGAAAATTATTAAATACTTCCTCAATTTTTTTTATTAAATTCTTTGGAAAACAAATAAACTCAATGTCGGCAGAAATTTTATTACAATTTATATCTGTTGGTACAAAAACATAATCTAAATCATTAATTATATATTTATTTACAATGATATGAACAATATCTTTTGTTGGATATGATCTAATAATTTGTTGCTTCGCATCACGAATAAGATTTTGGATATCTTTTTTTTGAATGATTTTATTATCAAGTTTTTTTAATAAAGAAATATGAATAGATATTGTTTCATTTGTATCTATCATTAAGAATACATTATTAACAAATTCATTAATATTTTTTTCTACTTTCTTAATATTTTTTTCTATTATTTTTTCTAATTCCTCAAAATCAGTATATTCGTTTATAGAGTTTATTCCTAAATTATCTTCAAAAAAAAAAACTAAATTATCTTCAGATTTTTTAAAAACGCTTACATTTAGTTTTTTTTCTTCTAGGCTAAAATAAACATCAAATTCTTTTTTACTCATAGCTATTAATTATTTTATTTTTAAATCTTAAATCAATTACTTTTATATTTTTAAAATTTTCATTTTTATACAGTTCATAAATTAAATTAAGTTTAAGCTCTATATTTTCTGCTGGTAACTTAAATAATTTATCATCAGAGGTTTTTATATCCCAGCGACCTGATGGAAAAAAATAAATCTCTTCTATTATATTAAAATTAAATTTTGATTTATTAACAAATTTTACAAATTCAATATAATCGTTAATATTAATTTTTCCAAAAACATATGGCAAGTTTTTTTCTGACTCATTATAATCAATTAGTTTTCCGTTAGAACCTATAAAAAAAAAATTACCATCAATATTTGTGATTCCTAAAAATTCGGTTTTTTTAATTTTAATTTCTATTATGTTTGGATAAATTTTTTTTATTTCAAATGAATTTATTAAATTATTTTTCTGTAGTATTTTTGTTAAAAATTCTTTTCTAATAAAAAAAATATTTTCTATTAATTTTTTTTTTATTTCCTGTGAAACTTCCAAATTTTTTTTTTTCGTAAGACCCGAAACTTTTATCTGTTCAATATTAAATTTTAAGAATTTAAAATTAATTATATTTGTATTGTTAAATGTGCTTAATAACAAAAAAATAAATAAGTAGATATAAATTTTATTTTTCTTACCTATTTTTTGAAGCATCTTTTAAAATCCATTCAATTAAATTAGCAAAATTGATCCCTCTAAAATTTGCAATTTCAGGAACTAAAGATAATTTAGTCATGCCAGGTTGTGTATTTATCTCTAACAAATAAAATTTATTTTTATAAAATTTAAAATCTGATCGTGTAACACCTTTGCAACCAATTAACTTATGTGCTTTAAGTGCTAAATTCATTATTTCTTTTATTTTTTTTTTATCTAAATGAACAGGTATTATATGTTTGGTTCGCGCTTGCACACTATATTTTGCTTTATAGTCATAAAATTTTCTTCTTGGTTTTAATTCAATGGCGCCAAGTTTTACATTTCCCATTATTGCTACCTGAATTTCTCTGCCAGGAATAAACTCCTCAATTAAAATTTCATTATAAACTGATAACTTTTTTAGATTCCTGATTAAATTTTTTTTTGTACAAATAAAAACATTTACGCTTGATCCTTCGTTAATTGGTTTTATTACAACAGGAAATTTCAATTTTTTTTTAATTAATGAAATTATGTTTTTATTCTTTTTATTGAAATAGTACTTAATATATTTTGGGGTTAGAATTTTGTTATTCAAAAAAATCTTTTTCGATATTTCTTTATCCATTGCTATTGCTGAAGCAAGAACTCCAGAATGAGTATACTTAACTTTTTGCGACTCTAAGATTGTCTGAATATAACCATCTTCACCAAATTGACCATGGAGAGCATTGAATATTATATCTGGTTTAAAAAACTTAACTTTTTTTAAAAAGCAACTGTCTGGTTCTACAATAATTGATTTATAATTTTTGTTTTTTTTAAGTTCATTGTAAACACTTCTGGCTGTTTCTAAACTTATAAGTCTTTCTTTGGAAATTCCCCCGCCTAGTATCATGACTTTTTTTTTCATTTTACTATCTCAATCTCCGTTTCTATGTCAATTCCTGTTTTAGATTTAACGCTTTGTTTAACGAAATCTATTAAATTTTTCATATCTGTGAATGTTGCGTTATTTTTATTAACGAAAAAATTACAATGTTTTTTTGAAATTTCAGCACCGCCAAATTTAGTATCTAATGAAACTGATTTTTTAATTAACTCCCAAACTTTTTCATTTGTTTGATCCTTAGGATTCTTAAAAGTGCTTCCTCCCGTTTTAATTTTGGTGGGCTGTGATTGGTCTTTTTTGACTTTAAGGGAATTTATATTATTTTGAATTATCTGCTTATCTTCAAATTTTCCTTTAAATGAAGCGCTCAAAAAAATTATATCTTTACTTAGATCATTCCCTCTATAAGTAAATTTTATTTTAGATGATGGAATTGTTAAAATTTTACCATCTTTATCTACTGCTTGAATCGATAACAATATATCCTTAAATTCTTTATGGAAACATCCAGAATTCATTCTCAATCCTCCTCCGATAGTTCCAGGTATACAGGACAAAAATTCAAATCCACCAATATTATTTTTACAGGCAAATTCTGACAACTTTTTATCAATAGTTGCACTGCCTGCCACCAAAGTTGTTTCAGTTAATAAAGAAATATTAGAAAAATTTTTTCCCAATTTAATTATAACCCCTTTAAAATAATTATCTTCAATAAGAACATTCGATCCCGCACCTAAAACAAATATTTTTTCTTTAGATCCAAATTTTTTTAAAAAAGCAATTAATTCACTGAGACTTTCAGGTTTGAAATATGCTTTGGCAATACCACCAATATTAAACCAATTTGTTTTTTTTAAATCATAGTCAAAAATAATTTTTCCTTTTATATTTTCTGAAAAAATTTTTAGTTCGTTAACTTCATTCATATTAATTTTGCTAGATCTTTCATCCAACTAGAAATTGAACCAGCTCCCATTCCAATAACAACTTTATTTCCGTATATACATTGCTTAACAAATTTACTTAATTGATACTGATTTTTGACCATGTAAACTTTTACCTTTGATTTTTTAGCAATTTCTTTTGCAAAATTTAAATAACTAAATCCTAATTTTATTTTTTCTCCTGCTTTATAAATTGGACACAAAATAACAGCTTCAGCTTTCTCAAAGCATAAGGCAAATTCTTCTCTTAAATCTTTGAGTCTAGATATTCTATGAGGTTGAAAAACACAAAATATTTTTTCTTTTTTATACACTTTGCTAACACCCTTAATTAATTCTTTAATTTCTGTAGGATGGTGAGCATAATCATCAAAGAAATTTATTCCTCTGTATGAAAATATTTTATTGAAACGTCTTTGTACTCCTTCGAAATTACTAAGGGATTTTTTTATAATTTTTTTCGAGATTCCAATTGTTAATCCTACGGCTACAGCAGCGGAGGCGTTTCTTATGTTATGTAAACCAAGTAAAGGAATTCTTATATCCTTTAAAATTGTTTTTTTTTTTGCTGGCAAAGATACATCTATATCAAATATAGATAATTCTTTATACTGTCGAACATTTTTAACTCTAAAGTTAGAATTTTTATTAACTCCATAAGTATAAAAATTTTTTGTTTTAATTTTTCTAATTATTTTATTATTAATCTTATCATCAAGGCAAATAAAAGATTTACCAAAAGATGGAACTTTATTTATAAATTGTAAAAAATGACTTTCTAATTTATCCATTGACTTATAGTAATCCATATGTTCTCTGTCTATGTTTGTAACAACAGAATACGTAGGAGGAACTTTGATAAAACTTCCATCTGACTCGTCTGACTCTAATACACACCACTTACTTTTTCCTAATTTTGCTGAGTTCTGTAAAGAATTTAGTACACCTCCATTTATTATTGTTGGATCCAATTTTGCCCTAGCAAAAATTCCAGAAATTAGAGAAGTAGTAGTTGTTTTTCCATGGGAACCTGCCACAACAATATTTTGAGTTAACGAAACAATATGAGCCAACATATCTCCCCTTTTGTAGATAGGTAGATTTTCAATTTTGGCTCTCTGGACTTCAGGGTTATTTTTTTTAATTGCCGAGGAAATAACTAAAATTGTAGCTTTATCAATATTTTTTCTGCCGTGACCTATAGAAATTTTTATTTTATTTTTTTTTAATCTTTCTATGTTTTTATTTGTCGATATATCACTTCCCTGAATTTTAAATCCCATTCCCTTCATAATCAGTGCAAGACCACTCATGCCAATTCCACCGATACCTACGAAATGAATGTTTTCATTTTTTGCTAATTCAATTTTCATCTATTACCTGTATAATTTTTTGATTTATATTATTCCAGCTATTTTGGTAACTAAAATTTTTCATATTTTTTTTTTTTTCCATATAATCATCTTTATTTTCAATAATTTGTATTAATTTTTCGGAAAGTATATCGCCTGTTATATTGTTTTGATCAAGCATCCAACAACAATTTTTATTTTTATAAAAAAGCGCATTTTCATATTGATGATTATCTTTTGCAAAAGGATAAGGTATTGCTAAATAAGGAACATTTAGAAAGGTTAATTCTGAAAGAGTGGAGGCACCTGCTCTAGTTATACACAAGTTAGAGTCTAAAATAAAATCAAAAACATTTTCTTTATAATCAAATAATTGATAATCAATATTTTTTGAATAATAAAAATTACTCAACGCCTCATGGTTTTCACTATTAATTTGTTGGTATACTTTTAATTTATATTTTTTAGATAAATTTAAAATAGCATTTTTAATTTTCAGATCAAAAAATTTTGCACCCTGACTTCCACCTATAATCAATAAATTTACATTATCTACAATTTTTTTATCTAAGGACTTTAACGAATAAAAATTTTTTCTTAATAATGGATCTATTACGATAATTTTATCTAAGTGGTTTTTAGGAAAATTTTTTATATTATTTGAGTAACAAAATATTTTTTCACACAATTTTATGAAAAAAATATTTGCTCTACCAATAACCATATTTGGTTCAAATAGATATATTTTTAAGTTTAAAATCTTTGCAGAAATACATAACGGTAATGACATATAGCCACCAGTAGATATCAAAACGTCAATGTTATTTTTTTTTATAAAAAAAAATGATTTTATAGACAAAAAGATAATTAAAAAAAAATTAAAAGGTAGTAAAAAAAGATTATTTTTTATTTTTGGAGTATTTATGATTTGTACACTATACTTTTCTAAATTCAAAAATTTCATTCCTCTTTTGTCAGAGGATAAGTAAACATCAAAATTATTTTTTAAGTGTTCAAAAAATATGCTGGCAGGAATAACATGTCCTCCTGTACCGCCAGTGCTGATTAAAATTTTTTTTTTCATTAATAAACAATTCTTCTTTTAGTAAGATTTAATATTATTCCTGATAAAATTGCTGTACCAACAATCGAAGAACCTCCGTAGCTTAAAAAAGGTAAAGTCATGCCTGTCGTTGGAAATAATCTAATGTTAACACCAAGATGAATTAACGTTTGAAATAGTATAATAGATGCAGAACCAACAAGAATTAATTTTATTTTATCATTTTTTTCAAAATAAAGTTTTTTAAATACTTGATATATAAAAAATAAAAAAATAATCATTAACAAAATTATAACTATCGCTCCAAATTCTTCTGAGATGACTGACACAATATAGTCAGTATGAGCTTCGGGAACTCTGTTTTTTAAAACACCTTCTCCAATTCCTTTGCCGAAGAATCCTCCATTTATTATTGCTTCAGATGCCCTTTCAGATTGATAGTTATTTCCGGAAGATGGATCAAAAAAAGATTTAAGCCTAACTAAAATATATGAAAATTTAGGAATAAAAAAAATTAAATAAAGTAATAAAAAAAGAATTAATCCAAAAAAAATAAAAAATATTATTAAATTAATTCCAGATATAAACACTAAGCTTAACCAAGTTAAAAGTACTAAAAAAGTTTGTCCTACATCTGGTTGGGTTATCAAAAAAAATATAATTGGTGCAATTAAAATAAAACTCAAAAAATATTTATAATAAGTATTACTACTTTTTCCTGAACTTAAAATTGAGGCAACCATTATAATTATAAATGGTTTTAAAACTTCAATTGGTTGAAATCTTGGCAAAAATAATAAATCAACCCATCTTTTAGACCCTTTAACTTCAACACCAATAATTGGCACTAAAGCTAAAAAAACAAAACAAATCAGAAATAATATAAATGATATTTTATACAAATTTTTTTGATTTAGTGCAGAAAAAAAAATTATAAAAAAAATTCCAATAAAAGTATAAAATAGATGCCTTAAGAAAAAATAATAACTATTAGTATTTAATTTGTCTGATGCTATAAGCGATGTGGAGACCAAAGAAAAAAATAGTCCTAACGAAAATAATGTTATTATTAAAAAAAAAATAGGTTTATCAATATTTTTCCACCATTCATAATAAAGTTTATTAATTAAACTAATTTGATACATAAATTATTTTTTTAAATTAAAATATTCGAAAAATTCATTAAATTTTTTTCCTCTTTCTTCAAAATTTTTATAAGTATCAAATGACGCTCCGGAAGGACTAAAAAGAATAGTATTACGAAATATATTTTTTTTGCTTTTAATATCAAAAATAATTTTTTTAAGAGCAGATCGCATATTTTGAAAACTTTCATATCTTAATTTGCTTTTCAATTGCTTTATAAAAAAAAATTTATTTTTTCCATATATGTAAGCCTTAAAATTTTTACATTGTTTCTTTGTCATAAAAAATTTATCGCCAGATTTAGGAATTCCACCAACCATCCAATATACTTGATCAAGCGACTTAAGAATATTTATACTTGATGAAAAACTTGTTGCTTTGGAGTCATTTATCACAGTAAGTTTTTTGCTATTATAAATAACTTGTTGTCTAAAATTTAAACCCTTAAAATTATTTATTGTGTTAATTAAATAATTTTTATTTAATTTAAACTTATTTGCTAATGAAAAAATAAATCTTAGGTTTTCTTTATTACCCCTTGTATAAAAATATGGATTTTTAATTTTGTTAATATCTTTTGTAAATGATTTGTCACTAACATCAATTATTTTTGTATTTAATTTATATTTATTTAAAAATTTTTTAAGATATTGATTTTTAATATTAAAAAATGCAAAATCTTTATTTGTTTGATTTTTTACTAGCTTAAATTTTACTTTTATATAATTATATAAATTGCCATGACGTTCTAAATGATCTGGTGAAATATTCAAAATAACTGCATAATTTGCTTTAAAATATTTACTATATTCAATTTGATAAGATGAAATTTCGACAACAAAAATAGTTTTTCTAGAAATTTTCTTTTCATTCAAAATTGCATTTCCAATATTACCTACAAGTCTAACATCCTTTTTTTGATCTCTCAAAACATTGAATAAAATTTGCGCGGTAGTTGATTTTCCATTTGTACCGGTAATTGATATATTTATATTGTCATAATAGTTACAATAAAAAATATCTAAATCCGTAATAATCTTTTTTGAATTTTTTTTTATATATTCTTTAAGAACACATTTTTTGATATTTATGCCTGGACTTATTAGAATATAATCATAAGTATCTTTAAAAATATTACTTTTATTAATTATTAGCTTTTTTATTCTTTTATTACTTATGGCCTTTTTATCATCATCAAATAAATAAACTTTGTTATTTTTTTTTAAAAATATGTAACTAGATATTCCAGTTTTTCCTAAACCATAAATTAAAATTTTTTTTTTAAAAAAAATTTTTTTTTTTTCAATCATTATCTGAATTTTAAAGTAGCCAAACCTATCATTGCTAAAATTATTGATATTATCCAAAATCTGACAACAACAGTCGACTCTGGCCAACCCTTTTTCTCAAAATGATGATGGATAGGTGCCATTTTAAAAACCCTTTTTCCTGTAAGTTTATAGGATCCAACCTGAATAATTACTGAAATAGCCTCTAATACAAAAAGACCTCCAGTTATTGCTAAAACTATTTCATGCTTGGTAATAATTCCTACCGCTCCTAAAGAGCCTCCTAGCGCCAACGAACCAGTATCACCCATAAAAATTTTTGCAGGTGGTGCGTTAAACCATAAAAAACCTATACATGCACCAATTATAGAACCACAAAAAACAGAAACTTCTCCGATCCCCTTAATGTATGGTATTTGTAGGTATTCAGAAAAAACTATATTTCCAGTAACATAACTAATAAATGCAAAGCAACTAGCAACCAATATAACTGGAACTGTAGCAAGTCCATCAAGACCATCTGTTAAGTTTACCGCATTTGATGAACCAACTATTATGAAAACAGCAAAAGGTATAAAGAACCAACCTAAGTTAATTATTAAATTTTTAAAAAAAGGAAAATATAAATATTCTAGCTCGGAATGATCTGAAAAATAAGTTAGAAAGACTATGCCCGTAATAGCAATCAATATTTGTGTGGTTAATTTAAATCTAAATGAAACCCCTGAAGAATTTTTATATTTTATTTTTCTATAATCGTCGTAAGCTCCTAATAAACCAAAGCCGCCTACTATAAAAATTAAAAACCAAATAAGATAGCTAGACAAATCTCCCCAAAGTAAAATACCTGAAAAAAGGCCTAATAAAATTAAAACACCTCCCATTGTTGGAGTGCCAATCTTTTTAATAATATGATCGCTGGGGCCGTCTTCTCTTATTGGATCTAAAATTTGACGTGCTGAAAAAAAATTGATAAATGGCGTACCAATTAAAAAAACCACAAACATAGATGTGAAAACTGCTAGACCTGTTCTTACAGTTAAATACTTAAATACATTGAGAAATGAAAATGTATCTACAAAATTAGTTAATAAACTATAAAGCATTTTTAATTCTTTTTAGTTGATGAGTAAATTTGTTAAGTCCTGTTGAATTAGATCCTTTGATCATTAGATAATCATTATTATTTAATTTGTTTTTAATCAAATCATTTATTTGTGAACTTTCTTTTAAAATTAAACCTTTTTTAGATGGACTAATATTTCTATAGGTTTCCTTTATATGATTACCAATTACATTAACTTGATTTATTGAGGTTAAATTAATCACTGGTGTTATTTGCCGATGTAACACTTTTGAATGTTTACCTAATTCTAACATATCTCCTAGAATCATATGTTTTTTATTTTTAGTTTTTATTAAATGAAAATTTTCTATTGCTGATTTAAGAGATAATGGATTTGAATTGTAGCTCTCATCAATTAAATAAATGTTTTTTTTCTTAAACTTTATTTTAGAAATATCCCCTCTTCCCTTTGGAACATTAAATTTGTAAAAAATATTTTTGTTTAGCTTTAAAGGATCCTCAAAAATAGAGGTAATTGCAATTGTAGCCAATAAATTTTTAATAAAGTTTTTATAATTACTAGAAATATAATAATCCTTATTTTTATTATTTATTTTTATTGAAATTTTAAATTTATTATTTTCTTTATTTATATATTTAAATTTGACATTTGCTTTTTTATTGATCCCAAAAGAAACAATCTTTAGTTTCCTCTTTTTTGCAATCTTTTTGTGTAAATTAAAAAAATAATCATCGGCATTTAATACTATAACTCCGTTCGCATTAATATTATTAATAATTTCTGATTTAGCTAATGCAATTTGTTTTATATTTGTAAAATTTTTAGCGTGTGCATATGAAATATTTGTAATAATACCAACATCGGGTTTAATTATTTTGGATAAGAAATCTATTTCCCCTTTTTTATCCATGCCAACTTCAAAAATTCCATAATCGTGCTTTGGATTTAAGTTAAACAAACTTAACGGAACCCCATATTTATTGTTAAATGATTTTGGTGAAGAAGATATTGTGCCAAATTTACCGAGTGTTTCTTTTAACATTTCCTTTAATGAAGTTTTTCCACAACTACCGGTTATTCCAATAATTTTGGAAGAACAAGTTTGTCTAATAATTTTTGAAGTTTTTGTTAAAAATTCTAGACTATTTTTGACTTTAATTTGCTTATAGTTTTTCTGCGATTTACTAATTTTGTTTACAACAGCTAAGCATGCTCCTTTTTTAAATGCTTCATTAACAAATTTATTTCCATTTTTATTTTTTCCTTTTATAGCAAAAAAAATATCATTCTTTTTTACTTCTTTTGAATTAATCGATGCTTTTCTAATTTTGGTTTTTATAGAAAAATTTTTATTTTTAGAAGTTTCTTTTAAAATATTAAATTTTAAATCACTTTTTAAAATTTTATTCTTTTTCTTTATAGATCTAGTAATACAGTTTTTATCTGAAAAAAAATTTTTTATCCTCCCATAGTCCTGAATTTTTTCATGTCCCCTACCTGCAACAACTAAAATTTCACCGGTTAATAAATTTTGTATTCCTTGGTCAATGGCCTCTCCTCTATTTGGGATTTCAAATAATTTTGATTTACTAATTTTCTTTTTTATAGTTTCTCTTATATTTTTAGGATTTTCAGTTCTAGGATTGTCATCAGTTAAATAAATTTTTTCACAATAATCATTCGCAATTTTTCCCATTGATATTCTTTTAAACTTATCTCTATCTCCACCACAACCAAATACAATTGATATCTCTTTATTTTTAAATTGATCTTTTATGTTTTGAAGACACGTTCTTAACGCGTCGGGTGTATGAGCGTAATCTAATATTACAGAAGAGTTATTTTTTATTGTGCCAATTTTTTCCAATCTTCCATAAACAGGTTTTATTTTGTGGATGACGTTTACAATATTCTTAAAATCAATATTACTAATATTTGAAGCAATCATTGCCATTAAAATATTTTTTAATTGAATTTTACCAATTAAATTTAATTCAAGATTATATATTTTTTTTTTATATTTTATTTTGACAAGCTGCTTTTCACTAAAATATTTGTGAGATACAATTAATAAATCTCCATTTTTACTTGATATCGTATTAAGCTTTAATTTTTTTTTTTGAGCGATTGACTTGATTTTTTTATACTCTGGTATGTCTGTGTCTGTAATTACATTTGAGTTTTTGATTACTAATTTTCTGAATAAGTGTAATTTTGCATCTAAATAATTTTTGTAAGATTTGTGATAATCCAAATGATCATGAGATAAATTTGTGAAAATTCCAGTTTTAAATTTTAAACCGTCTAATCTGTGCTGTTTAAGGCCATGGCTAGATGCCTCTAATATTATATTGTTAATATTTTTTTCTTTCAATTTCATTAAATGCTTATTCAGTTTTAATGGGTCTAAAGTAGTATTTTGTACTTCAATTTTTTTTGAGTTTGTATAAATCCCTAAAGTTCCAATAGATGCAACTTTTTTTTTATTAAGTTTAAGTATTTGTAAATAAAAATTAACAACTGAAGATTTTCCATTTGTACCTGTAACTGCAATTAAGTTTTTGGGTTTTTTTTTATAAATTTTTGACGAAACTTCTGATAGCAATCTTCTTACATTTGAAGATTTTATAAATAGCACATTATTTTTTATACCTTCATATTTGTTGCTAGAGACTATTGTTCTAGCACCTTTTTTTATCGAATGATTAATAAACTGATTACCATCAAAATGATTTCCTTTTATCGCAAAAAAAATATGGTTTTTTTTACATTTAGAACTATCAAAACTTAAACCTGAAAAAAAATGGTTTTTAAATTTAAAATTAATATTTTTAAAATAATCTCCTATTAGCATGAATTTAATTAATTTTGATATACTTTGTGGCTAAAATAGGTCCAATTTTTTCTATGATTTTGCCTGCAACTTCAACTGAAGTCCATCCTGCGGTATTATACGCAGTTCCTTTATATTTCCAACCTGAACCATCTTTATAGTGGTAAACGTATTCTTTATTTGGCTTAGGCTCGTCTAATAAAACTATCAAAACATATTTTGGTTTGGATGTTGGAAAAATGGCTGCAAAAGTGTTTACTTTTTCTTTAGTGTAACTACCATCAAGTGTTTTTTGTGCTGTGCCTGTTTTACCTCCAACCTGATACCCTTTAATATTAGCAAAACCTGCGGTACCTTCCTTGTTAGATACGATTTTTCTCAGAATTGGGTTTATTTTCTCTGAAACATCGTCATTCAAAATTTTATTTTTAAATTTTGTTTTAGTATATTTTTTTTTTATTAATGTTGGTATTACATCATACCCGCCATTAGTTATAATCGCATAACCTTTAGCGAGTTGCAAAGGTGTAGTTGTTATTCCATGTCCAAAAGATGATGTTGCAAGTTTACATTTTCCCCATCTAAATTTTATGGGTTGACCAACTTCTTCGATATCAAATTCAATTTTATTTAAAACTCCAATTTTTTCCAAGAAAGATTTAAATTTTTCAATTCCTATTTTTTGTGCAACTCTTACAGAGCCAATATTTCCAGATCTTATTAAAATTTCCTCTACAGTTAAATTAGGAGGAATTTTATTATCATATTCTCTAATTGGTCTTCCAGCGCATATAAGGTTTTTTGGTAAATTTTTGAACTCTGTCGTTGGTTCTATTTCTTTTTCATGTATCCCTGCTGCAATAGTAAAAGTTTTAAAAACAGAACCAAGTTCATATACCCCTTTGGTAGCTCTATTAATAAATTTTACATCCTTAATTTCCTCTCTTTTATTTAAATTAAAGTCAGGTAAAGAAACCATTGAAATTATATTGCCATTATCAACATTCATTAAAATTCCAGCACTTCCTTTGCTTTTAAAAATACCTTGAAATTTTAAAAGCTCTTCTCTAACTAAAAATTGAATATCTGTATCAACTGTCAATTCCAAAGGTTCTTTTCTGGTTTTTAGTTCGTAATCAAAAAATTTCTCAATTCCTGAAATTCCATTATTATCATCATCTATTTGTCCAATTATATGGCTAAATAAATTTTCTTGGGGATAAACTCTCGATAATTTTTCTTCAGTGATAATAGACTTTTCACCTAGTAAACGCAATTTTTCATATTCTTCTTGGCTAATTTTTTTTTTTAAATAAAAGAATCTTTTCTTATTAAGTTTTTTTTTAATCTCAGAAAAATCCTTATTTGGAAAAATTAGCTTTAAGTTTATAAGTAATTTCTTTTTATCTAAAACAAAATTTGGATTTATTCCTATATCTATTGTATTTACAGTTTTTACTAAAAAATTACCACTTCTATCAATTATATCAGCTCTATAATTTGATTTAATAACGGCATTAGAATTTTCTATTTTAGAATGTAAGCTTCCTAAATACAAAATTCTTGTTGAATAAATGCCACATATTAATAAAAAAATAAAGAATATAAAAGCAATTCTATTAAATGTTATATTTAAATTAGATTTATTCTTTTTAAACGAAAATTCATTTTCATAATTTTCTAATACTATTTTTTCAAAATTGTCACTACTCATTATTTAATTGTTTGAAATCTTCAATAATTATTTTATTTTTTTTTACAGTTAATTTTTTAATATCATTTATATCAATTTTAGATAATTCCTTTTCAAAATATTGATACTGATAGTCCATTAATTTTTTTGGGCTAGTTAGGTAATTATAATCTAGTAAAATCAGTTCGTATTTATCTTTTAGAATGCTAATATTTTCCTTTGTGGTAAAAATATAATTTTCTAATTTTATTGTAGAATTTTTAATTAAAGTTGTTGTAATAATTAAAAAAATTACAGCAAAAAACAAAAATATTTTTTTCATAATTTTTTTGAATAATTTTCAATATCTATTAAATATTTAAATTTATCTAAAATATCAGTTTCAAAATCATAAAAATTTTGCTTTTTAATTGCATACCTAAGCTTTGCTGATCTTGAAGGTGGATTTTCTTTTATTTCTTTGAGTGATGGTAAAATTGGTTTTTTTATAAAAACATTAAGCAATTTTTTTTCAGGAGTAATTTTTGGTACATATCTTGAAATACTTTTTGCTTCGGACAGACTCTTGAAAAAATATTTCACTATTTTGTCTTCTATTGAATGAAAACTAACTATAATAATTTTACCATCCTTTTTTAAAACTTTTGTTGCATTTATAAGTCCGTAAATTAACTCGCTGATCTCCTTGTTAACAAACATTCTAAGGGCTTGAAAAATTTTTGTAGCACTGTGGATTTTATAATTTTTTATTTTTTTAGTTGATTCAATTATTTTTACCAAATTTTCAGTGTTTATTTTTTCTTTATTTCTTTCTTTGACAATCTTTCTCGCAATCTTTTTGCTTTCTCTTTCTTCGCCAAAAAATTTAAAAATATTTTCCAACTCTTTTTCACCAAGTTTATTAATTACATCCGAAGCCGAAAAATCATTAAGACCCATTTTCATATTTAGTTCTCCCTTTGCATCAAAAGAAAGTCCTTTTTTTTTATCTTTTATTTGTAAGTATGAATAACCAAGATCAAATATAACGGCTTTTATATTTTCATTTTTAAGCTTTAAGTTACTTAACTGACTAAATTTTAAATTTTTATATGTAAATCTATTTTTAAAAATTTGTTTTATATCAAGAGATTTTTTAAATGTATCTTTGTCTCTATCCAGAGCGATTATTTTAGTATTAGTAAATTCTAAAATTTTTGATGAATAACCACCTTGTCCAAAAGTGCAGTCAATAAATGTGCCACCATATTGAGGGGAAATAATGCTAATAATTTCATTTAGCAATACCGGGTAATGCATATGCTTTTCCGGTATTATGGTGGCACACATTTTTTTTTTCGAAGACCATTAATTCTTCTGTCTCCGTAAAAAAGCTGGTATTTCTAAATCATCTTCCTCTTCTTCATTTTCAGAGGATGATATTTCATTAACTGAACTATCTTCATCAGAACTAAAAAGATCTGGCGTTTCTTGTTCAATTCCAAAATTTTCTAAGCCATTTGAAGATTGTTCATTTATTTCCTCAACTACTGGCTTTGAAGTTTCACCTTCATGATTTTCAATATTAGAGTTTATATTTGTGTCTTCTGAATTTAGCATATGCGCATCAACTAAATCAGCTGATGATGTTTCAGCTTCTGTTAAAACTTCATTTTCAAGTTTTAATGCATTTGCTCCACTTGTCATCGTATTTGTCATTGTGGCTGATAAATTTAATGCACTTGAATTACTGATATTTGAAAAATCAGAATAACCAGGATTTCGATTTTGTATTCTATGAACCATATTAATAACTGATTTTGATTCAGGCTGTTGTCCATCAAGCGCAGTTGCAACTATTGATACTCTCATAATACCTTCAAGAGCAGGATCGGTAATTGCACCTATAATTAACTCTGCCTCAGGATCAACTTCAGCTCTTACCTTGTTAACAGCTTCATCAACCTCAAAAAGTTTTAGATCTTTTCCTCCAGTAATATTAACCAATAATCCTTTTGCACCTTTTAAAGTGTAGTCATCAATCAACTGATTAGTTATAGCCATCTCTGCAGCTTTTGCTGCTCTACCTTCACCTTCAGCCTCGCCTGTTCCCATCATAGCTTTACCCATAGAGCTCATAACATGTTCGACATCTGCAAAATCCAAATTAATAAGACCTGGTCTTACCATCAAATCAGTTATACTTTGAACTCCATGAAGTAATACATGATTTGATAGTTCAAACGATTCTTCAAAAGTTGTTTGCTCGCTTGCAACTTTAAATAAGTTTTGATTTGGTATAACTATAATTGTATCAACATGTTTTCTTAGCTCTTCCAAACCTTGTTGAGCCCTTCTCATTCTAGAAGGTCCTTCATATAAGAATGGTAAAGTAACTACTCCTACTGTTAAAATATTTAATTCTTTGGCCGCTCTTGCAATTACATGTGCAGATCCAGTTCCTGTTCCTCCTCCCATTCCCGCTGTTATAAAAACCATATTTGCACCTTGCAGAACATTTATAATATCATTTAAGGACTCGTCGGCCGCAGCTTGACCAATGTCTAATTTTGATCCTGCCCCTAAACCTTTTGTTAAGTTTAAACCTATTTGAATTTTTTGTTTTGCTTTACTATGTTTTAAATCTTGAGCATCAGTATTAACTGCTATGAATTCAACTCCCTGAAGACCATTATCAATCATTCCATTAATTGCATTGCCGCCTGCTCCTCCAACGCCTAGAACTAATATTCTCGGTTTCAATTCTCTTATATCTGGTGTTTTAAAATTTATTGTCATTTATCCCCTCTCTATTTTTTATTAAGTTGTAGTGTTTTTCTAACCTATCGAAGGTATTGGTCCAAAAATTATATGCCCAAGAACCTTCGATAGTTTTTTCTATCGCGGTTAAACAATTGTTTTGTAGACTTTCTATCTTTTGCATTAAAATAATTTGTTCCATCTTTCTCATTATTTTTTACCCATCTCTTCCCATTTAAGGCTTGCTCGATTTATATTAGATTTTTTTCTTGCCTGGACCTTAAATTTTTCAAATGCAGTTGGCTCCCAAATTTGAAATGTCTTTCCTTGGCCAACAAATAACATGCTATTTTTAATTTTAGCATGTTTTAATAGTTTTGATGTTAAAGAAATTCTTCCTTCACTATCAAACTGTAAATTAATACTTTCAGACAGTATTGATGTTGCAAAATAATCTTTCTTTTCTTCAAAAGGATTTAAAGCATCAATTGTGTTTGAAATTTTTTCTATTCTGTCTTGTGGCCAAGCTTCTATTGATTGATTGTTAAATGATGGATAGCAAACTACTCCATTGTAGCCTAAGTTTGAAAGGTGTGATCTAAAGCTAGCAGGCACAGACACCCTCCCTTTTTTGTCCAGTTTGTTTTCGTACGTCGATAAAAACATATCTCATAAGTTCCCTTATTCCCTTATTTGGGAATATATGGGATATTATGGGTTTTCAACCTGTGCGTCAATATCTAATTTTAACTTGTTTTTGCTGGTATTTTTGGTTTTTTTAGTTATCCCCAATGAAGATCTATTTTTTGTTAAAACAACTAATTAAAGAAAAAAAAGAACGAACAATACTCAAGCATGAATCAAAATGTGAACACTGTAATTTAATCTTTTCAAATGTGAATAAAAATGCCAGATAAACTGTAAGCCGGGTTCTGTCGTTTAAACCTATCATTTATCTAGGCTTAAGATCACTCTTAAGCTCAAGCAACTAACCCTGATGACTAGCCAAAGACAGCTTTTAGTTTTTTTAACAATGTCATCTCTACTCAGTCTTGCTCCCAGTGGGGTTTTCCATGCGCTAATTGTTACCAATATAGCCGGTGTGCTCTTACCACACCTTTTCACCCTTGCCTTGATGAGGCGGTTTATTTTCTGTGGCACTATCCCTGGGGTTGCCCCCGCCAGGCATTACCTGGCACTGTGTCTTTGTAGAGCCCGGACTTTCCTCTTTAAATTACTTTAAAGCGATAAGTCGTTTATCTGGCATACACAAAATATGCTTAAATATTTAGTTTTCAAGTAAATAATAGATATATTTCTATGCCAAATTTTTGCTTATTAACAAGCATTCTTGATCAATTTTACCATTGATAAGCTGAGGTCTAAATCTTCTTTGAAAGGCTTTTATAAGAAGTTTTTCGTTTTGATTCTTATAATTTTTAGAATACCCAATTTTATATAAATAAGTAAAAAATTTATTCTCTAATATTTTATTACATTTTTTATTTCTATATTTATTCAATTCTTTTTTTGTTAAATTGTGCCAAAAACCTATTTTTTTTTTCGCCAAATATTCCCACGGAAATTTTTCTCCCGGATCTTTTTTCCTAAGTGGAGCTACATCTGAATGACCTAAAATATTTTTTTTATTTATTTTGTATTTTTTTATTAAAAATCTACATAAATATATTAAAGAGTTGATTTGTTTTAATGAAAATTTTTTATAACCAAAATCATGGCCGGGATTACTTATTTCTATTCCAATAGAATTTTTATTTAAAAAATTATATTTTTTCCAAGCTGAAACTCCTGCGTGCCAAGCAACGTACAAATCAGGTACAAAAATAACTATTTTTCCATTATTTTTAATTAAATAATGACTTGCAACTTCAGATTGAACATTTGTTAATCTTTGGATTGCTCTTTTTTCACTCTTCATTCCAGTGTAGTGAAAAACCAAAAATTTTATGCTTTTTTTCGACCTTTTTTTTATATTAAAATTTGGCGAATAGTTTATTCTTGCATTTAAAAGCATAAGTATTAATTAGTAAATTTGTATTAAAAATAATGTTATTATACACATACTTTATTAAAATGAAAAAAATTTTGATTATATCTTTATTTGCCTTTTGTATGGCTTTTACTGCAAGTGCTGATAATAGTGATCCAACGAATATTAAAGATTGCTCAGAAGGTTTTAATAGAGCAAGTTTTAAATTTAATCAAGGTTTAGATAAAGCTATTTTACGACCAGTTGCAATAGGTTATAGAAAGCTACCAAGTGGTATAAGAACAATAACTAGCAATTTTCTTAACAACCTTTCAAACTTAGTTACAATACCAAACAATGCTCTTCAAGGAGACCTGAATAAAGCAGGAACAAATCTAGCAAGATTAGGTATAAACTCTACTGTCGGAATATTGGGATTGTTTGATGTGGCAAAGGGTATGGGATTTGAAAAATATGAAAAAGAAGACTACGGACAAACATTTGGGGTAATGGGTTCTGGGCCTGGATGTTATTTGGTTTTGCCAATTCTAGGTTCTTCTACTGCAAGAGATGCTTTGGGAACGGTAGTAGGAATGTTTGGTGGCGATCCTTGGTATAATGTTACAGTAAAAAATAATACTCATTATTTTAAAGATTCTGATTACTATATAAGCAAAGGAACTAGTGGAGTTGATTTTAGAGCAAAAAATTTAGAAGCAATAGATAATTTAGAGGAAAACTCAATGGATTTTTATGCGTCGGTAAAAAGCTTATATCTGCAAGACAGACAGCAAAAAATATTAAATTCAAAACAAACAACGGAAACCCAGGATGATAGCGACTGGGACGAAGTAAGCTCAGATTAATCCTTAAATATCAATGTATTTAAAAAAGAAAATCTATTTAATAATTATTTTATTTTTATTTTTTATTCCCATACAAAACTCATACTCTATAGAGCCAAATATTTTTGTTCAGTCTACAGTTAATAGAGCTTCAGCCATACTAAGCAATGATCTTTCAAAGGAAGAAAAAATTGAAAAACTTAAAGAAGTTGCATTAGAAACGGTTGATATTAAAGGAATAGGTTTTTACACACTTGGAAAACACAGAAAAACATTAAACGATCAGCAAAAAAAAGAATACTCTCAACTTTTCAATAAATATTTTCTAAAGAGTTTTTCAAGTAGATTAGCTGAATATTCAAATCCTAAAATTGACGTAAATTCACAAGAAAAAATAAGTGAAAAATATACAATCGTAACAAGTACATTGATTGGTACTAATGAAAGACCAGAAGTTAAAATTGATTGGAGGATTTATACAAAAAATCCAGAGAAACCTTTAATAAGAGATTTAATTATAGAAGGTCTTAGTCTCGCAAGAACTCAAAAAGAAGAGTTTAACTCAATTATTCAAAGTAATGATGGAGATATAAATGCACTCTTCGCTAGTTTAAAAGAATTTATTAATAAGTAGATTTGGTGGGCCCGCCAGGACTCGAACCTGGGACCAATACATTATGAGTGTACTGCTCTAACCAACTGAGCTACAGGCCCAAAATTAGATATTTATTTACAACATATCTTAACACTAATCAATTTAAGATAAATTTTTTTATGGTGGGCCGTGTTGGTTACGCTCCAACTACCCCTGCAATGTCAATGCAGTACTCTACTATTGAGCTAACGGCCCAATTAACTTTCCAAGAAACTTTTTAGCTGTTTTGACCTACTTGGATGTTTTAATTTTCTAAGAGCTTTAGCTTCTATTTGTCTTATTCTTTCTCTGGTAACTGAAAACTGCAATCCAACTTCTTCCAATGTATGATCTGTGTTCATCCCAACTCCAAACCTCATTCTTAAAACTCTTTCTTCTCTTGGTGTTAAAGTAGATAATATTTTTGTTGTAGCTTCACTTAAGTTTGATTTAATTGCTTGTTCTAGTGGAGCTAAAGCTTTTGTATCTTCTATAAAATCACCTAAACTGCTATCTTCTTCGTCACCAACAGGTTTTTCTAATGACACGGGTTCTTTAGAAATTTTTAAAACTTTCCTTACTTTTTCTAAAGGCATTCTCAATTTTTTGGCTAACTCTTCGGGTGTTGCCTCTCTTCCAAATTCACTCAAAATTAATCTTTGGGTTCTAACTATTTTATTAATTGTTTCAATCATATGAACGGGAATTCTTATTGTTCTAGCTTGATCTGCAATTGATCTTGTTATTGCTTGCCTTATCCACCAAGTTGCATATGTTGAAAATTTATAACCTCTTCGATATTCAAACTTATCTACCGCCTTCATTAAACCAATATTACCTTCTTGAATTAGATCTAAAAATTGCAATCCTCTATTTGTATATTTTTTCGCGATAGAGATTACCAGCCTTAAATTAGCTTCAACCATTTCTTTTTTTGCAATTCTAGACTCTTTTTCTCCTTTTTGTATTCTGCTAACTAGCTTTTTAAAATCTGTTACTGAAATTCCAAGTTTATGGCTAATCTCAACTAATCTATCCCTTATATTTTTAAATTCATTTTTATTTTTTTGAAAGAAATTTTTCCAAGCTTGATTAGTATCTAGAAAGGATTTTAAATTTGGATTAATTTCATTTCCAACATAAAATTTTATAAATTCATTTCTTTGAATTTTATTTTCTAACGCTAGTCTTAAAAGATTTCCCTCTAAAGAAATAATTTTTTTATTTTCAATATAATGTTTTTGAACTAGTTCCTCTAATATAGAAGGAGATAATTGAAGTGATTTTATATTCTCAAGTATATTTGCAACAATTTTTTGATAATTTTTTTCTTTCGAATTTGAAAAACTAACTGATTTTAAAATACAGTCTAATTTTTCTTTTTGATATTTTGTTAACTTTAAATAATCTTTTGTTAAAGTATTTACAGTTTCTAAAACTTTTGGTTTAATTTCGCTCTCCATGGCAGCAAGAGTTGGGTTAAACTCATCATCAGATTCGTCTCTGGTTTCATTGTCTTCTTCTAATTTTTCTTTTTCATCATTTTCTACTGGATTTTTTTGCTTTGTAGATGAACTATTTGATTCATCTTCCATATAATTTGTATCTATATCAATTATTTCTCTAACTAAAATTTCGTCATTTTGAAGCTTGGTATTCCACTCATAAAGTTGCTGCGCTGTAATTGGGCTTTGAGATAATGCATTTAACATGACATCTTTTCCAGCTTCTATTCTTTTTGCAATTGCAATTTCCCCCTCTCTAGAAAGTAATTCAACACCACCCATCTCTCTAAGGTACATTCGTATAGGGTCATCACTTTTCTCAACTGTTTTTCCATCTTCTTTTGAAGAAGTTTCTTTTTTTCTTAGAACTTTGAAATCTGATTTTTTTTCTACTAAAGTTATTTTTTCATCAAGCATATGTATAAATGCTTGCTCGAGATTATCACCGCTGAGGTTTCTTTTGCCTAAAGCCTTACTTAGCTCTTCGTAGGTTATAAAACCTCTATGGACACCTCTGCCCATTAATCTCGCAAATGATTTTGTAATAATTCTTTCCACAATAAATATAAGTCTGGAAGACTTATATAATGACAATTTTAAAAAAATCTACGTTTAATTTGAATGATTTAGTTGATATTTTGTAATTTTTTTAACTCTCTAATTTCATTAAAGGTACTCTCACTAAGGTCTTTAGAAAATTTCGATTCTAACTCTTCTATTCTATATTCTAACTCATAGTTCTTTAAATCTCTTTTGATCTCTTCTAATAACTCTAACACTTGTTGCTCATCATTTTTATTATTATTTAAAATATGTTTAATAGACGCAAATTTGAAAATTTTATCTATTAATTGCTTGTCTATTAGTAAGTCATCTATTTTCAAATTATTTTTATTTTTTAATTCTTGTAAAACTCTTTCTAAAACTAATTTATTTTCATTGGTAAAAAATTTTATATTTTCAATCAAATGTATATTTAAATTAAAAATGTTAAGATTATTCAATACAATATATAAAAGAGAAAACTCTTTTAGTTCTACTGGGCTTAAAGATTTACTTTCGTTAAAATATTTTTGTGTAGTTTTTAATGATTTTTCCTTTTTATAATAAATGTTTTTTTTTCTAAAGCTTGAATGGGGAGTTAATGAAGAAATCTGCTCTAAAAAGAATTCCAAAACGTATTTTTTAATAAAATTATCTTTTATAGTGTTTGCAATACTTCTTAATGTTTTTTCGAAAACAGCCATTGAAGATGGATCATCATTAGTCTCTTTAATGTAATGTTTAAAAATAAACTTGTGTATTGGTACTTTGTTTTCTTTTGTAAATTTTATGAAAGTATCCTTGCCATTTTTATTGGCAAAACTATCTGGGTCTTCTTTATCTGGTAAAAATAAAAAAGAAATTTTTTTTTCGGGCTTTAATTCTTTAATAGAGCTTTCCGCTGCTCTTAAAGCTGCCTTATAACCGCTCTCGTCTCCATCAAAACAAATAATTATATCATCAAAGAACTGATTCAAAATTGATATTTGTCTCTCTGTAAGTGAGGTTCCTAGGTTTGCAACAACATTTTCAATTCCATTTTTACTTAACCCAACAACATCCATATACCCCTCAACAAGATAAACGTGGTCTATTTTATTTGATAGTTTTCTTGCTAAATCTAAATTATATAAATTAGAACCTTTTTTAAAAAAAAGAGTTTCAGGAGAATTTATATATTTTGCTAAATAATTTTTTTCTTGGAATGTCCTTCCCCCAAGTGCTATTGGTTGTCCAGATATATTATTTATAGGAAAAATTATTCTGTCTCTAAATCTTTCAACAAAAATTTTATTTTTTTCATCAAAATAAAAAAGTCCACTTTCTATTAAAACTTTTTCGCTGAATTGGTTTTTAAGTTTTTCATAAAAACTTGGTTTTCTTTTTACATAACCAATTTTAAATTTTTTCACTTCTTCTTTTGAAAGATTTCTTCTTTTTAAATATTCTCGAGCTATACCTGCATCTTCATTTTTTAAAATTTCTTCGTGATAAAACTGAACATACTGATTATAAATTGAAATATATTCTTTCCATCGTTTTTCTCTTTCTTCATCTTGTTTTGAAAATGTGTAAGGACGCATGCCAGCTAAATTAGCTAAAAATTTTACAGCTTCGCCAAACTTAAGATTTTGGGTTTTCATGACAAAATCAAATATATTTCCATGTTCTGATGTTGCAAAACAATGATAAAATTCTTTTTCATCATTAACCGTAAACGATGGTGTTTTTTCTGTTTTAAAAGGAGACAAACCTACAAATTCTTTTCCCCTTTTTTTTAAATTTACATTTCTTGACACAACTGTAGAAACTTTTAAACGTGTTTTTATTTCATCTAAATATTCTTTTGGATACTTCATAATTATTTATTTAATAACTCTTTAAGTAGGGAACCAGCTTTAGCAAAATCTAAATTATCCGAATAATTTTTCTTTAGCTCACCCATCACTTTGCCTATATCTTTTATTGAATTTGCTCCTAGAGAATTAACTAATTCAGAACAAATTTTCTTTGTCTCTTCTTCTGTTAATTGTTTGGGTAAAAAACTTGATAAAATATCATGCTCTTTTTGCTCTACTTCTAATAAGTCTTGTCTGTTATTTTTTTTATAAATATCTATCGACTCAACTCTCTGCTTAATCATTTTTTTTAACAGTTTTTTAATATCAGTATCGTCAGTCTCTTTCTTATCTGGTCCAGAGCGATTGGAAATATCTAGATCTTTTATACCTGATAGTATTAACCTATAGGTTGATATCTCGGCTTTGTCTTTATTTTTTAAAGAATTTTGATAGCTATTATTGATTTCATCTTTTAATGACATTTTTTTAATCTACTTTAAAGATAATGCTGTTCAAAAGAAAATTTTTTAATTTTTCCACATTAGATCGTTGCGGTAATTAAGGTTTTATTGTATTAACCTTTAACTCATGAGTTGTAATTGAAGAAAAAAGCAAAAAAAAATAACTCAAAAAAAATCTCTAGGATTCATACAGGCGTTTTGGTTCTTGAAAACAGAACAGTGTTTAAGGGTATAGGTATAGGCTACCAAGGCACAGCAACTGGAGAGGTGTGTTTCAATACATCTTTAACTGGTTACCAAGAAATTATTTCTGATCCTTCGTATGCTGGGCAAATAATTAACTTTACCTTTCCTCACATAGGCAATGTGGGTACCAATAAAGATGATCATGAATCCAATAAAATATGGACAAAAGGAGTAATTTTTAATTCAGAGATTACAAACCCTTCAAACTATAGATCTTTAGAAAATTTAGATTTGTGGCTAAAAAAAAATAAAGTTGTTGGGATAACAGGTTTAGATACTAGAAGTTTAACTAATTTGATTAGAGATAAAGGTGCACCCAAAGGAACAATTTCTTTATCGAAAAATGGAAAATTCAATATTAGTAAATTAGTGAATTTAACCACGAAGTGGAATGGTTTAAAAAATTTAGATTTAGCAGAAAAAGTAACAACAAAAAAAAATTATATATGGAATGGGTTTAAAACTTGGAAAAAAGAAAGTGGATATATAAAAAATAAGACTAAATCGCTTAATGTTGTTGCTGTAGACTATGGAATAAAAAAAAATATTTTAAGATATTTTTCAGATTTTAACTGTAAAGTTAATATCGTTTCATGCAAAACCAGTGTTGAAAAAATACTAAAGTTAAAGCCAAATGGTATTTTTTTATCTAATGGACCTGGTGACCCTGCCGCAACAGGAAAATATGCAATTGGAATAATAAAAGAACTAATAAAAAAAAATTTACCTGTTTTTGGAATATGCTTAGGCCATCAAATATTAGGCTTAGCACTCGGAGCAAAAACAAAAAAAATGAAACTAGGCCATCGAGGAGCAAATCACCCTGTAAAAAATTTAATTAAAAATAAAGTTGAAATTACTAGCCAAAATCATGGTTTTGAAATAGTTAGAGAAAATTTACCAAAAAATATTCAGATAACTCACACATCCTTATTTGATAATAGTATTGAGGGAATTAGATTAAAAGATAAACCTGTATTCTCTGTTCAATATCATCCCGAATCTAATCCTGGACCTCAAGACAGTGTTTATTTATTTCAAGAATTTATTAACAGTATGAAGAAAAATGCCAAAAAGAAAAGATCTTAAGAAAATTTTAGTTGTTGGTGCAGGGCCTATAGTAATTGGTCAAGCATGTGAGTTCGATTATTCAGGAACGCAAGCTTGCAAAGCTCTTAAAGATGAAGGCTACAAAGTCATTTTAATTAATTCAAATCCAGCAACAATCATGACTGACCCTAATGTTGCAGATAAAACATATATAGAGCCTATTACTTTAGAAATTTTAGAAAAAATAATTCAAAAAGAAAAACCTGATGCAATTTTACCAACAATGGGAGGACAAACAGCTTTGAACTTAGCAATGGAAGCTGAAAAAAAAGGCATTTTAAAAAAATATAATATTGAACTTATTGGAGCAAAGTCAAAAGCTATTTCAAATGCTGAAGATAGAAAAAAGTTTAGAAAAAATATGCTTGATATTGGGCTCGATCTCCCTAAATCAAAAATTATCAATAATTATAAAGACTCTGCTAAAGCCTTAAAAAAAATCGGTTTGCCTGCTATAATTAGGCCTGCGTATACTTTAGGTGGACTTGGTGGTGGTATTGCCAAAAATAAAAATGATTTTTTTAAAATAGTCAAAAATGGTTTGCATGAATCGCCTGTTAATCAAGTTTTAATAGAAGAGTGTCTAGAGGGATGGAAAGAATTTGAAATGGAAGTCGTTAGAGATAAAAATGACAATTGTATAATAGTCTGCTCAATTGAAAATGTAGACCCTATGGGTATTCACACAGGTGACTCAATTACAATTGCTCCAGCCTTAACACTAACTGATAAAGAATATCAAGTTATGAGAAATGCATCGATCGCATGTTTAAGGAAAATTGGCGTTGAAACAGGTGGATCAAATGTTCAGTTTGCAATAAATCCAAAAAATGGAAGAATGGTTATTATTGAAATGAACCCAAGGGTTTCAAGGTCGTCAGCTTTGGCATCTAAAGCAACCGGCTTCCCTATTGCAAAAATTGCAGCAAAATTAGCGGTGGGATATACGCTTGATGAATTAAAAAATGAAATAACAAAAGTAACACCTGCTTCGTTTGAACCAACAATAGATTATGTTGTGACTAAAGTTCCAAGATTTACATTCGAAAAATTTTCTCAATCACCAGCTATTTTAGGAACATCAATGAAATCTGTGGGGGAAGCAATGGCGATTGGTAGAAACTTTAAAGAATCTCTTCAAAAAGCTTTGTCATCTTTAGAAATTGGCCTTTCTGGATTAGATAAAATTTTTAAATTTAGCAAAAAAGAAATAGAGAAAAAACTAAAAATAAATATTCCAAATAAAATACTTTTAGTTGCCGAAGCAATAAGAAAAAAAATAAACCTAAAAAAAATCCAAAGATTTTCTGGGATTGACCCATGGTTTTTAGAACAAATAAAAGAAATTGTAGAAGAGGAGAATAAATTAAAAAAAAAGGGAATACCCAAAAAATTTGAAGATTTTAATAAGTTAAAATCTATGGGTTTTTCTGATAAAAAAATTGCTGAACTCTGTAATAATAGTGAAAAAATTGTTAGATCAAAAAGAACCGCTCTTAAAGTTTTTCCAGTTTACAAAAAAGTCGATACATGTGCAGCTGAATTTAAATCGTTCACTCCATATATGTATTCTACATACCAAAGAAACTTTTCAATAAAAACCGAATGTGAATCAAACCCAACCTCAAAAAAGAAAATTATTATTTTGGGTGGAGGGCCAAATAGAATAGGTCAAGGAATTGAATTTGATTACTGCTGTTGTCAAGCAAGTTTTGCTTTAAAAGAATCTGGATTTGAAACCATTATGATAAACTGCAATCCAGAAACAGTTTCCACTGATTATGATACTAGTGATAGATTGTATTTTGAACCATTAATAGAGGAATATGTTTACAACATAATATTAAAGGAAAAATCAAAGGGAAATTTGATTGGAATAATCGCACAGTTTGGAGGTCAAACTCCTATAAAATTGGCAAAATTTCTTCATGAAAATTCTCTTCCAATAATTGGAACACAATATTCATCGATCGATCTAGCGGAAGATAGGGATAGATTTAGAAATCTCTTAATAAAACTAAAATTAAAACAAGCAGAAAGTGGAATTGCAAAAACATATAATGAAGCGATTGATATTGCACTAAAAATAGGATTGCCTTTAATGGTCCGCCCGTCATACGTGCTTGGTGGTAGAGCGATGGAAATAGTATATGAAAAGGATCAACTTAAAGAATTTGTTGAGGAAGCATTCAGGGCTAGTGAAAATAACCCAATTTTAATCGACAAATTTATAAACAATGCAATGGAAGTTGACGTAGATGCTATTTCAGATGGAAAAGAAGTCTTTGTTGCAGGAATTATGCAGCACATCGAAGAAGCAGGTATACACTCCGGTGACTCGGCATGCTGTTTACCCCCAGTTGCAATTAAAAAAGAACTAATCGAAGAAATTAAAAATCAAACTAAAAAATTAGCCTTAGCATTAAAAGTCAAAGGTTTTATGAATGTTCAATATGCAATTAAAAATGATGAAATTTTTATAATTGAAGTAAACCCAAGAGCCAGCAGGACTGTGCCATTTGTATCAAAAGCAAAAGGTATTCCTTTGGCTAAAATTGCTTCAAGAGTTATGGCAGGCGAAAAATTAAATAAATTTAACTTGAAAAATAAAAATAAAAATATGTATGCTGTTAAAGAAGCTGTTTTTCCTTTTAATAAATTTCCTAATGTTGATGTCTTGCTTGGGCCTGAAATGAAATCTACAGGAGAGGTAATGGGATTTGATAAAGATTTTGGTATTGCTTACGCAAAAAGTCAAATTGCAAGTTCAAATTCTTTGCCAATTAAAGGCTTGGCATTTATTTCTTTAAAAAACAGTCATAAAAAAGAAGGTGTTGAACTAGCCAAACAATTATTAAAATTAAATTTCACATTATGTGGTACTGAAGGTACTGCAAATTATATACGTAATCATGGTATGAGATGTAAAAAAATAAATAAAGTTAGTGGAGGATCTCCACATATAGTTGATGTGCTAAATTCAAAAAAAATCGCTTTAGTAATAAATACTGGTGGAGGCAGAAGCGAACATCGTCTAAATGATGCTATTGCTTTAAGAAGAGCGACTCTTGTAAATAAGGTTCCCTATTGTACAAATATGTCAACTGCTCAAGCTTGTTTGCAAGGAATTAGATCTTTGAAAACAAAAAAAATAAATGCAAATTCTCTTCAGGATATTTAACTAATCAACTTTCCAATCTGTTGGAAATGAAACATAGTTTACTTGTAAACATCTTCTTTCTTTAACTATTTCTTTCTTTTCCATGCCGTGCCAGGTATTTGGTCCACTTGAAAAAAAATAACCATAATTATCTTTGTATGGGATAGTCTTGACTTTTTCCATTCTAGAATTGTAAAAATCCGTGCCTAAACTTTCTGATTCATTAAATTTATTAATAAATAAAAGACACGATAATAATTTTTCTTTAATATCGCAATGTGGTTTAAGCCAAAATCCTTGCCTATCGCATATTACCTCAATTCTTACATAAGAATTTGATAAATCTTTATTAATAAGCTGTGAAATTTTTTCGTGTGTTTTTTTTGATTGTAGTTCTTTAATAAACTTAATTAGATTTGGAAATTTTTCAGCATTTTCTTTAGTAATAAAACATCTAAACTTTATAGCCTTACCTCCTGAAGCAATGCCTTTCCTAAATTCCGGTGCGCCATCATCGATTGCGCGTGTTCCATCATATTTTAAGTTGTGTTCCTCTACGTTTGGAATGTCTGCATTCAGAATTTCTTCAATAGCTCCATTTGATAAAGGTTCGTTTAATTCCCAATGTGTAAATGGTTCATTGTGTTGCCTAGAATTATTTAAAACAGAATTAAGAAAAGTCATATTTATTAATTTTCTCCTTTATATAACTTGATACTCTTTTAGTTTCATCTAATTTTTGATAATTCCATTCCTCAACAGAGGCTTCAAGATTTTTAATAATATTCAAGCTCTCAAATAACTTAAAAAAGTCCCTAAATCTCTGATTGTTTTTTTTTGTTGGCATTTGCGCAACATATATTGGCTTGCCTGTTAAAGCTGCTTCAGAAATCATTGATGTAGAGTCACATGTGATAACAATATGATCCGCCAATTGTAGAGATGAAAGATAAGCATTTTTATCAATATTGGATATTACAATTTGGTTTTTATCAAAATAATTTCGAGCTTTTTCAATAATTTTTTTTGGTGTTCTCATCGATGGTATAATAATTGCTTGATAATTATTTTGTATAAAGTTTTTTTTAATTTTCAGAAAAATATTATCCAATAAACTCTCATCATAACTATAGTATTTATTTGGGCCACCAATAATAAAAGCAACTATCTTTTTTTTTGCGTCTATTTTGGACTTAAGGTAATTTTGACTTAGAACTAATTCATCTTTTGTAAGATAATGTATTGCGCCCTTGGTAGATATAACATTTTCTCCCTTTAAATTATCATGTTCTGGAACAACAATAAAATCAAAATTTTCTATAGATACTTTGGGATCTTGTATGTGAATATTAATAATTTTGTTTTTATATTTATTTTTTAAATATATCGAGGGAATTACACTTTTTCTTCCACAGGAAATTATAATATTAAAATGTTGATCTAGTTTATTTTTAAAAATAAAACTTTTTACTGGTGTTATTTTTGGAGGAAAAAAATTCCAAAGATTGTTGAGTTCAATTTTTTCGTGTATAAAATCTAAATCTAATCCTTTTGCTAAGCCTTCGGTTTGGCTTATCATTCCATGCATACCTTCTGTTAATAATAACCCTTTTAATTTAGACATAAATTACTATATAGCTTTGATATGAATCAAAATCCAACTAAACACACAAAAGTGTTGATAATTGGATCTGGCCCAGCTGGATATACTGCAGCTGTTTATGCTGCAAGAGCTATGTTGAAACCTATTATGGTCTCAGGTATGGAACCGGGAGGACAATTAACAACTACTACAGATGTAGAAAATTACCCAGGATTTGCAAAAGTAATACAGGGCCCTTGGTTAATGGAACAAATGAAAGAACAAGCAGAAGCAGTGGGAACGGAAATGGTTCAGGACCAAATCTCATCCGTAAATTTAAAATCTAAACCTTTTGAAGCTATAGGAGATGGTGGTCAAAAATATACTGCTGACTCAATAATTATCTCAACTGGAGCACAAGCAAGATGGCTAAACATAGAGACTGAACAAAAATTTAGAGGTTTTGGAGTTTCTGCGTGCGCAACATGCGATGGTTTTTTCTTCAAAAACAAAACAGTTGCGGTTGTTGGTGGAGGAAATGCTGCAGTTGAAGAAGCAATGTTTCTTACAAAATTTGCTTCAAAAGTACAATTAATTCACAGAAGAAATTCTTTGAGAGCTGAAAAAATGCTCCAAAACAAATTAATGGCTAACAAAAAAATTGAAATTATTTGGGACAGTGTTGTTGAAGAAGTTATAGGAAATAATGATCCAAAAAATGTTAAGGGATTAAAAATTAAAAATGTAAAAACGAATAAAATTGATGAATTAAAAATTGATGGATTATTTATTGCAATTGGACATGATCCAGCAACTCAACTATTTAAAGATCAATTGGATATGGATAAAGAAGGTTATTTAACAACCAAACCAGACTCAACAGAGACAAATATACCGGGTGTTTTTGCTGCAGGAGATGTTAAAGATAAAATATTTAGACAAGCTGTTACTGCTGCGGGAATGGGCTGTATGGCTGCTCTAGAAGCTGAAAAATTTTTGTCTAAATAAAAAATTATGTGTCCTATATGCTGGATTAGTGGATTTATAGCAGCCTTGCTTGGAGGATCTTTTATAGCTGTTGTGAATCACCCAATATCTTGGATTTTAAGTATAATTTTAATTTCTTATGCTTGTTATAAGTTTTATGAAGCTAAGAAAAGAGGAAATAAAATGAGTCAAGAAACAAAAGGCAGAAATAAAAAAACAATATTTAGATTTATTCAAGGTGTAGTTGTAGGTTCAGTTTTTACCGTAATTATTTTTTATGGCCTAACTTATAAAGAGCATCAAAGAATGCATAATCTTTTAGAGAAACATGGTATTGAAAAGCACGAACATTAAATTTTAAATGTATATAAGTAATTTATGAGTGAAAAAGTATTTTTAACAGGAATTAGTGGATGGATTGCAAAACATACTGCGATAGAATTATTGAATTCAGGTTATGAAGTTTTAGGAACAGTTAGAAACAACAATTTAATTGAACAAACAAAGGAAACTATAAGCAAATATGCTTCTATAGATAAATTATCATTTGTTGAGTTAGATCTTTTAAAAGATGACGGATGGAATGAAGCAGCAAAAGGATGTAAATATATAATGCACGTTGCTTCTCCTTTCCCGATGAAAGTTTCAAATAATAGAGATAGTTTATTGCCAGTTGCTGTAGATGGAACTTTAAGGGTTTTAAATGCTGGTTTGAATGCTGATGTAGAGCAAATAATTATAACTTCCTCTATCGTAGCAATGTTTAGAAAACCTAATAGAAGTAATCCTTATTCATTTGGAGAAAATGATTGGACAGATGTTAATTGGGTTGAGGGTGTGAGTGATTACTTTTTATCGAAAACAAAAGCTGAAAGAGCTGCTTGGGATTTTATGGAAAGCAAAGGATTAAAAAATAAATTAACATCAATTAATCCTGGTGGAGTATTCGGTGATGCATTGGATAAAAAAGGTGGCACATCAATCGAATACGTAAGACAATTTATGAAGGGCAAATTTCCAGGAGCGCCTAAATTTGCAGTTTTAATTTCTGATGTTAAAGATATAGCAAAGGCACATGTTGCCTGCATTGGAAATAACAAAGTTGGTGGAAGAAGATTAATTGTTGGTAAAGAAGTAAAAAAACTAGTTGAATTATCTCAATTGATGGCTGAAGCGATGCCTGAGTATGCAAAAAAACTTCCCAAAAAAGAACTGCCAAATTTTATGGTTAAATTAATAAGCTATTTAGACTCAAGTGCTAAAACAATGATACCTGACCTTGGAATTGTAATGCAAACTGACACAAGATATGCCGAGGAATTATTAGGTTTTAAATTTAAACCTGCAAAAGGTTGCATATCTGAAAATGCTAAATCAGTAGTTAGATTAGGATTAGTTTAGTGTTCTAAACTTTCACAAAAAGATTTTATTCTTTCCATTGCAATTTTTAATTTTTCCATTGAAGTGGCATAAGAAATTCTAAAATATCCATCTAAGCCAAAAGCTGATCCTTGGACAACGGCAACATTAGCTTCCTCTAATAATTTTTCAACAAAATCAGAATCTGTCTTTAATTTTGTTTTTTTACCTAATAGCTGTTTACAACTTGGAAATACATAAAATGCACCGTTAGGATTTAAACAATTAATGCCTTTAATATTATTTAAGCTTTTAACTACAAAATTTCTTCTTTCTTTAAATGCATCTGATCTTTCTTTAATAAAATCTTGAGAACCATTTAAAGCTTCAACTGCAGCAGCTTGACTTATTGAAGAAGGATTTGAAGTCGATTGGGATTGAATTTTTCCAATTGCTTTAATTATATCTTTTGGACCAGCCGCATAACCTATTCTCCAACCTGTCATTGCATATGATTTGCTAACACCGTTCATTGTTAACGTTCTATCTTTTAATTTAGAAACCTGCGCAATCGTGAAAAAATTAAAATTATCATATTTAATATGCTCATAAATATCATCGCTTAAAATATGAATTTTTTTATTTTTTATTAATATTTTTGCCAAACTTTCAATTTCATCTCTAGTGTAACCTGCTCCCGTTGGATTTGAGGGTGAATTTAAAATTAACCATTTAGTTTTTTTTGAAATAGCTTTCTGAAGTTTTTTAGGAGTTAATTTAAAACTATCTTTTTCTTCACATTTAACTATTTTGGGTTTTCCTCCTGCAAGCAAAACCATGTCTGGATATGAAACCCAAAAAGGTGCTGGAATTATTACTTCATCACCTTTATTTAAAGTTGCCATAAATGCATTATAAAGAACTTGTTTTCCACCAGTTCCAACGGT
>CACLQI010000006.1 GCA_902608975.1 uncultured Pelagibacteraceae bacterium
ATGGAGTAGCTGGTGTTGAACCACAATCAGAAACTGTATGGAGACAAGCTGATAAATATAAAGTTCCAAGGATTTGTTTTGTAAATAAACTTGATAGAACAGGAGCTGATTTTTTTAGATGCGTTGATATGATAAGAGACAGGCTGGGTGCAAAACCATTAGTAATGCAAATTCCAATAGGAATTGAGTCATCTTTAACTGGTGTTGTAGATTTAGTTAAAATGAAAGCTCAAGTTTGGAAAAATGAAGCATTAGGTGCAGAGTGGGATTACAAAGATATTCCAGAAGATCTTAAACAAATTTCTCAAAAATATAGGCAGGAACTAGTTGAAACAGCTGTTGAACAAGATGAAAAATTAATGGAAAGTTACCTTAATGGTGATGAAATAAAAGATGAAGATCTTATAAAGTGTATAAGAAAAGGGTGTTTAAATTTTGATTTCGTTCCAGTTTTAACTGGTTCGGCATTTAAAAACAAAGGTGTCCAACCTTTGCTAGATGCTGTTGTTCATTATTTACCAAGTCCTGTTGATATAGGATCAATAAAAGGCACTAAACCAGGATCTGATGAAGAGCTAGAAATGAAATTTGATGATAACGCACCTTTTTCTGCTCTAGCTTTTAAAGTTGCAAATGACCCATTCGTTGGTTCTCTAACTTTTATAAGAATTTATTCAGGAACAATAAAAGCTGGTACTGGTATTTATAATACATCAAAAGATAAAGAAGAAAGAGTTGGTAGAATGCTTTTAATGCATGCAAATTCTAGAGAAGATATAAAAGAAGCTAATACAGGAGACATTGTAGCTTTAGCAGGACTAAAGCACACAATAACAGGACACACTTTAGCAGATGAAGAAAACCCAGTCTTGTTAGAACCAATGGAGTTCCCAGACCCAGTTATAGAAATTGCTGTTGAGCCTAAAACAAAAGCAGACCAAGAAAAAATGGGAGAAGCACTAGGTAGATTGGCAAAAGAGGATCCATCATTTAGAGTTACATCTGACGAAGAGTCAGGACAAACCATTATCAAAGGTATGGGCGAATTACATCTAGATATTATAGTTGATAGAATGAAAAGAGAATTTAAAGTTGAAGCTAATGTTGGTGCGCCTCAAGTTGCTTATAGAGAAACTATACAAAGTACAGCTGAATTTGATTATACACATAAAAAACAAAGTGGTGGCGCTGGACAATTCGCAAGAGTAAAATTATCTGTTGAACCGTTGGAGCCTGGAGCAGGAAGACAAGTAGAAAGTAAAATCAAAGGTGGTGCAATACCAAAAGAATTTATACCTGGAGTGGAAAAAGGCATAGAGACAGTATCTGACACAGGTATATTAGCAGGATTTCCAATAATTGATTATAAAGTTGTAATACTAGATGGTTTACACCACGATGTAGACTCTAGTGTCTTAGCATTTGAACTTGCATCAAGACAATGTTTTAAAGAAGCTTGTGCAAGAGGTACACTAAAATTATTAGAACCAGTAATGAGAGTTGAGGTTGTTACTCCAGAGGATTATATGGGAGATGTAATTGGAGATTTAAACAGCAGAAGAGGTCAAATAAATACTCAAGAACAGAGAGGCAATGCAACTGTAATCACAGCCATGGTGCCGCTAGCCAACATGTTTGGATACATTAATAGTTTAAGATCAATGTCACAAGGTAGAGCACAATACTCAATGTTTTTTGATCATTACTCTAAAGTGCCACAAAACGTTCAAGACGAAGTAACAAAAAAGACTGGATAAAAATGGAAAAACAAAATATTAGAATTAAACTTAGAGCTTACGATAATAAAATACTAGATCAATCAACTGAGGAAATTGTAAATACAGTTAAAAGAACTGGAGCAAATATAAAAGGTCCAATTCCACTTCCTACAAGAATTGAAAAATATACTGTTTTAAGATCACCACATATTGATAAAAAAAGTAGAGAACAATTTGAAACTCGAACACATAAAAGATTAATTGATATTATTGAACCCACACCCCAAACAGTCGAAGCTCTAATGAAATTAGATTTAGCATCGGGTGTAGATGTAGAAATTAAAATATAATTTATGACAGAAATTGCATTATTAGGAAAAAAAATTGGAATGACTAGAGAGTTTTATAAAACAGGCCAATCTATTCCAGTAACAGTTATAAAAATGGAAAAAGCTAGAGTTATTCAAATTATACAAAAAGATAAGAGAGGATATGACGCGGTTCAATTAGGGTATGGAAAAATTAAAAATTCAAAATTATCAAAACCAATGAAAGGTTTTTATGCAAAAAAAAATACTGAACCAAAAAAAAGATTAAAAGAATTTAGGGTTAATAATACAGAAAACTATAAAGAAGGAAATGAATTTGGTTTAGAAATATTCAAAGAAGTTAAATTTGTTGATATTAAATCAAAAACTATAGGTAAAGGTTTTGCAGGAGCTATGAAAAGACATAACTTTTCTGGTCTTAGAGCTACTCATGGTGTTTCGGTTTCACATAGATCTCATGGTTCAACAGGCCAAAGACAAGATCCAGGTAAGGTTTTTAAAGGAAAAAAAATGGCTGGTCATATGGGAGATAAACTAAGAACTATACAAAATATAGAAATTGTAAAATCTGACCCTGAAAACAACCTGCTATATTTAAAAGGTTCTATTCCAGGTTCAAAAAATACTGAAGTTCTAGTAAAAAAATCAATTAAAAATACAAAAAAACTTACTATTTTAGAAAAAATTGAAATAGCGGAAAAAGCAAAAAAAACCCCAGAAAAGAAAAAAAAATAAAATGAAAATTGACAAATTAAGTTTAGATGGAAAAAAGAGTTCAATCGAAGTTTTAGATAGAATTTTTTCAGGCAATGTTAATAAAAAATTAGTTGAATCTGCGTTGTATAAAATCAATGCAAATTACAAAGGAAGACGTGGTAAAACAAAACAACAAAATGAAATTTCAGGTTCAACTTCAAAAATTTATGCTCAAAAAGGAACTGGAAATGCAAGACATGCAAGTAGAAAAGCACCAATATTTGTTGGTGGAGGTGTTGCTCATGGTCCAAAAGGACGTTTGGCTTATAGAAAAAAAAAATTAACTAAGAACGAAAAAAGATTGAGCATAGCATCACTAATCACTGAAAAAAATAATTTAAAAAAATTTACATATATTTAGCGACTTTACAGATGAAATTAAAAAAACTAAAGAAATGTATAAAATAATAAATAAATTTGGAATCACTAACTCATTAATAATTTTAGATAAAAATTCAAAAGATAAAATTTATAAATCAGCGCGCAATATTAGAAACATTAAAGTTACAGATGTAAATCATTTTAGTGCGTTTGATATTGTTAAATTTAAAAAAGTTGTTTTTACAGAAAGCTCAGTTAAAGAGTTAGAAAAGAGATATTCATAATATGAAAAAAATACATTTATATGACAAAATTATTTCGCCTATTGTTACGGAAAAATCAACCATATTATCTGAGCAAAATAAAATAGTTTTTAAAGTTCCAAATAAAGCAAATAAAATTAACCTCAAAAAAAATATTGAAAAAATTTTTAAAGTTAATGTTGTTAAAGTTAATATTATTAACAAACAAAATAGAAAAAAATTAACAAGAGGAAGAAAAGTAAAAATTCAAGGTTATAAAAAAGCAATAATTACTTTAAAAAAAGGTCAAAGTATAGATTTAACTACAGGTATTTAAAAAATGACATTAAAAACATATAAACCATACACAAAATCAAGAAGAGGAACTATCTTAATTGATAGAAGTGGTTTATGGAAAGGTAAACCTTTTAAATCACTGGTATCTCCAAAAAATCCAAGAAAAGGTAGAAATAATTCTGGACGTATTACTTCAAGAAATAGAGCCGGTGGTCATAAAAAAATGTATAGAGAAGTTGATTTTTATAGAAAAAAATTTGACGTTGAGGCAACAGTTGAGAGAATTGAGTACGATCCAAATAGATCATGCTACATTATGTTGGTAAAATTTGAAGATGGAGTTTATAAATATTATCTCGCTCCGCAAAAAATTAATACAGGTGATAAAATTGTTAATGGTCACAAAAAAGAAATTAAAATTGGTAACTGTATGCCTTTACAAGATATACCAGCTGGAATAAACATACATAATGTTGAGATTCAACCAGGATCAGGAGGTAAAATTGCTAGATCAGCAGGAACATCGGTAATAATTTCTGGTATTGATGGTAATTACTCTTTAATTAAGATGGCATCTGGGGAAGTAAGAAAAATAGACTCGCGATCACTTGCTACTATTGGTGTACTTTCAAACCCAGATCAAAAAAATATTAAAATAGGAAAAGCTGGAAGATCAAGATGGCTTGGAAGAAGACCTCATACGCGAGGTGTAGTTATGAACCCAGTCGATCATCCACTTGGAGGAGGTGAAGGTAAAAGTGCTGGAGGACGACACCCGGTATCAAGAACTGGTCAATCCTCAAAAGGTTTAAAAACAAGAGATAACAAGAGAACAGATAAATATATTATTAGAAGAAGAAAAAAGAAAAAGGATTAAAGTAAAAATTATGTCAAGATCAGTTTGGAAAGGCCCATTTGTTGAAGAGAGTTTAATGAAAAAAGTTGATATGCAAAAAAAAGATACTAGTAAAAAACCAATCAAAACATGGTCAAGAAAATCAACTATAATTCCTGATTTTGTAGGCTGTAGTTTTTTAATTTATAACGGAAGAAAATTTATACCTTTAACAATTTCTGAGGACATGGTAGGTCATAAATTAGGCGAGTTTGCTCCAACAAGAACTTTTGCTGGACACACACCGGCAGATAAAAAAGCAGCAAAAGAAGCCATTCCTGAAGCAAAAGTTGAGAAAAAATAATGAGCGTTAATAAGAAAAAAAAGAATATTAAAGAAAAAACAGTAAAATCTGTAAATAAAAATGTAAGGTCTAGTGTAAGAAAACTAAATCCAATTTTAAAAGCAATTGTAGGTAAAAAAGTTGATATAGCTTTGAGGGATCTTACTTTTTCAGAAAAAAGAATTTCTAAAGATATTAAGAAAACAATTTCGTCTGCTATAGCAAACGCTGAAAATAATTATCAATACGACATTGACAATTTAGTAGTAAAAGAAGCGTATTGCGGAAAACAAATAGTCATGAAAAGATTTAGAGCGAGAGCAAAAGGAAGAGCGGCGCCAATTATCAAGCCTTATTCAAACGTAACGATAATTCTATCTGAAAAAAAAATAATGGAGAGTCATGGGACAAAAAGTTAATCCAATAGGTTTAAGACTGGGTATAAACAGAGGTTGGGACTCTGTATGGTATGCTAAGAAAAAAGATTTTGGTAACTACTTGATCGAAGATTTTAAAATTAGAGAGTATATTTAAAAAAATGTAATAAATTCTGGTGTTTCTAAAGTTATGATAGAACGAACTGCAAAAAAATGCTTTGTAACTATATATACATCAAGACCTGGTTTTGTAATTGGTAAAAAAGGCAGTGATATAGAAAAAATTAAAAGTAAATTATCAAATATAACCTCTAACGATGTAACATTGAACATAAAGGAAGTTAAAAAACCTGAAACAAATAGTTTTTTAGTTGCAGAAAATATTGCACAGCAATTGGTAAAAAGAATTTCATACAGAAGAGCAATGAAAAGAGCCATGCAGTCAGCATTAAGATTGGGAGCTAAAGGTATTAAAGTTTCTATAAGCGGTAGATTAGGTGGAAACGAAATAGCAAGAACCGAATGGCTAAGAGATGGCAGCATACCTTCTCACACGTTAAGAGCGGATATCGACTATGCTGAATCTGAAGCTTTAACAACATATGGAATAATTGGGATAAAAGTTTGGATTTATAAAGGGGAAATTTTTACAAAGGAGTTTAGTCAAGAGACTAATAAAAAATAAACATGTTACAACCAACAAGATCAAAATTTAGAAAAGCTCATAAAGGAAGAATCCATGGAACTGCTTCAAGAGCAAATTTTATTAATTATGGAGCATATGCTTTAAAAGCAATGTCTCCAGACAGAGTTATAGGAAAACAAATAGAGGCAGCAAGAGTTGCTTTAACAAGACATATGAAGAGACAAGGTAGAGTATGGACAAGAATATTTCCAAACATTCCTGTTTCAAAAAAGCCAGTCGAAGTAAGAATGGGTAAAGGAAAAGGATCACCCGAGTTTTGGGCATGCAGAGTAAAACCCGGTAGAATTTTGTTTGAAATTGACGGTGTTACTGAGATAGTAGCTAGAGAAGCTTTATATAAAGCATCGGCAAAACTCCCAATTAAAACAAAATTTATAAAGAGGATATCTTAATGAAAAAAAAAGAATTAAAAAAAATTAACAAAACCTCAAATTATTAAAAACATAGATAAAATGAAGAAAGATCTTTTTAACATGAGGTTTCAAAAAATAAATTCACAAATAACAAACACATCAAAAACTAGTGAGACTAAAAAAACTATTGCTAGGTTAAAAACACTCGTGAGAGGAAAAATAAATGCCTAAAAAAATTCTATCAGGAGTAGTTGTGAGTGATAAACCTAACAAAACAATTACAGTTCTTGTTGAGAGAAAATATCAACATCCTATTCTAAAAAAGATTATTAAAGTTAAAAAAAAATATAATGCGCATGATGAAAAAAATACTTTTAAAAATGGAGATAAGGTTTCAATTATTGAAAGTAAACCATTTTCTAAAAATAAAAAATTTCAAGTTGTTGAGGTTAAAAAATGATACAAGTTCAAACTGAATTACTAGTTGCAGATAATACTGGAGCAAAAAAAATTGAATGCATTAAAGTTCTTGGTGGATCTAAAAGAAGATATGCTAGTATTGGAGATACGATTGTAATAGCTGTAAAAGAAGCCATTCCTAAAGGAAAAGTTAAAAAGGGAACAGTTCATAAGGCAGTTGTTGTTAGAGTTAAAAAAGGTATTCATAGAGAGGATGGATCTAAAGTTAAATTTGACAATAATGCTGCAGTTCTTGTTGATGAAAAAGGTGAACCTGTTGGCACTAGAATATTTGGACCTGTTACAAGAGAACTTAGAAACAGAGGACAAATGAAAATAATTTCACTTGCTCCAGAGGTATTATAAAAATGATTAAAAAAGGTAATAGAGTAAAAATTTTAGCTGGCAAAGATAAAAAAAAAGAAGGAGAAATAATTGAGATAGATAGAGCAAATAACAGAGCTAAAGTAAAAGGAGTAAATCTTGTAAAGAAACATGTTAAAAGCACTAAAGAAAAAAAAGGTGGGATTATTTCAAAAGAAAACTTTCTTGATATTTCAAACTTATCAATAATTAATGAAGAAAAAAAAAATAAACAAAAAGAGGTTAAAAAATAAATATGGTAACAAGATTAAAAGAACTTTTTGTTAAAGAAATTCAACCTTCTTTGAAAGAAAAATATGGATTAAAAAATCTATATATGACACCAATCCTAGAAAAAGTTGTTATAAATATGGGTTTAGGTTTAGACGGAAATGACTCAAAGATTATTAAGTCATGCGAAGCAGATTTATCAAATATTGCTGGCCAAAAACCTGTTATAACTAAATTTAAAAAATCTATATCTAATTTTAAAACACGAAAAGGTACAAATTCAGGATTAAAAGTTACTTTAAGAAGAAATAGAATGTACGAATTTATAGATAGACTAGTAAATATTGCTTTACCTAGAATTAAAGATTTTAGAGGTTTATCTACAAAAGGATTTGATAAATTTGGTAATTATACATTTGGTGTTAAAGAGCATATAATTTTTCCAGAGGTAAATTTTGATAAAGTAGATAAAATAAGAGGTTTAGATATAACTATAGTAATTAATTCTAATTCTAATGAACACAGTCTTGAGTTGTTAAAAAAATTAAATTTTCCATTCAAAACAAAAGGAGATAATTAAATATGGCTAAGTTAAGTGCAATTAATAAAAATAATAGAAGAATAAAACTTTCTAATAAATTTTCAAAAAAAAGAAAATTACTCAAGGATATAATTATGAATAAAAAACTTCCACTAGAAGAAAGATTTAAAGCACAACAAAAACTTTCAAAGTTACCAAGAAATTCAGCGAAAAATAGAGTTATGAATAGATGTCAAATAACAGGTAGACCACATGGTGTTTATAGAAAACTAAAAATATCAAGAATTGCATTAAGGCAATTAGGTTTACAAGGAAAAATTCCAGGAATGATAAAATCTAGCTGGTAGAAAGGAAATTATGAGTTTAAGCGATCCAATAGGTGACATGATAGCAAGAATTAAAAATGCACAAATGCGTAATAATAAAATTGTAGAATTACCTTCTTCAAATTTTAAAGTTAAAATTTCTGAAGTTTTGAAAAGTGAGGGATATATAGTTGATTATAAAATTAATAATGTTGAAAAAAAGCCAACTTTATCAATCAACTTAAAATACCATTCTGGAAGTCCTGTTATTAGCACGATTGAGAGAGTGTCAAAACCGGGTAGAAGAATTTTTTCAAGCGCAGAAAGTCTTCCAAAGATAAATAATGGATTAGGAATAGCAATAATTTCAACGCCCAAAGGAGTAATGACTGATATAGATGCAAGAAAGCAAAAAGTTGGTGGCGAGATAATCTGTAAGGTGTTTTAATGTCAAAGATTGGTAAAATTAATATTTTGATACCGGAAAAAGTAAAAGTTGGATTAAACGGATCTGTTCTTAATATGGATGGACCATTAGGAAAAACGACTCTTAATATTGACTTAGATACTTTTGATTTAAAGATAGATGAGGGCAAGGAAATATCAATAAAACCAAAAAAAATAGACCAAAATACAAAAAGATTATGGGGAATGAATAGAAGTTTATTAAACAATGCAATTATAGGAATCAGCAAAGGTTATGAAAAAACACTTGAATTAGTTGGAGTTGGTTTTAGAGCGGCTCTTAAGGGTAAACAATTAAATATGCAATTGGGTTTTAGCCATGACATTAATTTTGATATTCCTGATGGAGTTAAAATAGCTGTTGAAAAACAAACAACTCTTAAAATAAGTGGTTATGATAAGCAACAAGTTGGAATGGTTGTATCAGAAATAAAATCATTAAGACCACCCGAACCCTACAAAGGCAAAGGTATAAAGGAAAAAGATCAATATATAATTAGAAAAGAAGGAAAAAAGAAATAATGAAAATTACAACATCAGATAGAAAAAAATTTAGAGTAAAAAATAAATTAAAAAAAGTAGCAAAATCTAATAGATTTCGCTTGTGCGTTTCTAGATCGACCAAAAATATTTCAGCCCAAGTAATTGATGATAAAAATAAAAAAACTTTATTTTCTGCATCTTCAGTCCAAAAAGATATTAAAAGTTTAAATGTTAAAAACAAATCTGATCTATCTAAAGCGGTAGCAGAAAGACTAGCAACTATTGCAAAGGAAAAAAAAATAACGAAAGTTTATTTTGATAGGGGCATATACAAGTATCATGGTAGAGTAAAAATTTTTGCCGAGGTGTTAAGAAAGAACGGAATGGATTTTTAGATTATGGAAAAGAAAAAAGACGATATATTAGAAAAATTAGTTCATATAAACAGAATCACTAAAGTAGTTAAGGGTGGTCGAAGATTTGGATTTTCTGCATTAGTGGTAGTAGGAAATCAAAGTGGCAAAATTGGAGTTGCGCATGCCAAAGCTAAACAAGTACCTGATGCTATTAAAAAGGCTAATGAAATGGCAAGAAGAAAACTTATACAGATTCCATTAAGAGAAGGAAGAACAATTCACCATGATATTTATGGTAAAGATGGCGCAGGAAAAATAAAATTGAGAGCAGCTCCTAAAGGCACAGGTATAATTGCAGGTGGACCAGTTAGAGCTGTATGTGAAGTATTGGGTATACGAGATATAGTTGCAAAATCTATGGGTACAGCCAATCCACATAACGTTATAAGAGCGACTATTAAAGCACTTACTGCACAAAACTCACCTAAACACATATCAACAATTAGAAATAAAAAAATTTCTGAAATAGTCGAAAAAAGAGGATCATGACTTCATTAAATACATCAGGGAAAATTTTAAGAAAAAAAATGAGAGTAGGAAGAGGTATTGGATCAGGTAAAGGAAAAACATCTGGAAGAGGACATAAAGGACAAAAATCTAGATCTGGTGTAGCTGTAAAAAGTTTTGAGGGTGGGCAGATGCCATTGTACAGAAGACTTCCTAAAAGAGGTTTTAATCAATTTAAAAAAACAAAAGTTGCTGAGTTAAATCTTGATAAAATTCAAACTTTTATTGAAAAAAAAACTTTAAATACAAACGACACTGTAAATATTACTATATTAAAAAAATTAAAAATAATTAATAAAAATTCAAAAAAATTAAAAATTTTAGGAAAAGGGGAAATTAAAAACAAAATAAGTATTGAAGCTGATATGATATCAGCTTCGGCTGCTAAAAAATTAGAAAAAATAGGTGCATCATTTCAAATTAATAAGAAATAATTTTATCAGCATATGAGCACAAATTCACATTCAGATGATCTTAAAAATAGAATAATATTTACTATTTTAATTTTATCAGTTTATAGATTTGGGACATTTGTTCCATTACCAGGAATTGACCCAGAGCAACTTAAAATTTTAATGGAAGGTAACCAAAAAGGACTTCTTGGAATGTTTAATGTGTTCGCAGGTGGAGCAATAAGTCGTATGGCAATTTTTGCGTTAGGTATCATGCCTTATATATCATCATCGATTATTGTTCAGCTTTTGACAGGGGTATCTGATTATTTTAAGAACCTAAAGAGTCAAGGTGAAGTAGGACGAAAAAAAATATCTCAAATAACAAGATATGGAACAGTATTTTTAGCAATGGTTCAAGGTTATGGTTTATCGGTTGGATTAGAATCATCTGCGAATTTAGTTATTAATCCAGGAACTTTTTTTAAAGTTACAACGGTAACCACCATAGTTGCTGGTACTATATTTTTAATGTGGCTAGGTGAACAAATTACTCAAAGAGGAATTGGTAATGGTATTTCTCTAATAATTTTTTCAGGAATAGTAGCTGAAATTCCACGTGCACTTGTAACAACATTTGAACTTGGTAGAACCGGTGCAATATCAACCTTGATGATAATTTTTATTTTCATTTTACTAATTCTAACGATCATGTTTATAGTTTTTATGGAAAGAGCTCTTAGAAAGATTTTAATTAATTATCCAAAAAGACAAATGGGAAACAAAATGTATGGAGGCGAATCATCACATCTACCATTAAAGATTAATCAAGCTGGCGTTATACCTGCAATATTTGCTTCAGCACTTCTCTTATTACCAGTTACTTTTTCTAATTTTAATTTTAGTGAAAGCGATTCATTTTTAAATATTTCTTCATTTTTTACTCAAGGGCAACCTTTGTATATGTTACTTTATGCTTCAGGAATAATTTTTTTTACTTTTTTTTATACATCAATAACATTTAACCCAAACGAAACTGCTGATAATTTAAGAAAATATGGAGGTTTTATTCCAGGAATAAGACCAGGTGAAAATACTGCTTTATATATAGATAATATTTTAACTAAATTAACTACCATAGGTGCTTTGTACTTGACATTAGTTTGTTTAATGCCGGAATTTTTAATAGCAAATTACCCTATACCTTTTTATTTAGGAGGTACATCAATCTTGATTGTAGTAGTTGTTGCCATTGATACAGTAACACAAATACAGACAAGATTAATGAGTTCTCAATATGAACAGTTAATTAAAAAAACTAAGTTTGGAAAATAGTTAAGTGAATATAATAATTTTTGGACCTCCTGGTGCTGGAAAAGGCACACAAGCTAAAAATCTAGTAAAAAAATTAAATAGCTTTCAAGTATCAACAGGAGATATGTTGAGAGAAGAAATTAAAAAAGATTCAGAAATTGGTAAAAAAATTATTAACAATATGAATAATGGAAAATTCGTTGAAGACGAAATTGTAAATAAACTTCTTGAAAAAACAATATTTGATGAAAAAAAAATGAACAAACTAATTTTTGATGGTTATCCCAGAACTATAAATCAAGCTAAAAACTTAGAAAGTTTATTGATAAAGTCTAATCAAAAAATAGACTTCATATTTTTTCTTAATGTAAATAAAGAAGCAATTATAAAAAGAATCGAAAAAAGAAAAATTTTGGAAAAAAAGATCAGATGACGATGCTAAAACTATTTTAAAAAGATATGATACATACATGATAGCTACCAAACCTGTCTTAGATTATTATACAAAAAACAAAAATTTTCATGAAGTTGATGGATCAATGGAAATAAACGATATTTCTCATAAAATTGAGGAAATACTTAAGGTATAAGACATTGACATTGAATCATCTTCTTATATAAAAGGCTAAATTTATTCTCAAAAATATGGCTCGTATTGCAGGTGTAAATATACCACAAAATAAAATTGTTCAAATTGGACTTACATATATATATGGAATAGGTCATAAATTTTCTAAACAAATTTGTAACGCATTAGAAATTCCAAAATCAAAGAGAGTCAACGAACTTACAGATGATCAAATTTTAAAAATAAGAGAGTATATAGACCAAAATTTTAAAGTAGAAGGTGATCTAAGAAGAGAATATTCTCTTAATATAAAAAGATTAATAGATTTAGCAAGCTATAGAGGGTCAAGACATAGAAAAAAACTTCCTGTTAGAGGACAAAGAACTAGATGCAACGCGAGAACTAGAAAAGGAAAAGCGATTGCAATTGCTGGTAAAAAATTAACACCACTCAAAAAATAATTATGGCAAAAGAAGAAAAAAAAAATAAGCAAGAACAAATACAAGAAAAAACAGTTAAAGTTGTTAAAAAAAGCACATATTCAAAAAAAAAGAAAGTAAAGAAAAATATTTTAAACGGTATAGCTTATGTACAATCAACATTTAATAATACGATTATATCAATTGCTGATACTAGCGGAAATGTAATATCTTGGGCCTCATCAGGTCAAAAAGGTTTTAAAGGATCAAGAAAATCTACACCATATGCAGCACAAATTGCTGCTGACGCTGCCGCAACAAAAGCACTTGAGTGTGGAATGAAAGTGCTATCTGTAGAGGTCAAAGGACCAGGATCTGGTAGAGAGACCGCTCTAAGAGCTCTTCAAGCTAGAGGTTTCAAAATTATTTCAATTAAAGATACAACACCTATGCCACATAACGGTACTAGGCCACCAAAAAGAAGGAGAGTGTAATGGAAACAGCCGATGTTAATATTAAAAATTGGAAGTCATTAATTAAACCAGGAAAACTTGATGTTCAACTTAGTGATGACAAGTCATATGCAAAAATAATAGCTGAACCATTAGAAAAGGGATATGGCTTAACTTTGGGAAATACTTTAAGAAGAATACTTCTGTCTTCCATAAGAGGCGCAGCAGTTACAGCTATACAAATAGATGGTGTTTTACATGAGTTTACGTCAATTAAAGGAATTAGAGAAGATGTAACTGATATTGTTTTAAATGTTAAATCATTAGCTCTTAAAAGTTCTTTCGAGGGAGTTAAAAAACTTGTTTTAGATGTAAAAGGTCCAGGTGAAATCAAAGCTTCAAATATAACTCAGGTTACAGATATACAAATATTAAACCCTGATTTGGTGATTTGTAATTTAGATGAAAACACAAATTTCCACATGGAAATGACAGTTGGTACGGGAAAAGGGTATGTTCCGGCTTCAATGAATAAACCAGAAGACCCACCTCTAGGATTAATACCTATAGATTCTTTGTTTAGTCCTGTTAAAAAAGTTTCTTATTCTGTTAGCACCGCGAGAGAAGGCAAAGCACTTGATTACGATAAACTTACTATGGAAGTAGAAACAAATGGATCAATATCTGCTGAGGATGCAGTTGCTTACTCTGCAAGAATATTTCAAGATCAACTTAACATGTTTGTTAATTTCGATGAACCACAAGAAGTAATTGTAAGAGAAAAACCTTCAGAACCTGAGTTTAACAAAAACTTGTTAAGAAAAGTTGATGAGTTAGAATTATCAGTTAGATCTATGAATTGTCTTAAAAATGATAATATTATTTATATAGGTGATTTGGTTCAAAAATCTGAAGGTGAAATGTTAAGAACACCAAACTTTGGAAGAAAATCGTTGAATGAAATTAAGGAAGTTTTAACTGGAATGTCGTTATATCTAGGAATGGAAATTCCTAATTGGCCTCCTGATAATATAGCCGAAATGTCGAAAAAACTTGAAGAAGCAATCTAATTTATGAGACACGGTTTAGTTAACAAAAAACTTAATAGAACTTCTGAGCACAGAAAAGCTTTATTAAAAAATATGCTTAATTCACTAATTAAGTATGAACAAATAACAACGACATTACCAAAGGCTAAATTTCTAAAACCCCAAGCAGATAAAATAATAACATTGGGAAAGAAAGTAAATTTACAAACAAGCAAGTTGTTGATGTCAAAACTACAAAACGCCAAATCAATGAATAAAGTTAAAAAAACCCTTTCAAAAAGATATGAAAATAGAAAAGGAGGATACACAAGAATAGTAAAAGCCGGATTTAGATATGGTGATAATGCACCAATGGCAATAATTGAGTTTATTGATAGAGATTTAGAGGCTAAGAGAGTAGATAAAAAGAAAAAAGAAAAAATAACAACAGATCAAAAAAAAGAACCCAAAGATCAAAAAAAATCTGTAAAAGTCTAATTAAAAATAAAAACACTAATGAAAAAGAATTTCTACGTTGATCAAGCGTATAGCAATATGCGTATAGATAGATGGATTAGAAAAAAATTTGGTCAGCTACCACAAGGACTTATTGAAAAAAATTTAAGAAATGGAAACATTAAAATAAATAAAAAAAAGATTAAAAGTTCATATAAAACTAAAATTAACGACAAAATAGATTTGTATAATTTTAATTTTAAAATAGGTATAATTAAAAAAAAAACAGAATTTAACCCAACAAAATCTACAATAAAGTCAAACGAAGATTTAATTGTAGATAATAATGAAGATTTTATAATTTTAAATAAAAAATCCGGTATACCAGTTCAAGGGGGAACTAAATCTAAAAAAAACTTAATTGATATTTTTGCTAAAAGTAAAATTTTTTCTAATTCAAAACCTTTTTCAGTACATCGTTTAGACAAAGATACTTCTGGAATCTTTATTATAGCGAAAAATAGAGAAACAGCACAACTTTTTACATCTTTATTTAGATTGAGAAAAGTTCACAAAACTTATCTAGCAATTTGCCACGGTGAGTTATTAAAAAATTCTGGAGAGTGGAACTTTGATTTGACTAGATATGAAAATAATAAAGCTATTATTGAAAAAGCTAAAACAATTTATAAAGTTTTAGATAAAAACTCATTATGTAGCCTTGTTCAAATGAAACCTATAACTGGTCGCAAGCATCAGTTAAGAAAACAACTTTATTCAATAGGACATCCAATTTATGGTGATCAAAAATATAATTTAGGATACAAATTTAAAGGAATGAATAAAAATTTAATGCTTCATTCTTATCAATTAAAATTTATTATTAAGGATAAAAAATTTACATACACTGGATTATTGCCTGACTATTTTAAGAATTTATTAAAAATTAAAAAGTTAAATTTTAAATTTAGCAATTAAATTTCTTACTATTTTTTTACCTAAATTTTTATAGCTTTGTTTTTTTATCGATTGGAGATTGGTTATATCCTTATCTTTAATTCCGCATGGTATGATTTTTTTTGTAATTTTTTAAATCTACATTAATATTAATTGAAAAACCATGATACGCTACCCATTTTTTAACTTTAATTCCTATTGCGGCAACTTTTTTTATTTTTTTGTTATGGTTAATCCAAATTCCAATATTTTTTCTATCAGAAAAGCATGTAATTTTATACTCTTTAAGTGTTTTTATAATTGTACTTTCAATGTTTTTGATAAGTTTTCTGATATCTTTATTTCTTTTGTCTAAATCTAAAACAAAGTAACAAATTAATTGACCAGGTCCATGGTAAGTAATTTTACCTCCTCGATTTGTTTTATGTAAATTTATTGACTTGTCTATGATTTCGTTTTCTTTAGAACTAGTTCCTGCAGTGTAAATAGACGGATGTTCCAATATCCATATTAATTCCTTTTCTTTTTTATTTAGAATTTTATCTATCCTACTCTCAAGAAAGCTTATTGCTTTTGAGTATTCTATGGGTTTTTTGCTCTTTTTGATCTCTATACTCATTAATAAATTGTATTATATGAATTATGTATTAATAGTGCCTAATAAATTATAGGTAAATTTATGACTTTAATTAAAAAATTAAAAGATAAAAAAGTCAATTTTGAATTTAATAAGGAGTACATCAGAGTTGTTACTGACAAAATAGCTAATAATGATGCATCATTTATTAATAATTCATTTAAGGAAATGCATCCAGCTGATGCAGCTGATATTATAGAGCATTTAAATGAAAGCGACCGTGAAAGTTTAATTAAATTAAATAACTTTAAAATTGATCCAGAAATTTTTGTTGAACTTAATGAATCAATTCAAAAAGAAATAATTAAATTCTTATCATCCGAATCAATAGTAACTATTTTAAAAAACTTAGATTCTGATGATTCAATTCAGATATTAGAAAATATAGATGAGAAAAATAAAAATAATATACTGAGTTCATTGCCCCCCAAAGATCGTTTTGCGTTATTGGAAAGTTTAAGTTATCCAGAAGATACAGCGGCAAGAATAATGCAAAGACAATTTACTGCAATTCCTAGTAATTGGTCTGTAGGTCAAACTATAGACTATTTGAGAGAAAATAAAGATCTTCCAGAGGAGTTTTTAGAAATTTTTATAGTCGATAATGAATTTAAACCAATTGGAACAGTACCTTCTTCAAAAGTTTTAAGAACTTCAAGAGAGTCTAAAATGATTTCTATAATGAACGAAAGTCAATTATCTATACCTGTTGATATGGATAGAGAAGAAGTTGGACATTTATTTGAAAATTATAATCTTAACTCAGCATGTGTAGTAGATAGAAATAATAAATTGGTAGGCATGATTACAAGCGATGATGTGTTGACTGTATTAAAAGAAGAAGCGGAGGAAGATGCTTTGAGATTAGCAGGTGTTGGTGATGAAGAAATCACCGACGGTGTATTAAAAAAAACTAAAAGAAGATTTAATTGGTTATTATTAAATTTATTAACTGCATTCTTAGCAACTTGGGTAATTAGTCTATTTGGTGCTACAATTGAACAAATGGTTGCTTTAGCATTTTTAATGCCAATAGTTGCATCGATGGGAGGAAATGCTGGCATGCAAACACTTGCTGTAACAATAAGAACAATTGCTACCAACGAACTTACAAAAAATAATTTTAATCAAAATATTTTAAAAGAATTTTCAATTGGCATATTAAATGGAATTATATTTGCTGTAATAAGTGCAATTATTGTTCAAATATGGTTTGAAGACGTTAAGTTATCAATTATAATTTCAATTTCTATGGTTTTAAATATGATTGTAGCAGGACTATTTGGTATATTAGTACCAATAACACTTAAAAAATTCAATATTGACCCAGCCATAGCATCAAGTGTTTTTGTCACTACTATAACTGATGTAATAGGTTTCCTGTCTTTTTTAGGCATAGGAGCTTATTTTTTTTATGTTTAACTAAAAATTATCTATAAGTCTCACTCCATTTATATAAAAAGATATAAAAATTTTAAAATTAGATTTAGTAAATTTTCTTGTAAAATTGATTTTATTTCTTATTTCTAAATATTCAATTTTAATTTTTAAAGATTTAATTTTTTTACTTAAATCGTTAATTTTCTTCTTATTAGACATTTTTTTTCTTATAGTGTTATGAAAATTTTTAAGCATTAATGATACAGATGAAGCTTTTTTAATATCTTTTTTTGAAAGTAAAAAATTTCTTGATGAACAGGGCAATGAATTATTAAGCCTAATAGTATTACAGGAAATAATTTTGGTGCTATATTTTTTAATTACATATTTTTTAATAAGATGTATTTGCTGATAATCTTTCTTACCTAAAAAAATATATTTAGCTTTAATATGTAATAAAAACTGCTTAATTACTGCCAATACTCCCTCAAAGTGACCTTTTCTGAATTTAGCACATAAAACTTTATCTTTTTGATATATTTTAATTTTCATACTTTTTTTATTTAAGTAAATATCTTTATTCTTCGGAATCAGCAAATAGTCGACTTTTAACTTTTTAAGAATCGCAATATCTTTTTTAATATTTCTTGGATAGGATTTATAATCTTTTTTTTTGTTAAATTGTGAAGGATTTATGAATATACTTACAAGAGTTTTATTACACTTAGATTTAGATGATTTAATTAGAGAAATATGACCATTATGAAGCGCACCCATCGTAGGAACAAAACCAATATTTGCCTTAAAATTAACTTCTTTGTTTAATTTATTTATACTTTTAAAAATTCTCATTTATGGTACTTCATTTAATTAATACACTCTAATGATTAGACAAGCAATAATACCATTGGCTGGACTAGGTACAAGGCTTTTGCCTTTAACAAGTGTATTTGCAAAAGAACTTTTGCCAATAAATGGTAAACCAGGAATTGAGTATATTTTAGATGAGTGTCTTGATGCAGGCATTAAGGAAATTATTTTTATTATATCAAATAAAAAAAAAATTATTAAAAAATACTTTTATAATGATAAATTTTATAAAAAAATTATAAACAAAAAAAAAGATCAAAGAATAATCAAAGAATATAAAAAAATTAAAAATTTAAAAAAAATTATAAAATTTGTATATCAAAATGAACCTAAAGGTACTGGCGATGCTGTTTTAAAAACAAAAAATATTATTAAAGACAATTTTTTTTTAATGCTTCTACCAGATGATTTGATAATAAAAAGAAATTGTTCTAAAGATATGATATCCATACACAATAAAAAGAAATGCTCAATAATGGCTAGCATGAAAGTTAAAAGAAAAACAGTTAACAGATGGGGTATTTATTCAAAAAAGAAAAAAATTAATCAAAATAATTTTTATATAAAAGATGTTATAGAAAAACCCGATATTAAATCTGCTCCCTCAAATAATGCGGTTATTGGTAGATATATTTTACCAAAAAAAATATTTGATAAATTAAAAAATCAAAAAAAAGGTAAAGGCGAAGAAATACATATAACTGATGCAATTAGAAGATTAATTACTGATGGAGATAAATTCATAGCACATAACTTTAAAGGTAAATATCTAGACTGCGGTACAATGGAAGGATATATAAAATCATCATTGGAGATTTCCAAAATATGAAATTATGTATGATAGGAACTGGCTATGTTGGACTTGTAAGTGGAGTATGTTTTTCTGATTTGGGAAATGAAGTTATTTGTGTTGACAAGGATATCGAAAAAATCTCTAAATTAAAAAAAGGAATTATACCTATTTATGAGCCTGGTTTAAGTGAATTAGTTAAAAAAAATTATAAAGCAAACAGATTATCTTTTACTACGAATATTTCAGAAGCTATACAAAAGTCGAATCTTATTTTTTTATGCGTTGGCACACCAACGAAAAAAAATACGAATGCAGCAGACTTAAGTCAAATATTTAATGCAGCAAAAGAGATAAGCTATAATATTAAATCTTCAAAAATTATAATTAACAAATCAACTGTACCAGTCGCAACAGGAGATCAAATAGAAAAAATTATTTCGAAAAAAGTAAAAAGAAAATTATTTTCTGTAGTTTCAAATCCAGAATTTTTAAGAGAAGGAGAAGCTATTAGAGATTTCACTTATCCTGATAGAATTATTGTTGGAACATCTAATAAAAAAAGTAATAGAATTTTAAAGTCACTTTATTCTCCATTAATATCTAAAGGTGCAAAATATATAAACACATCTAGGCGTGGAGCAGAATTAATTAAATATGCGTCTAATGCTTTTTTAGCTACGAAAATCTCATTTATAAATGAAATAGCAAATTTATGTGAAAAAACTAACGTAAACGTTGAAGATGTTTCGATAGGAATGGGCCTTGATAAGAGAATAGGTGGAAGATTTTTAAGAGCTGGACCAGCTTATGGTGGCTCATGTTTTCCTAAGGATACAAGAGCTATTGTTGATACAGCTAGCAAATTTAAAACAGATTTATCTATAATAAAAAGTGTTATTGCATCAAACAAAAATAGGTCAAAATTATTATTATTAAGAGTTTCGAAAATTCTTAAAAACAAAATAAAGAATAAAAAAATTAGTTTTTTTAGGTGTTACTTTTAAAGCGAACACTGATGATATGAGAGAGTCATCAAGTTTGAAAATGATACCTAGTTTATCAAAAAAAAGGAGCCATAATTAAATATTATGATCCAACTGGTTACAAAAAAGAATTTGCTAAAAATAAAAATGTTTTTAATAGCCAAAGTATTAAAGATGCATGTTTAGATGCAGATTTAATAATAATACATACTGAATGGAATGATTTTAAATCCTTAAATTATAAAAAATTGTCAAATAAAAAAAATTTTATTATTTATGATATGCGGAATATTTTATCTTATGATAAAATTAAAAAAGACAAAGTAAAATATTTTGGTATTGGCAGGTAATTAATTAATTTAACTCAAATACTGCATCTACTTCAACAGCAACACCTAAAGGTAAACTATTGACACTTACAGCAGCACGAGTGTGCATCCCTAATTCACCAAAAATTTTTGAAATCGTATCAGATGCACCATTTATAACTTTTGGTTGATCGGTGAATTGATCAATTGAATTTACAAAACCAGTCAACTTTATACATGATTTAATTTTACTTAAATCATCATTACATGCTTTTTTTGCTTGAGCTACTAAACTTAAGGCACATCTTTCAGCAGCCTTGTAACCATTATCTACATTTAAGTCTTTACCTAGTTTTCCTTTAATAAGTTCACCATTTTCATTCATAGAAATTTGTCCAGATATAAATAAAAAACTACCAGCTATCTTTGTTGCCACATATGCACCTACTGGTTCAGCAGCTTTAGGAAGTTTGATATTATTTTTTTTTAAATTTTCCTCGACACTCATTTCTTTTTAATAATTTCATTTACAGATTTTCCATCAACTTTAATATCATCTGTTACAGAAAAGTTTTTAACACCTTCTTTGATTTGGTTTGCTTTGCATAGCAGATGCTCTTTTGATAATTTTTTAAATTCAGAACATTTTTTCTTTTCTTCAGCTACTGCAAAGTTAATTGTTAACATGGAAGCAATAATTATATATATAAATTTTTTCATTATTTTTTTTTTCCTTTTCTCTTATTTCTATCGTATTCTCTTCTTTTCTCAATTAATATTAGCGCCTCTTCCATTGTTACTTCTGTAGGATCTTTCTCTTCTGGAATTGTAGCATTTAAGGACTTATACTTAATATATGGTCCATATTGACCCTTCATTATTCTTACCGGCTTTTTGTCTTCCGGATGTTCCCCAAGATCTTTTATAAGAGATGATGATATTCTTCCTGGTTTAGCCTCAGCTATTAAAGTTATAGCTCTGTTTAAACCAATTGTAAAAATTTCATCAACGTTTTCTAATCTTGCTGATTTATTTTCACATTTAAGATAGGGGCCAAATCTACCAGAATTTAAAGTAATTTCTTTTCCATTCTCAGGATTAACTCCTAAAATTTTTGGTAGTGAACATAAAAATTTTGCTTTATCAACATCAATTGAGTCAATTGATATACCTTTTGGTATAGAAACATTTTTTAAGTTGTCATTAGTTATTTTTTTCTTTTTTTTCTTTTTTTTATTTTCCTCAAGTGTCTCTGGAATAATTTCATATTGTAAATATGGACCAAATCTTCCATTTTTAAGATATATATCCTTACCATCATTTGTTTTTCCTAGTAATTTTGGTTCAGCTAAATTTATTTGTTCTGCTGCTTTTGCTTTGGATAATGGTCGTGTAAATTTACAGTCTGGATAATTTGAACACCCTATAAAAGCGCCACCACGAAAGCTATTTTTTAAACTTAATTGTCCACTGTTACATAATTTACATTTTCGATCTATTTTTCCATCACTGTCCGTTTCAAATATAAGTGTTCCAAGACTTTCGTTTAAAAGATCTAAAACTTCTCTTGTTCTTTTCTCTTTTACACTCGAAACATTTTTGTTGAAATCAATCCAGAATTCCTCGAGCACTTTAACCCAATCTTCATTTCCTGCTGTTATTTCATCGAGTTGATCCTCTAGTTTTGCTGTGAAACTATAATCAACATATTTAGTAAATAATTTTTCAAGAAATGCTGAAATCAACTTTCCTCTGTCTGTTGGAAAGAACCTTTTATTTACAATATCGGCATAACCTCTATTAGATATTACAGATATTATACTTGCATATGTTGATGGTCTACCTATACCAAGTTCTTCAAGTTTTTTAACGAGGCTAGCCTCAGAATATCTTGGCGGTGGCTGAGTAAAGTGTTGTTCGTCGATAAAACTTTCAATATTAACTGGACCCTTATTTACATTTGGAAGAATTTTTTCATCTTCATCATCATTTTCATTTTTATATAATTTTAAAAAACCATCAAATTTAATAACTGAACCTGAAGCTTTTAAAATATTTTTGGAGTCTTCAGACTCTATTAAAATAGTTTTTCTATCAAATTTAGCAGTTTGCATTTGTGAGGATAGAGCTCTCGACCATATCAGGTTATATAATTTATTTTGATCAGTGCTCAAATATTTTTTCATTTGATTTGGAGATTTACTTATATCAGTTGGCCTGATAGCTTCATGAGCTTCTTGAGCGTTTTTAGCTTTTTTACCAGAATAATTGTTTGCTTCATCAGGTAAATAATCTTTTCCATAGTTGCTTTCTATATAATCTCTAAACACATTTATTGCATCTTTAGAAATATTTGTTCCATCCGTTCTCATGTAAGTAATTAAACCGATTGTTTCACCCTCTATATCAATACCTTGATAAAGTCTTTGAGCAATTTGCATGGTTCTAGACGCACCAAAACCTAATTTACTTGAAGCTGATTGTTGAAGAGTTGATGTAGTAAAAGGTCCTGAAGGGTTTCTCGAGTATATTTTTGAGGTTAATTCAGAAATATTATATTTTTTCTCTTTAATTTTATTAATTGCTAAGTTTATATCCTCTTTATTTTTAAATGAAAATTTTTCAACTTTATTTCCATCTAGTTGAAAAAGATTTGCAACAAATTTTGTATCAGTATTGGTATTAATATTTAAATTTAAAGTCCAAAATTCTAAAGGCTTAAAAACTTCAATTTCATGCTCACGTTCAGTTAGTAATTTTAATGCAACAGATTGAACTCTTCCTGCAGATTTTGATCCTGGTAACTTTGTCCATAGTATTGGAGAAATATTAAATCCAACTAAATAATCCAGTGCTCTTCTGGCCATATAAGCATCTACAAGTTGTGACTCTATTTGTCGTGGATTTTCAATTCCATTAGTTACAGCCTTTTTTGTTATTTCATTGAAAACAACTCTTTCAATCTTTTTATCTTTTAGTAATTTTTTTTCATTTAAAAATTCTTTAACATGCCACGCTATGGCTTCTCCCTCCCTATCTGGGTCGGTAGCTAGAATTATTTTTTCTGAGTCCTTTGCAGCATCAGTAATTTCTTTTAAATATTTTTTTGAAAAGCTGTCTACTTCCCATATCATTTTAAATTTATTTTCAGGGTCAACCGAACCATTTTTAGATGGAAGGTCTCTTATATGACCATAGCTAGCTAGAACTGTAAAATTGCTACCCAAATATTTATTTATTGTTTTTGCTTTAGCAGGACTTTCAACTATGACGAGGTTCATTTTATGAGAACCTACATAAAACACTTAGATAGTCAAATTAATAAATTTTTGTCTTTGATTCAGTATTATTTTTTAGGCGTTTTATATTTTCTCTATGAGTGTAAAAAATTAGAATGAACATTATTATAAAGAAATAATAATTCTCAACATCGATGTAAAAGTAATAAATTGGTATTAATAAAGAAGCCAAAAGTGAAGACAAGGAAGAGTATTTAGAAATAAAAAAAACTATAATCCATGTACCTATAAAAAAAAATCCTAAAATATAATTAATGCAAAAAAGAATCCCAACATATGTTGCAACACCTTTTCCACCATTAAATTTTAACCATATTGGAAAAACATGACCTAAAAAAACAGCTAATGATGAAATAAATATAAATTCAGGAGATTGTGTTTTAATATAAAGAATTGGAATAACCGCTTTTAAAATATCTAAAATTAAGGTGCTGTAACCTATTAGTTTGTTTCCTGTTCGTAATGCATTTGTTGCACCTATATTACCAGAACCGATCTTTCTAATATCTTTATTTAAAATAATTTTTGTTAATAAAAAACCGAAAGGAATCGACCCCAAAAAATAAGATATTAATACAATTAAAGCTAATTCCATATTTAGATTTTAAACAACTCTTCACCTTTTACAAAAGTATTTACGACTTGTCCTTGTAGCTTTTTATCATCAATACAAGTATTTTTAGATTTTGATATAATTTTTTCTTTTTTGACAATCCATGGCTTGTATATATCTACAATGCAGAAGTCTGCGTCATTTCCAATCGATAAATTTCCTTTATTTATTTTTAAAATTTTTGCAGGATTACTAGTTAATAATTCAATTAATTTAAACAATTTAACTGAACCATTATGAAAAAGCTCTAATGATAATGGTAAAAGGGTTTCTACACCTGAGGCTCCAGTTGCTGCCTGTGAAAAGGTTAATCTTTTAGACTCCTCATCCTCTGGTTTATGGTCAGAAACAATTACATCTATCAAATTTTTATTAATTCCTTTTATAAGCGACACTCTATCATCCTCAGTTCTTAATGGTGGAGATAGTTTTAAAAATGTCCTAAAGTCACCAATATCATTTTCGTTTAATGATAGATTATTAATTGATACGCCTGTTGTAAAATTAACTACTTCTTTTTTTTGAGCAATTACATCAACTGATTTAGAAGATGATATTTGAGAAACATGATATCTACAATTTAAATCTTCTAACAAAGTTAAGTCTCTTTCAATAATGATTTTTTCAGCAATATCAGGAATTCCTTGTAGCCCTAATTTTGTAGAGATAATTCCATCGTTCACCATTCCATTTTTTGATAATTCAAGATCTTCTGCGTGTTGCATTATTAAACAATCTAAATCATAAGCAGATTTCATAATCCTAGACATTAATCTTGTATTTTGAATAGTTTTATTTCCATCAGTAAATCCAATAATTCCTTTTTTTTTTAATAAACCAAATTCTGTCATATTTGCGCCTTCAAGATTTTTTGTTAAAGATGCAGCTGGAAAAATATTAATTTTTGATTTATCTCTTCCTCTTCTTTTTAAAAAGTCAACTATAGAAACATTATCAATAACTGGACTAGTATTTGGCATTGTGACAACAGATGTAACACCGCCTGCTATAGCAGCATTACTTAAAGTTTTAAAATTTTCCTTATATTCGTATCCAGGCTCTCCAACAAAAACTCTCATATCAACCAAACCAGGAAAGACATATTTTTCCTTAAGATCAATAAATTTTTCCCTTGATGGGATATTGTTTTTATTAACTTTTTTACCTATTGCTTCGATTTTTCCTTCTTCACTAACTATCAATCCTCCAATTTCCTCAATCGAATTATAAGGATCTACTACGTTCGCATTAAGAAAATATTTTTTTTTCATTATTCACAAAAAATTTTTAAACAAGCCATTCTAACAGCCACTCCAAGTTCAACTTGTTCTTTTATTACACTCTTATTTATATCATCTGCTAGTTTTGTATCTATTTCTATTCCTCGATTCATTGGACCAGGATGCATTATCAGAGCATCATTTTTAGCTTCATTAAGTTTATCTGGAGTTAATCCATAATATTCATAGTATTCTCTGTTGGAAGATAAAAAAGAACTTGTCATTCTTTCATTTTGCAGTCTGAGCATCATAACAATATCACAATCTTTTAGTCCTTTTTTCATATTGGAAAAAGTATTAACTCCTAATTTATTAATGTCTTTGGGAAGTAAATTGGAAGGAGCTACTATATTTACTTCAGCACCTAACATATTTAACAAATAAATATTTGATCTTGCGACTCTCGAATGAAGTATGTCGCCGCATATTGCAATCTTTAAACCTTGTATTTTATTTTTACGGTCAATGATTGTTAATGCGTCTAGTAATGCTTGTGTAGGATGTTCCCTTCTTCCATCACCTGCATTAAGCACAGCGCAATTAACTTTTTGTGATAAAAGATTGCTTGCACCTGAGTCTTGGTGTCTAATTACAATTATGTCAGGATGCATTGCATTTAATGTCATTGCAGTATCAATTAACGTTTCGCCTTTTTTTATTGCTGAATTAGTAATATTCATTGACATAACGTCAGCACCAAGTCTCTTACCAGCTAACTCGAATGAACTTTGCGTTCTTGTAGAAGGTTCAAAAAATAAGTTAATTTGTGTTTTCCCATTGAGAATATTAATTTTTTTATTTTTACTTTTATTTAATAAAATAAATTTTTTTGCTTCACTTAGGATTAAATTAACATCAGAAATTGAAAGATCTTGAATACCTAGCAGATGTTTTTGAGATATTTTAATAGCTTTTTTTGTATTTATTGCCATTAAAATTAACTCTATAGCTATTAAGAGGTATTATTGCAAGTATTAATTATTTAAGTAGTCTATTGCGCCTTGAAGTATGAAAGCAGCAGCATTTTCGTCAATTTTTTTTATTTTTTTTGAAATATTTACATCAAGCTGGCTAGATAGGTTAAATGCCCCAACCGTTGACAATCTTTCGTCCCAAAGAAAAACTGGCAAATCAATAAATTTAGATATATTTGATGAAATATCTTTAACTGATTGAGCGGAGGATCCTAAAGTACCATCCATATTTACTGGGTTTCCTATAACTATACCTTTAATATTATTTTCTTTTATAATTTCTTTTAATTCAGTCACTAGATCAGACGTATTAATTCGATCGATTGTTTTAAAAGGAGTAGCTATAGACTGTCTTTCATCACATATTGATACGCCGATCCTTTTTGAACCCAAATCTAATCCAATTAATCTTGTTTTAGAGGTTTGTTTTTTTTTAAACTCTTCAATAGTGATCATATTGTATATTTTATACTTAAGTGGTACTTTGCAATAATCTAAATATCATATGACAATTGATCTTAAAACAGTAAAAAAAATTTCTAAATTAGCTAGAATATCTGTTGATGAAGAAAAAGCTAAAAAATTAGAGAGTGATTTAAACTCTATTTTTGAGTTTATTGAAAAATTAAATCAATTAGATACATCTAAATCCAAACCGCTAACATCTGTTGTTGATACTAAACTTCAATTAAGAAAAGATGAAGTAAAATCTCAAAATATACGAGATCAAATTTTAAAAAACTCACCAGATGAAAATAAGGATTTTTTTGTAGTACCAAAGGTTGTTGAATAATGTCAAATATTTTGGACCTCACATTAGTAGATTTAGTTGAAAAAATTAAAAAAAAAGATTTATCTTCAAAAGAAATTACAAAAACATATATAGAAAGATCAGAAAAATCAAAAAAGTTAAATACTTATATTACTGAAGATTTTGAAAGTGCATTAAAAAAAGCTGATAATTTTGATAATAAACCCAACTTTGATAAAAAACTTCCAGGTATACCTATTGCTGTTAAGGATTTATTTTGTACAAAAAATATAAGAACAACTGCAGGCAGTAAAATTTTAGAAAATTTTATACCAACATACGAATCTACGGTAACAAATAATCTTTGGAATGAAGGAGCTATTCTTTTAGGTAAGCTTAATTGTGATGAATTTGCAATGGGCTCTTCAAATGAAACTAGTTTTTTTGGAAATGTGCAAAGTCCCGTTGGTGAAAAGATAGTACCAGGAGGATCTTCTGGTGGCTCAGCTTCTGCTCTCGCCGCAAAGCTTACACCAACAACAATAGGTACTGATACAGGTGGTTCAATACGACAACCTGCTTCATTTACTGGCACTGTAGGTTTAAAACCTACTTACGGTAGTTGTTCAAGATATGGAATAGTAGCTTTTGCATCATCTCTTGACCAGGCCGGCCCTATGACTCGTGATGTTAAAGATTGTGCTTTATTGTTTAGTGTCATTAGTTCTTATGACAGTAAAGACTCAACATCAATAAACTTTAGGCGAGAAGACCATTTTAAAAAATTAAATAAATCAATTAAAGGAAAAAAAATTGGTATCCCAAAAGAATATAGAGTAGATGGAATGCCTAAAGAAATTGAAGATCTTTGGCAAAAAGGAATTAATATAGCAAAGGATGCTGGTGCTGAGATAATTGACGTTTCTCTACCCAACACAAATTACGCTTTACCAACATATTATATAGTTGCTCCAGCTGAGGCGTCATCAAACTTAGCAAGATATGATGGAGTAAAATATGGTTTTAGATCACAAGGAGAGAATTTAATTGATATGTATGAAAAAACTAGATCTGAAGGTTTTGGTAATGAAGTTAAAAGAAGAATAATGATTGGTACTTATGTTTTATCTTCAGGCTATTATGATGCTTACTACCTCAAAGCACAAAAAGTCAGAAGATTAATTAAAAATGACTTTGATGATGTATATAAAAAAGTTGATGCAATTTTGACTCCATCAACTCCTAGTTCAGCGTTTAAAATTGGCGAAAAAACAAATGATCCAGTGTCAATGTACTTAAACGATATATTTACAGTTCCAATAAATTTAGCTGGCTTACCTGCTATTTCCATTCCAGCAGGTCATGATCAAAAGGACTACCCGCTGGGCCTACAAATTATTGGTAAAGCATTTGACGAACAAAATATTCTTAATATTGCTTATTCCTTAGAACAAGAAATAAAGTTTAAAAATAAAATGAATGATTGGTGGTTGTAATGTCAAAAAAACAATCTAATTATATAATTAAAAGAAACCAAAACAACTATGAAGTAGTAATTGGTTTAGAAGTACATGCTCAGATTTTATCAGAATCAAAACTTTTTTCTAGTTCGCCAACAAAATTTGGCGCAGAACCAAACACTCAAGTAAGCCTAGTTGATGCTGCTTTTCCAGGTATGTTACCTGTAATTAACGAGTTTTGTATTAAACAAGCTGTAAAAACAGGATTAGGATTAAAGGCTAAGATTAATAAAAGATCAATTTTCGATAGGAAAAATTATTTTTATGCTGATCTTCCTCAAGGATATCAAATATCACAATATAAAGACCCAATAGTTGGTGAAGGTTTTGTCATACTTGATTTACCTTCAGGTGAAAAAACTATTGGTATTGAAAGATTACATTTAGAACAAGACGCAGGAAAAAGCATTCATGATGTCGACCCACAAAACACTTTAGTAGATTTAAATAGATCAGGTGTAGCTTTAATGGAGATAGTTAGCAAACCTGACCTTAGGTCTCCAGACGAAGTTAATGCTTACATTAAAAAATTGAGATCAATTATGAGATACCTAGGAACCTGTGATGGAAATATGCAGGAAGGTTCTCTCAGAGCAGATGTTAATGTATCTGTTAGAAAAATAGGTGAAAAAAAACTTGGAACAAGGTGTGAAATTAAAAATGTAAACTCAATTAAATTTATGCAAATGGCAATAGAGCATGAAGCGAATAGACAAGTTGATGTAATAGAAGAGGGTGGGTCTATAGATCAAGAAACAAGGCTTTTTGATACAAAAAAAAACGAAACAAGATCAATGCGATCAAAAGAAGACGCTCATGATTATAGATATTTTCCTGACCCAGACTTGTTGCCACTTGAAGTTAGTGATGATTTTATAAATGATATAAAGAGAAGTATACCAGAATTACCAGATGAAAAAAAAAAAAGATTTATAGAAAAATTTAGTTTATCAGCATATGAAGCAAATATTCTTGTTTCTGACATAGAAACTTCAAAATATTTTGAGGAAGTTATAAAAAATTCTGATGTTAAACTTTCAACCAATTGGATAACTGGTGAATTATTCGCTTTATTAAACGAAAAAAATTTAGAAATAACAAAAAGCCCAATCAGTGCAAAAAATTTGTCAAAACTAGTTAATTTAATAAAAGACGGAATTATATCTGGAAAAATTGCTAAATCTGTTTTTGAATTAATGGCTAAAGGTGACAAGAATCCAGCTGATATAGTTGAAGAAAAAGGCCTTAAACAACAAAGTGATCCTAAATTATTAGAGCAATTAATAGATAAAGTGGTTAGCGACAATCAAGATAAAGTTAAAGAATATAAATCTGGAAAAGAAAAACTATTTGGTTTTTTTGTTGGTCAAGCAATGAAAGCTTCGAGTGGAAAAGCAAATCCACAATTAATAAATGATATTTTAAAAAAAAAACTCAAGTAACATGAGTTCTAACATTATCATTAATAAAGAAATAGAAGAATATATTAACAATCATTCGATAGAGTTAAATTCAGTACAAAAAGAAATAATTTTATATAATGAAAGACTAGGGAAAATTAAAAGAATGCAAATAGCAATATCTCAATGTCATTTTCTACATTTAATAGTTAAAATTGCTAAAATAAAAAAAATATTAGAAATTGGGACATTCACAGGTTTAAGTACAGTATCTATGTCATTAGCTTTACCGGAAGATGGTCAAGTATTTGCTTTAGATAAAAATGAAGGGACAAATGAAGTTGCATTAAATTTTTTTAAAAAGGCTAAGCAAGATAGAAAAATTCAAACCATAATTAGGCCTGCTTTAGAAAGTTTGCAAATCTTTAAAAAAAGAAAAGATAAATTTGACCTTGTGTTTATTGACGCTGACAAAGAAAATTATAAAGTTTATTATGATGAGTCATTAAGTCTAATTAATAAGGGTGGTTTAATTATAATAGACAATGTCTTATGGCATGGCGATGTAGTTGATAAAGAAAAAATGGATAAATTAACTAGAATAATTAGAGAATTTAACTCATATGTTAATAATGATAAAAGAACTGAAAATTTAATCATTCCAGTTGGCGACGGTCTTAGTGTTTGCAGAAAGTTATAATGTTTTATATTGCAGGACTATATAAATTTAAAAAGATTTCAAATATTAAAATTAAAAAAAAAATATTAGAATTATTTTTCATAGAAAAAAATATTAGAGGAACACTTATTATTTCTACCGAAGGTATTAATGGCACTATGTCGTCTAGTAAAAAAAATTTAAATTTAGTGTTAAAAAAAATAAAAAAAATTTTTAATTTTAGTAATTTTGACTCACAAAGTTTATCTAAAAGTGAATTTCAAGTTTTTCATAGAGGTAAAGTAAAAATTAAAAAAGAAGTAGTACCTATGGGTATTAAAATTTTAAAAAGAAAATTTAAAAATTATGTAGATCCTCTTAAATGGAATAAACTAATCAACGATAAAAATACCTATTTGATCGATGCAAGAAAACCTTTTGAATATAAAGTTGGTACATTTAAAAATGCTATAAATCCTGAAGTAAATAATTTTAGAAATTTTCCTACTTATCTTCGTAACTTGGATGAAAATAAAAATATAGCGATGTTTTGTACCGGTGGCATAAGATGTGAAAAAGCAAGTTTTTTTTTTAGAAAAAAAAGGTTTTAAAAATGTATATCAATTAAAGGGAGGAATAATAAATTATTTAAATAAAGTAAAAAAAAGAAATAGTTTGTGGAATGGAGAATGTTATGTTTTTGATAACAGAGTTTCAATAAAACACGGTTTAATACCCGGTAGTTTTTCTATGTGTAGTGGTTGTAGAAAGCCAATATCTAAGAAGGATAAAAAATCAAAAAAATATGAAGAAGGGGTTTCTTGTCCAAATTGTCACGACAGCTTAACAACAACACAAAAAGATAGATTTAGAATGAGACAGAAACAAATTAATCTTGCAAAAAAGACTGGGAAGAGACATATCTTTCAAAAAGAATATTAATTTCATAATTTCATAAATGAATTTACTAAAAGACAAAATTCCTGACTTAGTAAAAAAACTTGCAATACCTGCAAGTGTCGGAACACTTTTTCAGACTCTTTATAATATTGTAGATACATTTTTTGCAGGTAAAATTTCACCTGAAGCACTTTCAGCTTTATCGAAATCATTCCCAATATATTTTATAATAATTGCAACATGCATAGGAGTTACAGTTGCAGGCACTGCGCTAATTGGAAATAGCATTGGAGAAAATGATGAAAATAAAACTTTAAATTATTTTACAAACACCATTTATTTTGGGATTTTAATTTCATTAGTTATTACTTTTTTAGGCTTAAATTTTTCTGAAAATGTTTATAAATTAATGAAGTCAACTGAAACTGTAACAAATTTAGGTCTTCAATATACAGATATAATTTTTTCAGGTTCTATAATATTTATACTGGTAGTAGCTTTAAATTCTTTACTTCATGCTGAGGGTGACACAAAAACATACAGAAATGTTTTAATTCTATCTTTTATACTTAATATAATTTTAAATCCTATTTTAATATTTGGTTTCTTATTTATTCCACCTTTAGGTATAGCTGGTATAGGTATAGCAACAATTATTGCACAACTTATATCTTTTTTAATTATACTTTATAAAATACTAAAAAATAAAAGAATAAAACAAATTTCTAAAGCATATCTATATCCAAAAATAAATTATTTAATAAATGTATTTTTTCAATCTATGCCTATAACAATAGCAATTTGTGGATATTCAATTGCATCAGCTATAATTTTTACATATGTAGGAATGACAGGAGAATACGCTACAGCTGGTTATGGTGCTGCTACACGAATAGAACAAGTAGTACTTTTACCAATATTAGGAATAAATACTGCAATAATATCAATAATTTCTCAAAATTATGGAGCGAAAAATTTTAATAGAATTAAAGAAACTTACTTTACTGCAATTAAGTATTCTTTTTTTATTATGGTAATAGCTGGCATTTTAATTTATTTGACAGCAAACATAATACCTAAGTTTTTTTCAGATGATTTAGAGGTAATTGATTATGGAAAAAGATATCTAAAAATATCAGCTTTCGTACTACCTGCTTATCCTTTCTTTTTCCTTACAAATGGTTTTTTTATGGCCCTCAAAAAATCTGAAAACGCCATGTTAAATAATATAGCTAGAAATGTTTTGGTTCCAATAATGGTGTTTTATCTAGCAAAATATTTAAGTGTAGATTATGATAACTTTTTTTGGTTATGGGTATTTTTTCAATGGTCAGTGTCTATAATATTATTGATTATTGTTAATTATTATTTAAACAACAAATTAGATAAATCTAGCGCTATCGTTCATCCATAACCATAAATGTGCCGAAAAAGATCTTCTGACAAATAAATTTAAATCATTAACATTTTTGTTGTGAATGATTACATCAATATGATTAAGTAAAGTTTGCGTTACTGCACCATTTGAATTTTTAAAATTATTAAAATTAAATGGGCAACCAGCTGATAATAATTCATAAACCTTTGTACCTTTTAAATTAATCATTATCCAATGGTCAGAAACATTTGTAACAGAACCTAGTTTAACTTTAGAAATTTCATTAAAAAGTTTATCTTCTAAAGAATTAGTATCCTTTAGATCAATTTTATCATTTGAATACAAAAACCATTCATCTGGACTCAACCAAAGAAGGTTTAATTTTTCATTACTCGAAGATGTATTTGGATCTACAGGTAGAATTATTGATAGCTCTTTTCCAATTTTAGTTATAAAATCTCTATTTTTGCCTCTCAAATTTATTTTAATGATAGGCTCGACCTCTGAAATCTTTATTTCGGAATATTCTTTACTATCTGATATTGGAGTACTAAATTTAAGCATTCAACCTCTTATTTTTTTTTATCTAAAAAAACTGTATCTGTTATAGTTACATTAATAGTTTTATTTTTCATAGGAACAAACAATTTTTGACCCTTCAATTTTTTACCATTTTTTATTACAGCTAGTGCTATTGATTTATTTAAATTTGGGCTAAAATAACTTGATGTGACATGACCAAGCATTTCTATTGGTTGCTTATTTGTTTCAGCAACGATTTGTGCACCTTCTTCTAAAATTTCTTTTGGATCTTCAGTTAGTAATCCTACAAGCTGTTTTCTATCTTCTCTAATTGTATCACTTCTGTATAAAGATCTTTTACCAATAAAATCATATTTCTTTTTACTGATTATCCAGTCCATTTGTAAATCTAGAGGAGTCATTGTTCCATCAGTATCTTGACCAGCTATTATAAAACCTTTTTCTGCTCTTAGTAAGTGCATTGTTTCTGTTCCGTAAGGTGTAATATTAAACTCTTTGCCAGCCTCATAGCATTTTTCCCAAACGGATTTAGCGTATGATGCCTGAATATTAATTTCATAACTATGTTCACCAGTAAAACTAATACGCATTACTCTACATTTTATATTATCGATCAATGCATTTTTAAATGACATGTGTGGAAATTCTTTATCTGACAAATCTAAGCCAGGAATTATTTTTGAAAGAATTTTTTTTGAATTAGGTCCACAAATACTTACGGTACCATAGTGATCAGTAACTGAAGTTAAATACACATCTAATTCAGGCCATTCTGTTTGTAAGTAATCCTCTAATTTTGATAAAACATTAGCAGCACCACCAGTTGTTGTAGTCATTAAATAATGGTTTTCTGACAATCTAGTTGTAACTCCATCATCGTAAACCATCCCATCCTCATTAAGCATAAGCCCATACCTGCATTTTCCTATCTCTAATTTTGACCATGCATTTGTGTAAACTCTATTTAAAAATTCAGAAGCATCACTTCCTTGAATATCTATTTTTCCCAATGTTGATGCATCTAAAATACCAGCGCTATCTCTAGCCGCTTTACTTTCTCTTTGTACAGCCTCATGCATATTTTCGTTTCCTATTGGATAGTACCAAGCTCTCTTCCACTGCCCAACATTTTCAAATTCAGCTTTATTTTCCACATGCCAATCATGAATTGGTGTTCTTCTTGTAATATCAAAAAATTCACCAACGTTTCTTCCAACAATAGCTCCAAATGTTAATGGAGTGTAAGGAGGTCTAAATGTAGTTGTTCCCAATTCACCCATTTTAACACCTGCTGTTTCAGCTATAATTCCAAGTGCATGCATATTTGATAGTTTACCTTGATCTGTGGCCATGCCCGTTGTTGTGTATCTTTTTACATGCTCAATTGATTTAAAACCTTCTCTTAAAGCTAATTTTATATCATTTGCTGTAGAATCGTTTTGAAAATCTAAAAATGGTTTAGTTTTTCCCAAAGGCTTATCAGATGGAAGTAGCCAAATATTCTTTTTATCAATTTCTTTTGAAGAAATAATTTCTAAATTTTCATAATCATTATTTTTAACTTTTAAAAATTTATTGATTGAATTAGCTGTATTTTTTATTACTTCTTCAAGTTCAAAATCGCCGTTGCAAGATCCGACACTTATTTGATCCAATTCTGATTTATCTGGTAAAAAAAACATTATCTTCGTCTCTGAATTTAAGTTTACCACCAGACTGAGTAAACAAATGTACTCTTGGTGTCCATCCTCCGGAAATACCCAAGCAATCACATTCTTCTTTTATTTTTTTTCCTACTACAGCGGTACCATCATCAGACAGTTTCATAATTTCAATAGAATTAATTTTTTTGTAACCACTTGTATTAACAACTGAAGATTTCCAATGAATTTTAATACCTGATTTTTCAGCTTGTTTAACTATTAACGAATTGGTTTTATCTCTTATATCAACTACTGAATTAACAATTACTCCACTATTATTTAAAGAGATTGCAGCTTCATAAGCAAAGTCATTATTTGTAAATAAAGATATTCTTTGTCCACATTTAACTCCATAGTAATCTATGTACTTTTTGATAGAAGATGATAGCATAATTCCAGGTCTATCATTATTGTTGAAAATTAATGGTCTTTCCATAGCCCCTGTTGATATAATTACTTTTTTTGCCCTGACTTTCCAAAGTCTTTGACGAATTTTATCTTTTTTTTCATTTATATCTAAATGGTCAGTTAAATTTTCTCTAGCTAAAAGATAATTGTAACTATGATAAGCAGCCAAAGATGTTCTTGTTTTTATCGTTAAATTTTTAAGTGATTTTAGAGTTTCAATCTCTTTTTTTAGCCACTCACTTGAATAAGAATTATTTATTTTAAAGCATTCATTTTCTTGGAAAAGAGTAGTTCCACCTAAGATATTTTTATCATCTATTAATACAGTATTAAAATTATTTTTAGCTGCTGTCTTCGCAGCTATTATTCCAGATATACCTCCGCCAACGACCAAAACATCACAATGTAAGTATTTATGATCATAAATATCTTTGTCCGGTTCAGTAGGTGATTTACCTAAACCTGCAGATTTTCTTATAAAGTATTCATATAATTTCCAAAAATTAGCAGGCCACATGAATGTTTTATAATAAAAAGCTGCTGGTATAAGAGGGGAGAAAAAATTATTTACTGCCCCTATATCAAAATTAACACTTGGCCAACAATTTTGACTAGATGCTTCTAAACCTTCATATAATTCTATTTCAGTTGCTCTTGTATTTGGCTCTGTCATTGATGCATCACTTCCAATTTGAACAATTGCATTTGGTTCTTCAGAACCACATGCCATTATTCCTCTTGGACGATGATATTTAAAGCTTCTTCCTACCAGGTGAATATTATTTGCTAATAAAGCTGATGCCAAGGTATCACCTTTAAAACCATATAATTTTTTACCATCAAATTTAAAAGATATCCTAGATGTTTGATCAATAAACTTACTATTTGTTGTTCTTAAATTTTCAGTCATTACTTTATAGGGGGTTTTTCACCCATTTTGTATACAGCATGAATTTTATCGTTTGATGTATCTCTAACCATGTTGAACCATTTTCTACATCCGTGAGCATGATTCCATCTTTCAAATTGAACTCCTTTAATATTTTTTCTCATAAATAAAAATTCAGCCCACTGATCATCACTTAATTCCGTAGGTTGTTTTGGTCTCACGATGTGTGCTTCACCACCAGCTGAAAATTCACTTTGATCTCTTTCACCGCAATATGGACAATTAATTAAAAACATTAGTGTGCTACAGCAGCTGCTCCGTGTTCATCAACAAGATCACCACTTACGAATCTATTAATATTGAAATCAGCATTTAGTTTATGAGGTTCGTCATTTGCAATAGTATGCGCAAACAAATCACCTGAACCTGGTGTAGCTTTAAATCCACCTGTTCCCCAACCACAATTAAAATATAATCCTTTAATATGCGTTTTGCTTATTATTGGACTAGCATCTGGACAAATATCAACAATACCACCCCATTGTCGTAACATTTTCATTCTGCTGAAAATTGGATAAAGTTCTAATATTGCTTTTAAAGTTCCTTCAACAACATCATGACTTCCTCTTTGTGTGTATGAAACATAAGCATCAGTACCTGCACCAATAACTAATTCTCCTTTATCAGATTGACTAACATATGCATGAACCGCATTTGACATAACCACAGTGTCTATAATTGGTTTTACAGGTTCTGATACTAAGGCTTGCAACGGTTTGCTTTCGAGTGGTAGTTTTAAATCAACCATGTTAGCAATAACGCTAGAATGTCCTGCGGCTACTACCCCAATTTTTTTTTGTTTTTATAAAACCTTTTGTTGTCTCTATTCCTTCAACCATATCTCCATTTCTTTTAATTCCTTTTACTTCACAATTTTGAATGATATCAACTCCCATAGCATCGGCACCTCGAGCATAACCCCAAGCAACAGCATCGTGCCGTGCCGTGCCGGCTCTTCTTTGCAACGTTCCTCCTAAAACTGGATATCTAATATTGGGAGAGGTATTAATTATTGGACAAAAGTTTTTAACTTCATCAGTGTTTAACCAAACAGCATCAATTCCATTTAATCTATTTGCATGAGTTCTTCTTTTTAAATCCCTAACATCTTGAAGGTTATGAGCTAAATTCATCACCCCTCTTTGACTGAACATTACATTATAATTTAACTCTTGTGATAATCCCTCCCAAATTTTAAGTGCATGATCATACAAACCAGCGCTCGCATCCCATAAATAATTTGATCTTATTATAGTAGTATTTCTTCCTGTATTTCCACCACCAATCCATCCTTTTTCTACTACAGCAATATTTTTTATATTATGTTTTTTAGCCAAATAATATGCTGTGGCTAAACCATGACCACCCCCGCCGACTATCACTACTTCATATTCTTTTTTTGGTTCAGGGTCTCTCCATGCTCTTTGCCAGTTTTCGTGATAACTAAAAGCATTTTTAATTAAAGAAAATATTGAATATTTATTTTTCATAATTTGAGTGAAAATACTTTATTAATATTGAATATTCAATGATTTCAAGTTACACACTAATCAACGGAAAGGTGGGTGAGCTGGTTTAAACCAACGGGTTGCTAACTCGTCGTGCGTCGAAAGATGTACCGAGGGTTCGAATCCCTCCCTTTCCGCCAATAAATTAAGAAAAGTTAATATAATTCTTCTTTAATTTTATCTATCAATTTTTTTATTAAAACTTTATCTTCAGTTTTAAACAAATTTTCTCTATCTAATGATTTTTTTTAACTCTTCTCTAATTTTTGATCTTATTAACTCTCTACCTTGATCACTTTGAAAATTCGATAATTTTTTTTCATATTCATCAATTTTATATCCAATAGTTATTTTAAAAAGAATGTAAATCAAAATAAACACAAAAAGTGTTTTATATACAAACAATTTCATATTTCCTTTAGTTTGATTTTTTTTCATACAAGGTGTTAATTGCTATATTATTTACTTTAATATTATATACTGATCTATATTTATTATCTAAAAAATATCTCGTTTTGACAGGATCTTTATCATCTTGGTAATAATGGTTGGAAACGATAAATTCAGCTTTATCTATATCTTTAGTAAATACAAATTTAGACTTATTTTCATCACCAAACATTAGTGTAGCTTGATTGTACGGGCTTATACTAAATACATAAATTTTATAGACGTCTCTTTCGTAATTTATAAGTAAATATTTAAGAACATCGTAATTTGATACACCCCAATAATCTAATTCAAAGTTTTTTTTTGCTATTTTTGAAAAGGGATAGTTATAATAAGTGTACTGATAAGGATGATTATTAAATATCCAAAAGATTACAATCACAATATACAAAGGAAATAATAAATTACTAAAAAATTTATATTTATAATTAATAGCTTGAATTCCATTTAAAGCTAAAAATGATATTGGTAGATAAAGAAAATAAATCTGTCTCCATCCACCGTAAAGCGTAGAGTTGAATTCAATTATAGATAAAATTGTAAATGTTATTATAAAAAAACTAATTTGATTATATAATTGTAAATTATTTTTCCATACATGACCATTATTTTTATTTAGATTTATAAAATTACAAAAAATAACTTTTAACGTTAAAAAATAGCCTATAAAAAAAAGTAAAAGATATAATACAGGTATTGTAGATAAAATCATAACTAATGAATAGTGCCATGGCATAAATCTTCCAACCTCATAATTGCCGAAGTAGAACACTGATCCAGACCATTGGTAATTTTTCATTGTATTAAAACTAAACAAAAAATTATCAATAAGATTTGCCCATAAATATGGTAAAAAAATATAAGTAAATAAAGTAACTAATAATAAAAATATTATAATTTTTACTAAAGAATTAAAAATTTTTTTATCTAAAGATTCTATAAAAATAAAAAAAATTGCTAATAATGGAACTATAATTCCCACAACTCTTATTCCAACTAGCAAACCTATTGATAAACTGAGATTTATTAAGCTAAACAAGCTTTTTTTTTGAAAAAAAGTAATTAAATAATAATTTGATATTGTAAATAAAGAAAGAAAAACTATGTCTTTGCTATTATAAAAACTTTCTGCAAATATTCTTGGCATTGTTATATAAATTAGAATGCCTAATATGCATAATTTAAAATCGTAAAATTTTTTACATATGTAATAAAAGTAAATAGAAGATATAAAAAAAATTATAAAAGTTGATAAATGTCTTAAATGATAATAATTTTTTGATGTTTCTATCGAAAATAATTTTTCAAGTATTGCAAGAGGAAGATCGAACACAACACCATAATAATTATCTCTATAAGTTAAAAAATCTCCATAACCATCATATTTATCAAAGTTTAATAACTCAAATATATAATTTAACGATACAAATCCATTTGTTCTTGATATCGGCTCATCCCACGAAATTCCATAATCTTTATATATGAAAAAACCAATTAAAAAATAAAATATAAAAAAATAATATATTAAATTATTCTCTTTAAATATTTTATGTATCATTTAGTTAATACAAAGGTTTGTTTTCAAAAAAATTAATTAATTTAATAGGTTTTCGTTCAAGCATATATCTATAAACATTATAATTTTCTAAAACCCTTTGTACATAGTTTCTAGTTTCTTTAAATTTTATTAACTCTATCCAATCAACATAATTAATTTGATTTTTTTGAGGATTTTTTATTTAATTTTTTTCCAATACTTAACCCTTTTGGGACCTGCGTTATAGGCAGCGATTGCAAAAGGATACGAACCATCATATTCCAAAATTAAACCAGCAATATAATGAGATCCTAAATTAATATTATATTCTGGATCAGTAGTTAATCTTGATTTTGCGTAAGGTAGTTTTGCCTGTTTTGCAACGACTTTTGCTGTATAAGGCATTAGTTGCATTAAACCTTTTGCACCAGCATGACTATGAGCAGTCATATCAAACTCGCTTTCTTGCCTTATGATTGATAAAATGAATGCTGTCTCAGGTATTTTTCTTCCATTAATTAATTTTGGAGTACTTATCAAAGGGTAATTAAAGCTATTATGAAATCTTTTTTCGTAAGACGCTATTTTAGCTACTTGAATCGCAAAATCATACCTTGATATTTTAGTTGCTAGTTCAGCAGCTAATATTTCACTTCCTTCAACAATATTGCTTGTAGCCAAATATCTAAGTATTGTTTAGTATATTTATCTTTATCAAGCTCATCTAACAATAATACAATTTTTACTAAATCTTTTTTCATAAAAATTTTTCCTAAATGTTTTGTCTACTTTTGATTGGTCAGGTAGTTCAAATGTTTGATTTGGATACAATCTTAAATGAGCTAATTGACCATAATATGTAGTAAGAAATTTGGTTGCTTTTTCATACCATTTTTCAGCAAGATTTTTATTAATTTTGTCGTAAGATCTGCCCAACCAATATGCTCCTCTTGATAAACTTATTGGATATCCAACATTGTTATAAAAATTTTCAAAGTGATCCTTTGCTAAAATTGGATCGTTTAAAAAGCTTAGGGCTATCCATCCGCTCATCCACTCAGCTGCAGCATATTCAGGGCCTTCTATAAGTCCATGTTTGCTAGATATTTTATATGCAAGTTCGTATTTTTTTTTATATATAAGTGATCTTGATATAATTTCACGTTCTTTCCACCACTTTTCCGGTCTTACCATATATTCTTTTGTATTTTTGATTTTAAGCAAAATTTCTAGTGAACTATCAACTCTTCCTCTTTTTCTTCGCCATTTTAAACGATCATAATTTAGACCTGCATCATTTTTAAGTTTTTGTGGAACTTTTGCTATCGCATTATCGACTCCATAAGATTTACTCATTAAAATTTGTCTCGCTGTATATAAAAGCTGATAATCTTTTGGTAAATATCTTAACATTCTTTTTAAATCCCAATACTTATTTTCCCACGCTAAATAATCAGCTCTTTTAATATAGTCATTTGATGATAGATATTTTTTATATTTCTTTCTAAAAAATTTCATATCAGATCTACTAAGTGATGCTGTAATCCAACCTTCTTTAATTAATTTAATTCCTAATGCTTGGTTTCCATTTATTATATGACTTTCACCAAGTATTAATTTGCCATAACCACTTAATGGTTGTTTTCCATCAAACCAATTAATTATTTTTTTTGGAGATATTTTATCAGTAGATAACTTATGTTCAGCCAAATATTTAATTCTATTAATTCTAGGATAATCATTATTTTTATTTATAAATTGTTGATAATCATAAAATGATGCTCTATTTCCTTTTGTTAATAAATGTCTCCATTGTACAAAATTATATATAGATTTGTCTTTCGCCTTTTTTGCTATTGCTAAGCCTTTTTTCCATTTTTTTTTCTCAATTTCTTGAATAGCTCTTTTAGCTAAAATATAATCTTTTTGCCTGAAGTATTTCGATTTTTTTTGAGATTTTGTTTTTTCTTTTTTAACAATTAGGGGTTTGCTTTTAGGTATTAAAATTCCAATTTTTGTATCAATTTTCTTTTTTTTTTGCTTTTCTTTTGTTTTTTCTTCTTTTTTTATAACTTCTTTTTTTGGTTTTGGCTTAGGTTTTAATATACCTTGGACTATTTTCTTTTTAATAATTTTTTTTTCTAATGTTGGTTTTTTTTGAGGTATTATTTTTAGTTTTTCAGCATGAATGTTAGTACTAAAAAGTAGTAAAAATATTAATATATTTGTTAATAAAAAAGGTTTATGTTGCATAAATTTTACTAAATGAATCTATAAATTATGTTATAAGTATTTATGTTTAAAGGATCAAATGTTGCGTTAATAACCCCATTTAAAAATAATCAACTAGATGTTGATTGTTATATCAAATTAATTCATTTTCATTTAAAAAATGGTACTAACGGCTTGGTTCCTGCGGGAACAACAGGTGAATCTCCAACACTTAGCCATAAAGAACACGAGCAAGTTATTGAACTATGTATTAAAGAGGCAAAAGGTAAAATTCCAGTTATAGCTGGAACAGGATCAAATTCTACTGAAGAAGCAATTTCACTAACTAAGCATGCTGAAAAAGCTGGAGCTGATGGAGCATTAATTGTTACACCATATTATAATAAACCTACGCAAGAGGGTTTATATGAACACTATAAAGCTATAAACGATAATACTAGTCTCCCAATTATAATTTACAATATTCCTAGCAGATGTGTAATTGATATGTCAGTTGAAACAATGGCAAGGTTATTTGAATTAAAAAACATTGTAGGTGTCAAGGATGCAACAGGTGATTTAAATAGACTCGAGCAAACAATAAAAAAATTAGGACCAGAATTTATTCAGCTTACCGGAGAGGATGGTCTTGCATTTGAATTTAACAAAAGGGGTGGCGTAGGTATTATTTCTGTAACAGCAAATGTAGCTCCTAAATTATGTTCAGATATGCAAAAATATTCAAAATCACAATCTGACAATGAAATAAAAGAAGCTGAAAGAATAAACCAAATGTTACAACCATTGCACAAATCATTATTTATTGAAAGCAATCCTGCGCCAGTTAAATATGCAGCAAAACTTTTGGGACTCTGTGATGACGCAATTCGACTTCCATTAGTTAAAATTAAAACTAAAACTCAAGAAGAAGTTAAAAAAGCTTTATCATCAGCTAAACTTATTAGTTAATGAAAAAAAAAACCAATGCTGGTTTAAAAATTATTTGTTTAAATCGAAAAGCTAGCTTTAATTATTTTTTTGAAGATATATATGAAGCTGGGATAGTTTTAAAAGGTTCTGAAATTAAATCTGTTAGAAATGGAAAAGTAAATATTGCAGACTCTTATGCTGTAGAAAAAGATGGTGAGATTTTTTTAATTAATTCTCACATTTCATCATATAAGCAAGCTAGCTTTTCTAATCATAATCCTATTGATGAAAGAAAACTTTTACTTAATAAAAAAGAAATTAATAAACTTATAGGAAAAATGCAAAGAGAAGGATTTACTTTAATACCTACAAAAATGTATTTTAAAAAAGGAAAAGCAAAAGTAGAGATTGCTGTTGCTAAAGGGAAAAAACAATATGATAAAAGACAAGCTATTAAAAGGAGAGATTGGAATCGTGATAAAGCAAGATATGTTAGAAAATCAAGCTAAATATGCTTACATAGCAATAGGTTCTAATTTAGGAAATAAGAAATTAAATATTGAAAAGGCAAAGTACAAATTGCAAAACAATTTAATCAAAATCATAAAATCATCAGCTAATTACGAAACCATTTCGTGGCCAGATCCTAGAAAACCAAAATTTATTAATGCTGTCGTTAAAATAAAAACAATTCTTTCACCAGTGGAACTTTTAAATAAGTGCAATAAAATTGAATTAGAACTTGGAAGGAAAAGATTTAAAAAAAACGAACCAAGAACATGTGATATTGATATAATTGACTATGACCAAAAAATCCTTAAATCTAACCATTCAACCAACCTAACATTGCCCCATCCATCTATTGAACAAAGAAATTTTGTTTTATTACCATTATTTGAAATATCAAAAAACTGGAAACACCCAGTAAAAAAAGTAAATATTACTAAATTAATTAGTTTTTTAAAAGATGTAGATTTAAGAACTATTAAACAAATCTAAATTAATGATATAATAAAATATGCTCAAATCAGATGATTTAATAAATAAAGTAAAATCTTACAATAAGTTTTTAAACCCAGAAACTTTAAATAAAGCTTATGAATTTGCTTTAACAGCACACAAATTACAAAAAAGAGATGAAGGAGTGCCTTATATTAATCACCCTATTGCTGTTGCTGATATACTTACTGATTTGAAACTTGATAGTGCCACTATTGCCACCGGTTTACTCCATGACACAATTGAAGATACTCATGCAACATACGAGACTATAAAAAATGAATTTGGACAAGAAGTTGCTGACTTAGTAGATGGTGTTACAAAAATATCAGCATTTGAAAATCAGGCTGCAGCTAATTCAAAAGCAGAAAATTTTAGAAAATTAATATTGGCAACCTCAAAAGATATTAGAGTGTTGTTAGTAAAACTTGCAGATCGCTTACACAACATGAGAACAATTGGTTTCATAAAAAATAAAGATAAACAAACAAGAATTGCAAAGGAAACCATGGAAATTTATTCACCATTGGCTGATAGGATGGGAATGCACAGAATAAGAGATGAATTAGAAGACTTATCTTTTCAAGTTCTTAACAATGATGCAAGAGAATTAATAAAGAAAAGATTAGATGAAATTAAAGACGACAAAGTTAATACTTTTAATTCAATTTCATTTCAATTCAGTGATTTGTTAAATCAATATAATCTTAATGCAAAAATAATCGGTAGAGAAAAAACACCTTTTTCAATTTGGAGAAAAGTTCAAAAGAAAAGGGTTTCACTTGAACAAATAACTGATGTTATTGGATTTAGAATTATTTTGGATAATATAGAAGATTGCTATAAGTCTCTTGGTATATTTCATAGGGAATATAATTGTATACCTGGAAAATTTAAAGATTATATTTCATCACCAAAAATAAACAAATATCAATCACTCCACACTTCAATAATTGGCCCTAACAAAAGACCAATTGAAATTCAAATAAGAACTCAACCGATGCATGATTTTGCTGAAAGAGGAATCGCCTCACACTGGAAATATAAATCCTCTGAAAAATTTAACTCATTAACATGGAAGGAGTATGATTGGTTAAAAGATCTAGTTGACATAATGGATAGAAATGAAAACCCAGAACATTTTTTTGAGTATACAAAATTGCAAATGTTTCAAGAAAACGCTTTTTGTTTTACCCCAAAAGGATCAGTAATTAAACTTCCAAAAGATGCAACACCAATAGATTTTGCTTATGCTGTACATACTAAAATTGGAGATACTGCAATTGGTTGTGAGATAAATGGAAAAGAAAGTGATTTACAAAGCATTTTACGAAATGGCGATATAGTTAATATCATTACTTCAAAAAATAAATCACCATCACTACATTGGTTACCTTTAACAAAAACAGGTAAAGCAAGAGCCGCAATACGAAAATATTGGCATTCCAAGGATACAATTAAAAAGGAGGATAGAGTTAAAAAATATAATACTACATTATGGATCTCATTACCTGATAAACCTGGTAAATTAGGTGAGATCACTACTCTAATTGGCACTCATAAACTTAATATCTCTAGTGTTGAAATGAAGGAAAAAACTAAAGAATACATTAATTTTAGATTTAATTTGTCTATAAGTGAATTGAAAAACTTTACAAATTTTATCAGTGAGTTAAAACAAAAAGAGATTAAATTTAAAATCATAAGACACGAAAACAAACGAAATGCTTTCACACAAAAAATCTTTAAATATTTTAAGAAAAACTAATGCTCTTCTAGATGGTCATTTTGTTCTGTCGTCAGGACTACATTCCTCACATTATGTACAATGTGCAAAACTTTTAAGCTTTCCTCATATAGCAAGCGAAATATGTAAATCTTTAGCAAAAAAAATAAAGAAAAATTTTAAAAAATTTGATTTAATTTTATCACCTGCAATGGGTGGAATTATTATTGGATATGAAATTGGCAGATTGCTTAAAAAAGAAACAATTTTTTGTGAACGTGTAAATGGTAAATTCACTTTAAGAAGGGGATTTAGTATAAAAAAAAATATGAAAGTTTTAATAATTGAAGATGTTATAACAACTGGAAAGTCTAGTTTAGAATGCGCTAAGTTAATTAATAAGTTTAAGGGAAAATTAATTGGATATGCGTCCATAATAGATAGATCAAATAAAAAGAATTTAAAAATTAAGAAAAAAATAATATCACACATAAAAATAGAAATACCTACTTTTGACAAAAAAAAATTACCTAAATATTTAAAATCAAAACCTATTACATCACCTGGCAGTAGGTTTATTAGATGAAAAAATTAGGTATAAATGTAGATCATGTTGCTACAATAAGAAATGCAAGAGGCGAGCTTCATCCTGATCCTTTAACTGCAGCCAAGGTAGCCATAAAGCATGGAGCTGACTCTATAACTATACATTTAAGAGAAGACAGACGACATATAAAAGATTCTGATGTTAAAAAGATTTGTAAGAATAAAAAAATAATTGTCAATTTAGAAATTGCTGCAAATTTTAAGATGCTTAAGATTGCTTTGCAAAATATGCCTGATTACGTATGTCTTGTACCAGAGAGAAGAAAAGAAATTACAACCGAAGGAGGTTTAAATATATCAAAAAATATATTTAAATTAAAAAAAATACTGAATATTTTAAATAAAGCAAAAATTAGAACTAGTCTTTTTATTGACCCAACAATATATAATATTAATTTATCAAAAGAATTAAATTCTAATTGTGTAGAGTTACATACAGGAAAAATATCTCGTCTAGTAAAGCAAAAAAAAAATTTTTCAAAAGAATTAATTAAAATTAAAAAATGCGCTAAATATGCTAAAAAAATTGGCCTCGAAGTCCATGCTGGTCACGGCATAGATTATAAAACTGCACAAATTTTAAATCCTATAAAAGAGATAGAAGAATTTAACATTGGTCATTTTATAGTAGGAGAAGCTTTTTTTGATGGTATTAAGAGAGTAGTTAATAATTTTAAAAAAATACTTAATAAATAATTATGAAATTATCAGGTGTAGGAGTTGATATAATTGAAAATTCAAGGATCAAAAAAATGATTAAAAATAAAGTTTTTTTAAAAAGAGTTTTTTCGAATTACGAGATTTTAAATTCCAAAAAAAAAACTAACAAAACTTCTTTTTTTGCAAAAAGATTTGCTGCGAAAGAAGCATTTTCAAAGTCCCTTGGCTCAGGATTTAGTAATAACTTAAATTTTAAAGATATTATTATAAAAAATGACAGATCTGGAAAACCTTTTTTTTATATAACTAAAAAAATAAAATCCATTATTAAAAAAAAATTTAAAACTAATAAATATAATTTTTTTTTATCAGTTTCTGATGAAAAAAATTACTCTATTGCTTTTGTAATATTCCAGAAATGACTTAAATGAATAAAGATTTTTTTATAGATAATTTAAAAACATTATTTTATGCACTACTTATAGCAGTATTTATTAGGTCATTTTTATTGCAACCATTTTATATTCCATCATCATCAATGGAGCCTAATCTTTTAGTTGGAGATAGGTTATTTGTTACCAAATATTCTTTTGGTTATAGCAAGCATTCATTTCCATTTAGTCCACCTATTATTAAAGATAGAATTTTTTATACAAAACCAAATAGAGGTGACGTAATTGTGTTTAAAACTCCCGCTGATAATAGAACAGATTACATAAAACGATTAATTGGGTTACCTGGTGATAGTGTACAATTTATTGATGGCGATGTTTACATTAATGATAATCAAATTCTTAAAACTATAGTTTCAAAAAATGACATAATCTTTTGTGGGTATAAAAAAATCAATGTGAATACTTTTGAAGAAAAATTACCAAATGGAAAATTACATATTACTTCATACAGAAATGATTTTAGTTATAAAAATTCAGACAAATTTATTGTTCCACCAAATCATTATTTTTTCTTAGGTGACAATAGAGACTGCTCTAAAGATAGTCGTTTTTTGAGCGATGTAGGATATGTACATGAAAATAATTTAGTAGGAAAAGCTCAGTTTATTTTCTTTTCATCTGATTATAGAATTGGTTATTTTATAGAATTTTGGAAGTGGCATAAATCATTTAGATTTAATCGTTTTTTTAAAAAAATACATTAATGAATATAGATTTAAATAAATTAGAAAAAATTATAAATATTAAGTTTAAAAATCAAAAAATTTTAAAAAGATCATTAACACATAAAAGTTATAACTCAGTTGAAAGTAACGAAAAACTTGAGTTTCTAGGAGATAGAGTTTTGGGTCTTGTGATTTCAAAAAAACTACTTGAGGAATATCCTGACGATAAAGAAGGATCTTTAGATAAAAAATTAGCATCTTTAGTAAATAAAAAAAAATGCTTAGAGATTGGAAAATCCATAAATTTAGAAAAATTTATTTTTTTAGGTAATTCAAGAAAAAAAATTATTAAAATAGAGGATAAAATTATTTCTGATGCGTGCGAATCTCTTATTGGTGCAGTTTTCTTAGACAAAGGAATAGAAATTGCACAAAAATTTATTTTAAATTTATGGAATAAGCACATTAGTCTAACTAAAATCACTTATGTTGATCCTAAAACTGAACTTCAAGAATATTCTCTTAAAAAATTTAAATTATTACCAAAATATAAATTATTAGATAGCTCAGGCCCAAATCATAAGCCAGTATTTAAAATTGGAGTAAATTTAAAAAATTCAAAAATGATTAAAGGAATTGGTTCCTCAAAAAAAGAAGCTGAACAAAACGCAGCTTCAATTTTATTAAAAAATTTACATAAAAAATGAATTGGATAGATCAAGGTTATTTAATTTCTAAAAATAATTATAATGAAAATTCTTTAGTAGCAGAATTTTTTACAAAAGAGCATGGAAAATGTTCGGGAATTATTTTTGGTGGAAATTCTAAAAAAATAAAAAATTATCTTCAAATAGGAAATAAATTTCATATAAATTATAACTTTAAAATCGAAGGTAAATCAGGTCATTTTAAAATTGAAATTTTAAAAGCTAATGCACCTTTATTTTTTGATAATAAAAATAAATTAATGTGTATTTCTTCCTCTATGAGTCTTTTGAAATTATTAACTGTTGAAGCTCAAGTTAATGATAAAATTTTTGAAAGCATAGAAATTTTTTTTAAAAATTTACATAATCAACAATGGTTAAAACATTATATTTTTTGGGAACTAAATTTATTTAAATTTTTAGGTTATGATTTAAATCTTGAAAATATAGTCAATTCAGAATTTATAAATAACAAGAAAAAATACTTTGTAAAATCTAATTCAATATCTAAAAATGTTCCTAATTTTTTGATTGATAAGAATGATGATGATATTGATTCTGGTACTTTGATACTAGGATTAAAGTTGGTTACTGATTATTTAAATAAAAGTATTTTGATTCCCAATAATATTAATCAACCATATTCAAGAGTTAACTTCATAAATATTTTAAAATAATTATTTTTTTAGTGATTTTGCGACTTTGTCAGCAAAATAAGTTACAATAGCCGATGCTCCAGCTCTTTTAAAAGCTGTAAGTGTTTCGATAATACTATTTTCACTTATAATTTTTTTATTTATAGCATTTTTTATCAAACTATATTCACCCGAAACTTGATATGCAAATACAGGAATTTTAAAATTTTCTTTTATAGATTTAATTATATCTAAATAAGGCATTCCTGGTTTTACCATTACCATATCTGCACCTTCTTTGATATCGAGTGAAATTTCTCTTAATGCTTCAAAATTATTATTATAATCCATCTGATATGTTTTTTTATCACCTTTTAGAGATTTGTTTGAACCGACAGCATCTCTAAATGGACCGTAAAAACTTGAAGCATATTTTGCAGCATAAGACAGTATTTGAACATCTTGAAATTTATTTTTATCTAACGCTTTTCTAATTTTTCCAATTCTTCCATCCATCATATCAGATGGAGCAATAACATCACATCCCATCTCGGCTTGTAATAATGATTGCTTAATCAATATTTCTATAGTTTCATCATTTAAAATTTTTCCTTTTTTTAAAATTCCATCATGACCATGTGATGTATATGGATCAAGAGCGACATCACACATAATTCCAATTTTATTTTTATATTTTTTTTTAATTAATCTTATAGCTTTGCAAACTAAATTATTTTCATTTAAAGCTTCAAGGCCAATATTATTTTTCAGTTTATTATCTGTGTAAGGAAATAATGCAATCATTGGTATTTTATATTTAACTGCTTTATCTACCAGTAGTGGAATGTTATCTATACTATACCTGAATATATCAGGCATAGATTTAATTGATTCTTTTTTATTTTTCCCATCTATTAAAAAAATTGGAAGTATAAGATCATTTACTGAAAGATTATTTTCTTGGACTAATCTCCGTGACCAATCGCTTTTACGATTTCTTCTTAGCCTTAAATTTGGATACTTTCCTGTGATAATCATTCTCAATAATATTTTATATGCGACAAAAGTTATATGTATTATAATTATAAATAAAGTATTTATTTAATCACATGAATAACATAGCATCTATAAATAAACTACAATCAAACGTTATGACTGGTGATTTTCAGAAACAAGATATTCAATTTGATTTAAGCAAGCTAAGACAAGCATGCAATGATGTTTTGAAAATAAAAGGATTTGATACATCTTTAGGAATTCCTCACTTTGCTGCGATTTCTCTAAATCAAATACCTGGGGACCCCGATTCAATTAAAGGAAATAAAGTTAGAGGTGTATATTGGACTAAGCCTGATTCATCAGGAAAGGAAGTTTCAAGAGACGTTAATATCGATGAAAGTAAATACACTGAACTCGTTAAAGATTTTGAACATACATATTTCAAGCATGTATATGAAGAGTTATCTAAAAAATATAAATTAGGTAGAGTAAGATTATTACTAAAAGAACCAAGATCAACGTTAAGTTGGCATAGAGATCCAGAACCAAGATTACACATACCTATTTATACAAATCCTGGTGCAATAATGGTTATAGATAAAGTTGCTCACCATATGCCAGCTGATGGTTCTGTTTGGGTAACTAATAATTTGAAATATCATAACGCGTTTAACGGTGGTGAAGAAAACCGAGTTCATTTAGTAGCATGCGTTTTAGACTACAAATTCAATTAATTTTATAATATAATATTGTTGTTGAAGAATATTTTTATAGCATCTGATCACGCTGGTTATAATTTAAAAAAATATATAATTTCTAAATTTTCTAAAAAAAATAAGATTGTTGATTTAGGACCAAAATCTGATCTACCAGTTGATTATCCAGATTTTGCTAAAAAATTATCTAAAAAAATAGGTTCTAAAAATGGTAGTTTTGGTATTCTTGTTTGTGGATCAGGTATGGGAATGGCTATTGCCGCTAATAAAACAAAAAAAGCTAGAGCAGCACTATGTTATAGCGTTAAAAATACCAAATTATCTCGATTGCATAATAATGCAAACATCATTACA
>CACLQI010000007.1 GCA_902608975.1 uncultured Pelagibacteraceae bacterium
TGATTGTATCGTCCATCCCACCCCAATTAGACGCAACATCAGTCCAATACCAAGGTGTAAATATATGGAATAATTACGTGAACGTTCCTAAAAATGCAATTGAAGTTGATGTAATGGCTTGGCAATGGGGATGGCAATATAGGCTTCCAGGAAAAGACGGTAAACTAGGAACTACTAAAGTTGTTAATGTAAATGATAATAATCCATTTGGAATAAATTTAGATGACCCTTATGGAAAAGATGATGTAATGATTCAAAGTGATATTTTGAATCTTGAAAATAATAAACCTGTAAAAATTTTACTAAGGTCAGTCGATGTTTTACATAATTGGTACGTACCTCAGTTTAGAGCAAAAATGGATGCCGTTCCTGGAATTGTAACTTATTACTGGTTTGAACCTAACAAAACAGGTGAGTTTGAAGTTTTATGTGTAGAGTATTGTGGAGTAGGACATTATGCAATGAGAGGCGGCGTAATAGTACAAGATCCACAGGATTATAATAGCTGGCTTAACGAACAAGAGACTTTCTCTGATTTGATAGCAAAACAAGAAAAAATAAACATAGATAAAACAAAATTAGCAAAAAAATAAATAAAATGGTAAAAAAATATATTATAAATTAAAAAAAATGTCAGAAGATTTAAATAATAACAAAACTATTCAAGCCCAATCCTCAGAAACTTTAACAGGGGGAGGTGCAGGTGCAGCTCCAGATGTGGATTATGTGAGACCTGCGGAAGTTCAAGATCAAGATTTATATCATGGACATAGCTTCATTACTAAGTGGATTTTTTGTCAGGATGCTAAAGTTATAGGAGTACAATATTTTCTTTTAGCTACTTTCACTGGTATAATTGGACTTATTCTTTCATGGTTAATGCGTTTACAATTAGGATTTCCAGGTGCAGCTGGCTTTATGACAGCTGAACATTACTATCAGTTCGTAACTATGCACGGTATGATAATGGTTGTATATTTTTTAACAGCACTTTTCCTCGGAGGTTTTGGAAATTATTTAATACCTTTAATGGTAGGTGCAAGAGATATGGTTTTTCCATATCTAAATATGGTTAGTTTTTGGTCATTTTTTGTTGCTGTTGCAGTTTTAATGGCAAGCTTTTTTGTTCCTGGTGGGCCAACAGGAGCTGGATGGACATTATATCCTCCACAAACAATTTTAGAGGGAACTCCAGGTTCAGGAGCTGGTATTTTATTGATGTGTTTATCATTAATTTTGTTTGTAGCAGGCTTTACAATGGGAGGATTAAATTATTTAATTACTGTTTTACAAGCTAGAACTAGAGGTATGACATTGATGAGAATGCCTCTAACAGTATGGGGTATTTTTACAGCAACTGTTTTAGCAATGCTCGCATTCCCAGCATTATTAGTCGGCGCATTAATGATGAGCTTAGATAAAATTCTTGGTACTAGTTTTTTCATGCCAACGATATTAAAAGCTGGTGAAGTTTTAGAATATGGTGGAGGAAGCCCTATTCTTTTCCAACATTTGTTTTGGTTTTTTGGGCATCCCGAGGTTTATATTGTTGCACTTCCTGCATTCGGAATAATTTCAGATTTGATTTCTGTACATGCTAGAAAAAATATTTTTGGTTATAGAATGATGGTATGGGCAATTGTTGGTATAGGCGCTCTAAGCTTTTTTGTTTGGGCTCACCATATGTATGTTAGTGGTATGAACCCATGGTTCGGTTTCTTTTTTGCCACAACAACCTTGATCATAGCAGTACCAACGGCAATGAAAGTTTACAATTGGATTTTAACCCTTTGGAAGGGGAATATAAGAATGAATGTTGTTATGCTTTGGTGTCTTGGTTTTATAGTTACTTTCGTAAATGGAGGTATCACTGGAATTTTTCTAGGAAACGTTTCAGTAGATGTTCCATTATCAGATACATATTTCGTAGTAGCTCACTTTCACATGGTAATGGGTATAGCGCCATTAATGGTAATTATGGGAGCTATTTATCACTGGTTTCCTTTAGTTGCTGGAAGATTTTTAGATGAGAAATTAGGAAAATGGCATTTTTGGGCAACGTTTTTAGGCGCTTATTCAATTTACTTCCCGATGCATTATTTAGGATTTATTGGAGTTCCAAGAAGATATTTTGAGATGTATGATAGCCCATACATGACATCTGCAGTTGGAATGAATGAATTTATAAGTTTAGCAGCTTTTCTAGTAGGAGCCGCGCAATTTATATTAATATTTAATATAATAAAAACTTTAAAAACAGGAAAACCTGCTGGAAAAAATCCTTGGAAAGCAAATTCATTAGAATGGTTAACACCTACCGTTCCTCCGGAACACGGAAATTGGGGTGATAGACTTCCAGTAGTTCATAGATGGCCCTATGACTTTAGTGTTCCTGGTGCAAAAGAAGATTATATAACGCAGACTACTCCACCTAGTGAGGTTTTAAATACAGGTGTAGAAAAAACATAAAATAAACATGTCAGACCCAAAGATAGAAGGATTAGAGTTAAAACCCGGATTTAAGGGCATGGCTCAGGATACTAGTTCTGATCAAACAATGTTCAAAGGTGTGCATTGGGGTAAAGCAATGATGTGGATATTTTTATTGAGTGATACATTTATATTTAGCTGTTTTTTGATTTCATATATGAAAGGTAGAGGTTCTACACCAGTAGAATGGCCTAACCCTAGCGAGGTATTTGCACTTGATGCCTTTGGAGTGCCAGTGCCACTTTTGCTAATTGCAATCATGACATTTGTTTTAATTACAAGTAGCGGAACTATGGCTCTTGCAGTTAAATATGGTTACGAAAAAAATAGAAAGATGTGTGGGTGGCTGGTACTAGCAACTGCGCTAGGCGGATTAACATTTGTTGGCATGCAAGCTTTTGAATGGTCAAAATTAATACATGAAGGTGTAAGACCTTGGGAAAATCCATTTGGAGCTCCTCAATTTGGATCTTTTTTCTTCATGATTACCGGCTTTCATGGAACTCACGTTTCTATAGGAGTAATATTCCTATTTATTTATGCATATAAGGTATTTGCCGGACACTATGATGAGCAAAAAAGAGGATGGTTTACATCAATGAAAGGTGATTATGTAGAAATTGAAATTCTTGGTTTGTACTGGCATTTTGTTGATTTAGTTTGGGTATTTATTTTTGCATTTTTTTATTTATGGTAAAATGAATTATGAGTGAGATAGAGAAAAAAGATCAAGCATCAACACACAAAATAGGAATATATCTGTGGATATGGGGCCTACTGTTTGTTTTAAGTTTTTTTTCATACATGGTCGACTGGTATCAATTTCAGGGTTTATTGAGATGGTCTTTAATTTTGTTTTTTATGTTTTTAAAAGCAGGTTTAATTATGGCCTTTTTTATGCATTTGTTCTGGGAAAGGTATGCATTGGTAAATGTCTTGTTGTGGCCAATGACAGCAATTGCATGCTTCGTATTTCTTATGGTTGCTGAGTTTCAATATACTGTTTTTACAAGACTATTTTATTTTTTTGTGGGAGGTTAAAAATTTATGGATGGATATACTATACTAGCTGGATTTTTATTATTTTTTCTTTTATTTATTTACATTACTTGGTTTGGTTTTTCTATAAAAGTTGAGAATGAAAAAGAACAAGGAAAAGAAATTAAAATTAACCCTTATGATAATTTACCATTTCATAGAAAACTTATAGATAAAAAAAATAGCAAAGTCGAAATATTTGATTTAGGTAATCATATACTTATTATTGGAATGATTTTATTGGTCGTATTTGTTTCAATGAATGTGGATTAGATTTGTCTAGTGGTATTCTAAAAAATCAGGTCTCTTCGTTTAACTTAGTAAGTTATTTAAAGTCATTATTATTGTTAATGAAGCCAAGAGTTATGTCTCTTGTAATATTTACCTGTGCAGTTGGTTTATTAACATCGCCGAATAGCGTTACCCTAATTGACTCTATGATTAGCATTTTTTTTGTTACCATAGGGGCTGGAGCAGCTGGAGCACTAAATATGTGGTATGAGGCTGATCTTGATAAGCTGATGACTAGAACTTGCCTTAGACCAATTCCAACTGGTAAAATTAATCGAGACCATGCATTAATTTTTGGTGTAGTTTTATCTATTGTATCTGTTTGTGGTCTTTACTATTTTTCTAATATTTTATCTGCACTCTTATTATTAATTACTATCGTTTTTTATCTTTTTGTTTATACAATTTGGTTAAAGAGAAAAACCCCGCAAAATATTGTAATTGGAGGAGCATCTGGGGCTTTACCACCTGTAATTGGATGGACAATTGCAACGAACTCTTTAACGTTTGAACCAATCACATTTTTTTTAATTATCTTTTATTGGACACCTTCTCATTTTTGGGCACTGAGCCTTTATAAAGCTGAAGACTATCAAAAAGCAAAAATTCCAATGCTTCCAATTACAAACGGGATAGAAGAAACAAAGAAAAAAATTTTTGTTTATTCTTTGTTTATGCTTCCGGTTGTTATTGTTCCTTATATTGTAGGTTTTACGGGTGAAGTTTTTTTAATTGTCTCATTATTGCTTACTTTTTATTATAACTATATTTGCTATGACTTGTTTAAATATAAAAAAAATGAGTTTGATTTAAAAAAAGCGAAAAAAGTCTTTGGATATTCAATTTTATATTTATTTTTAATTTTCGTATTATTCTTAGTGGATAGTTTAATTTAAAGATTGCGACTCAAAAAAATTCCGCTAGAGTGTTTTTAATATCACAGATGAAATATATAAGCACAAGAAGTAAAGAAAAAGAATACAGTTTTGGAGAAGTTTTTCTAAAAGGACTTGCTGATGATGGAGGTCTTTATGTTCCAAAATCATTAAAAAAATATAGCAAAGAAGAATTATTAGAGCTCAAAAATTTAAATTATAATGAATTATCTACTGAAATAATAAGCCAATTTTCAGCAGAATTTATATCAAGAGAAGAACTTTCATCTTTAATAAAAAAATCATATTCAACATTTAGAGAAAAAGGGGTTGTAAAAATCTCAAATGTTGGAGATATGAAATTATTAGAATTATTTCACGGACCAACATTAGCATTTAAAGATGTTGCAATGCAATTCATTGGGAATTTATATGAATATTATTTGAAGAAAAATGAAAAAAAAATAAATATAGTTGTTGCAACTTCTGGTGATACTGGTGCAGCTGCTATTGATGCAATTAAAGGAAAATCTAATTTAAATATATTTGTCCTACATCCAAATAATAGAATTTCTTCAGTGCAGAGAAAAATAATGACAACAGTTGAAGAAAAAAATGTTTTCAATATTGCAATTGATGGAAACTTTGATGATTGTCAAAACATTGTAAAACAAATGTTTTCTGATTTAGAGTTTTCTAAATCTATAAATATGTCAGGTGTGAACTCAATAAATTGGGCAAGAATTATTGCTCAAGCAGTGTATTATTTTTATTCATATTTTAAATTAGGAAAAGAAACTATTTCATTTTCAGTTCCAACAGGAAACTTTGGTGACGTTTTTGCAGGCTATCTTGCAAAGAAAATGGGACTACCAATTGATAAACTAATTGTTGCAACAAATGAAAATGATATTTTACATAGAGCAATTTCAAAAGGAGATTATGTTTCAAAAGAAGTTAAAGAAACATTGTCACCTAGCATGGATATTCAATTAGCAAGTAACTTTGAAAGATTAATTTACTATATAAATAATTCCGACTCTGAAAAAACAACAGAAATTATGAAAAAAGTTAAGCAAAATTCTTATCAAATTGAAAAGAATAATTTAGATATAATTCAAAAGGATTTTTTATCTGAAAGTTGTAATGAAAAAGAAACTTTAGACATTATTAAAAAAAATTATGAAGAAAATAATATAATATTAGATCCTCATACAGCGGTTGGAGTAGGGGTTGCAAAAAAACTATCTTTTAATGATTGTGTGGTTTTATCAACAGCTCATCCATGTAAATTTCCAGACGCCACAAATAATGCGATAAATAAGTATGAGAAATTACCCGAGGAACTTCGACATGTGCTTAATAAAGATGAGAATTTTCAAGTATTAAAAAACAATACAGAAGATGTAAAAAACTTTGTTAAAAGCAAAGTATAAATATGGATCCTCTAAGATTTGTAAGAGATAATACATACGGAATAAATAAAAAGCCTTATTTCAAGCCACCATCATGATAATTATGAATATAATCAAAACAATTACTGGAGCAAAAAAATATTGCATATTCTAAATATTTTATAAATTCGCAGCTTCTCTTGCAATCAAATCGACTTCATTGTTTAATTCATCTGTTGAATGTGCTTTTACCCAATTCCAACTTATTTCAAATTCATTATTTAGAAGATCTAACTCTTCCCAAAGTTCTTTATTTTTAACTGGTTGTTTATCTGCAGTTTTCCATCCATTTTTTTTCCAATTATGGATCCATTCTGTTATTCCTGATTTTACATATTTAGAGTCTGTAAAAATTTCAATCTTACTAGCTTTTGGAATTTTCTTTAATGCTTCAATAGGAGCAAGCAATTCCATTTGATTATTTGTAGTATTTTTTTTACTTCCCTTAATCTCAGTTTTTTTTCCATCATCTATAATTATTGCTGCCCATCCACCATTTCCTGGATTTTCTAAACAAGAACCATCTGTATAAATTTTAATCATTAATTTAAATATTCTTTAAAGGATTTAATGTTTCTATGAAAATTTAACTTTTGGACATATTCCTTTGGATCCTTTTTTTTAATAACAGCATTTTTAGGAGTATTTAAGTAATCATAAGCTCTTGTTAGAAGATATCTCAGTGCAGACCCTCTACAAACTGTACTAAAAGATAATTTTTCTTTTTTTGTTAGTTTTCTAATTGACTCATATCCTTTAATTAATTTGCTCGATCTCATTTTATCTAAAATAAATTTGTTTTTTCTTTTTTTAAAACATAATGCATTTATACAAGTCGCTAGATCATATGATAAAAAATCATTTGAGGAAAAATAAAAATCAATAAATCCATAAAACTTACTTTTATTGAAAAAAATATTATCAACAAATAGATCGCAATGAATTATTCCATTTGGAAGATTTTTTGGCCAATTTTCTTTAATATATTTTAAATCATTTTTCATAATCCATTTAATATTTTTCGAAATTTTATTAATTCTATTATCTATTTTAGATAACAATCTTTTCCATGAATAAAGTGCCAATGTATTTTTTCTATATAATTTTATTTTTGTTGATACTTTATGAAATCTTGCAACATTTTTACCAACTGAAAAACAATCTTTCTCACTTAATTGTTTTTTATCTTTTCCTTTGAGAAAAGTAACAATACATGCATTTTTATTTTTTAATTTAAAAATATAATTTCCATTTTTGTTTTTAACTGGGCTAGGGCATTTAATATTAGACTTTGAGAGTTTTGCCATTAATTTTGTAAAAAAAATAAGATCCTTATATTTGCAACCACCGTGAATTCTTTTTTCAAAAATTGTTAAAATATATTTTTTATTTTTAGTTAGGATTAAATAATTAGTATTCTCTATTCCTTTTTTTATACCATTGAATTTTTTTATTTTTCCAAAGGTAAATTGACTCTCTATATAAGTAATTTCTTTATTATTTATTTTAGTAAAAACAGCCATCAGTTTAATTTTCCTGGGATTTTGAAAGTTACATCTTCTTTTATGATTTCAACCTCCTTGATATTAAGCTTAAATTTTTCTTTTAAATTATTGATAAAATCTTTAACTAAAATTTCAGGAGCCGATGCCCCAGAAGATATACCTATTGTTGAACATTTTGATATTTTTTCATATGGAATATCACTTTCAGAATGGATCAATAAAGCATTTGAACATCCTGAATTTTTAGCTACTTCAACTAGTCTAACTGAATTTGAGGAATTTCTACTTCCGATAACAAAAAACATTTCACATAAATTAGAAATTTTTTTAACTGCAGCCTGTCTATTGGTTGTAGCATAACAAATATCCTCTTTTTTTGGTTCTTTTATTTTAGGAAATTTCTTTTTTAGTTCATTTATAATTTCTTTTGTATCATCCACTGAAAGTGTTGTTTGTGTAATAAATGCTAGATCTTTATTTTTTTCATTTTCAAATTTTTTAACGTCTTTTATGTTTTCTATTAAATCAATACTATCTTTTGGAATTTGTCCCATTGTTCCAATAACTTCAGGATGATTTTTGTGTCCTATCAAGATTATATGCGCTCCAGCTTTATATAAATTCTCTGCTTCACGGTGTACTTTAGAGACCAAAGGACAGGTAGCATCCACATATTCCATATTTAAATTAGCTGCTTCTTTTGGCACAGATTTAGGAACACCGTGTGCTGAAAAAATAACTGGACGAGTTTTATCTTCAATTTCACTTAATTCCTCAACAAAGATAGCGCCAATTTTTTTCAAACTTTCAACTACATGTTTGTTGTGAACTATTTCGTGTCTCACATAGACAGGACGGCCGTATTTTTCAATACTTTTTTTTACTATCTCTATAGCCCTATCTACCCCAGCACAAAAACCTCTTGGTGAAGCTAGTAAAATTTTTAATTCTTTATCTCTCATTTTTTTCAATTAAATATTCGAGCAATATATGTGGAAAAGTTAAAGACGCCAAACCAATAAAAATAACTTTGTACACAGCCTGATCTAATTCATAGTAATTATTTATAAAATATAAAGATATTAAATACATTATTGCTGTAATTAATGTTAAAGGAATAGCTTTTTTCATAAAACTTCTAAAGCCTCTAAAAATATTATTATCTAGTTCGAGTATTAAAGAAAGAGAATGTCTAATAGAATGAAGGAAACAAAAATAAATTGTGAAAGCTAAAATAGGATTTAAAAAATAATTAAGAATTAATATTGAAAAACAATCCATTATTAAGATTGATTTTAAATCTAACTCTTTTTTAAATGTTAAGTAAAAGCTTGATAGTAAGCTAGCAATCAAAAGTAAATATAAAAATTCACTTTCAATTATAAAAAATTCAGAAATATTAAAATTCAAGGATTTAAAAATTTCGATAGTTTTATTTTTATGAAAAATTAATGGAGCAGTTATTACTAGGGAACCTTTTAAAAAATATAAAAAATCTTTTTTTAAAGTGTTTTTATAAAATATAAAATCAGTATCCTCTTTTCCAAAATGATATGATGCAATAATTAAAAAGGTTATAAGTAGGAATTCTGGAAAAAAAAACCAAACTAAAATTATAAATAAACTTATTAAAATATAACCTATATAAAATAATGAAATCGATTTAATTTTTAAAAATTTAAGTAATTTTTTACCTTTTATATTGTCCAAGGCTCCATGAGATATTCCAATTGTTAATATAAGAAATAAGCATAATAAATTTAAATTGTTATTTTTTAAATATTCAATTGCTGAAAAAACTATGCAAAAATTGAAAAATATTAAAGAGTGCTTAAAATTTATTTCATTAATCATTTCATTTACCAAATAATGCTTTAATAAAAACTAGCTTAGGCATCTTAAGGATTGTAGAAAAATCTTCAAAAAAATTACTTTTATTTGATAAAAATTTTACAATACTATTTGTTGGCCCATTAAACATTTTTAAGAATATATCAGGCATCTTTTCAGGATGCTTTTCTAAAACTTTGAGAAATATTTTGTCTAGAATTTGGTATTTTTTTTTTATCTCAAAGTTTTTAGCATTTTGAATATTTTCTATGTTCATTCTTATGTTTTTACTATGTTCCTGAATATTAAGAAATGTGTAACCAGTGCTTAACCTTGTCATGCCACCAGCAGTTCCAATGTTTATTTTATTTTTTTCTTTAATATTTATTGGATAAAAAAGAGGTATCGCACCTTCTTCTTTATAAACTATCTCATAGTTTTTTATTTTTAAATTATTTTTTATATAATTAGCTATTTGGTTATCATAATCTTTTAGAGAATTATCATTGATTTTTGATAACCAAGTAGTCTCAACTAATGCCCTGTTTTTTTCAAAAGGTAATGTATAAAAAAAATGTACACTATTTCTTTGTTCACAATCAAAATCCATCAAATTGATTATTTCATTATCAAAAATATTTTCTTTTGTTTTAATTTCAACACCACAAAAATGTTGCCAAAGGTTATTATTCTCTGTTTTTATTGATGGAACACTATTAAAAATAAATGAGTTATTTTGGTTTACTTCTTCAATATTTTTAAAAAAATTTATATTTTTGTTTTCTTTTAGTTTATTGTTAATTTTTTTATAAAATAATCCACTATCAATACTTTGATAAGGGTAATTATCACATTTTAAGTGTTTAGTTTTAGAGGGTAAATTTATCGAAAAATTCTTCCAACTTCTCTTAACACAATCATCAAAGTTGTGGTTTGTAACCTTCCAAAAAGACCAGGTTTTATCTTTTTTATATTCTAATCGTGGCTCAATAATTGCTAAAGTTTTATTTTCTAATTTTTTATGAATCTCTAATTCGTAAGCTAAAGATAGCCCAGCACATCCACCGCCTATAATTATATAATCAAAATCTTTCATCTAAATTTATCTCTTCATTAATAGTCAGGTGCTCTTTATCTCTAAAACGATAATTAGGTTTAATCAATGAAAGTCTGACCAAGTCAAATATGGATAAGAATGTTTGAATAAGCTTACCTAAAACCGTGACATATATTTTTCCTGATTTGTTATAACTTTCAATATTCTTTTTTTTAAGAATTTTATGACCAATTTCTCTATAAACTCTTCTAGCAACCAAAATTGAAAAACGAAAGCTTAATGGAATTTCTTTTATAGACGCATAGGAACTTTCATAAAATAAATCTGCAAGTTTTATAGTTTTAACAATTGTATCAAAATCAGCAGAAATATATGATCTATTATTTTTAGCATCTTCTACAACATCTCTAGATATATTAGTTAGTTGCATAGCAATCCCTAAATCTATAGCAGATTTGAGCGCTAATTCGTTTTTTACATTTAAAATTTTTGCCATCATTAAACCCACTGTACCTGCAACCCTATAAGAATATATTAATAAGTCTTTTTTTGTATCTATTTGAATTTTATCTTTTAAATCAGATTCTGCTCCATCGAATAAATCATTAATTATTTTTGTTGAAATTTTATATTTTTCAATGAGTTCCCACATATTTTTAATAATAGGATTATCATATTCTTTATTATTAAAACTTTTTTTAAAATTTAGTAGATTATTTTTTTTAATCTCTAAGCTGTTGGTCTCATCAGCGATATTGTCAACAGTTCTACAAAAATCATATAAAGCAGAGCACTTTATATAAATTTTTTTTGGTAAAAAAAATCCTGCCCAATTAAATGATTTTGCATAAACCGAAAGATAACTATAATTAGACATTATATGATTTTATCTAATACTTTTGCAGAAGATAGTACTCCTGGCACACCTGCGCCAGGATGAGTTCCTGCTCCAACAAAATATAGACCATCGTAAACCTCTGACTTGTTGTGAAATCTAAAATAAGCTGACTGACTGAATTTGGGTTGAATTGAAAAGCCTGAACCATGCTTAGTATTTAATTCTTTTTCAAAGTAATCTGGTGTTAAATAAAAATCTTCTACAATATTTTTCCTAAGATTTGGAAGAAGAGATTTTTCCATTTTATCTATTACTAAATTTTTAACTTTTTCTCCTTCGATTGACCAGTTTATACCTGACTGATTATTTGGAACTGGTACCAACACATAGAAACAATCATGTCCTTCTGGTGCCATAGATTTATCTGTAGCAGAAGGTCTATGAAGATAGTAACTAATATCATCATTTAATTTTTTTTTATCAAAAATATCTTCTAGATGCTCTTTATATTTATTTCCAAATTTAATTGTATGATGTTCAACTTCATCATAAACTTTTTTTGTTCCAAAATAATAAACAAATAAACCCATTGAGTAATCCATACGTTTTTTTTTCCAATTAAAAAATATATTTTTTTTTTTATTAACTAGTAGTTTTTCATAAACACCAGGAGGGTCAGCGTTACAGATAACATTATCAGCTTCTAATTCTTTGTCCTTATTAATTGTTACGCTTTTAATTTTTTCTTGATTAAAATTAATATTTGTTACCTCTGAACTTTTTAATATTTGAATTTTTTCTTCAAGCATCAATTTCTCTAAACCTTTTATAATATTACCAGTTCCCCCTATTGAATAATGAATACCCCATTTTTTCTCTAAATATAGAATTAGCCCATATATTGAAGTAGTAGTAAATGGATTACCTCCTACCAGAAGAGGATGCATACTTAGCAAGCGCCTTAACTTTTCATTTTTTATATAAGATGAAACAAGAGAGTAAACTGATTTATAGCTTTTAAGATTTATTAAGGCTGGTAGTTGTTTCATCATGAATATAGGTTTATCAAAAGGAACATCAGATAGTTCTAAAAAACCTTTATCGAAAATTTTCTTAGTAAATTTAACTAAATTTTCATATCCTTTGACATCCTCTTTATTTATTTTTTTGATTTGATTTTTCATTTCATCTTCATTTCCTGAATAATCAAATTTAACACCATCCTCAAAAACAAATCTGTACCAAGTATTAAGTGGAATTATATCAATATAGTCTTTAGGATTTTTGCCAAATAATTCAAATAATTCATTAATTAGATATGGAGCCGTTATTACTGTGGGACCACCATCAAAGGTAAACCCATTTTTTTTGAATACTCTTGCTCTTCCTCCCAGATCTTTTTGTTTTTCTATCAAAGTAACATCATGATTCTTTGATTTAAGCCTTAAAGCCGCAGCAATACCACCAAACCCGGAACCTATAACAATAGACTTCATTATGACAATTTATATTTTTTTTGAAAAATTGTAAGAGAATTATGAATTGATCTTTTTTAAAACTGCTTTAGTTTCTTCTAAATCTTTACTAAATAGATTATCAAGTTTTGATTTATCAACTGATGTAGTAATAATTTTTTTAACAGAATCAACTGCAATTCTAATGGAGGTATCTTTAATTTCTTTAATTGCTGCTTCTTTCATCTGTGCAATTTTGCTTTCAGCTAAGCTTTTCTTAAGTTCTGCAGTTTTATGAAATTTATCATTTATTTCAATAATTAGACTTTCACTTTCTTTTTTAGATTGAGCTAAAATATCTTTACTTTTGTTTTCAGCGCTATTTAATTTAGATTGCGCATTATCAAGTAAAGTTTTTGCTTCAGATCTTAGTTTTTCACTCTCATCTAGCTCATTTTTTATATCGGATATAAGTTTGTTTAAAACCTCATTAATCTTTTGAGGTACTTTTAAATATATTAAAGCACCAATAAAAATTATAAAAGAAATTGCTACCCAAAATGATGCATCAATTGCCATGGTATTCTCTCTTATTTCTTTTTGATAAATCTTCAACAATAGCCGATATACTGCTGTTGTTTACCTCAACTCCAATTAATTGTTTTATCAAGTCATTTGATGTCTCAATTGCAATTTTTGTAATTTTTTCAGGTGAGTTATTTTTAAGATCTTTAATTTCCAATTCAGCTTTATTAATTTCTTCGTTTAGATCTTTATCTAAACTTTCCTTTTTTTTATTAATATCCTTAAGTATTTTTTCTCTAACTTGGTTATAATAATTTTTTGCTTTAATTTTACTGTCTTGAATAATTTTGTCATACGCTTTTATTTTATCTTCACTTTCCTTACGCTGTTTCTCTGCCGCCTCTACATTTTCTAAAATTTGTGATTTTCTTATTTCAAGATTTGCACTGATTTTTGGAAGTATAAGTTTTGAAAGTACAATATACAAAAATCCAAATGTTACTGTTAACCAAAATATTTGAGAGATCCAAAATTTTGGATTTAACTGTGGCATACCTCCACTTTCAGCTGCATAAGTCTCTACAATAAATAGAAAACTTAAAGGTACATGATAAATAAATATTTTTCTTAACATTAACCTTAAAATGCAAATAAAATAATCAATGCAACAACTAATCCAAATAAGCCTGTAGCTTCTGCTAAAGCAAATCCTAATAATAAATTAGGAAATTGTTTTTGAGCTGCAGATGGATTTCTCATTGCACCAGAAAGGTAATTTCCAAAAATAATTCCTATCCCAACTCCCGCACCTGCTAGAGCTATTGCTGCTAATCCTGCTCCAATCATTTTTGCTGCTTCTAGTTCCATTATATCCTCCTTATGTTAATTAATGGTGTAAATTTAATGCATCATTTAAATAGATGCATGTTAAAATTGCAAAAACATATGCTTGAAGAAAAGCAACTAGTATCTCCAAACCTGTTAAAGCAACCGAAAAACTCAGTGGAAGCCATCCACCAACTATTCCAAGACTTATAACAAAGCCTCCGAATACTTTCATCATAGTATGACCTGCCATCATATTAGCGAATAGTCTAACAGAAAGACTAATTGGTCTACTTAAATAAGAAATAATTTCAATAACAACAATCAATGGAAGCAATACCACTGGCACTCCACTGGGTACAAAAAGCTTGAGGTATCCTAAACCATGCTTAATAAATCCAATAATTGTTACTCCAATAAATATAAATGCGGCTAACATGAAAGTTACAATAATATGGCTAGTTACTGTAAATGTATAAGGAATCATGCCAAACATGTTACAGAACAAAACAAACATAAAAATAGAAAATATAAAAGCAAAATATGGTTTTGCTTTTGAGCCAGCTGTATCACTAATCATCTTGGAAACAAATGTGTAGCTTAATTCTGCCAAAAGTTGCATCTTATTTGGTATTAGGGAATTTTTTTTTGATCCTAAATTGAATACAAGTAAAATAGCAAAAGAGCTGATAACCATAAATAAACTTGCATTAGTAAAAGATATATCTATTGCACCTATTTTAATTTCTGGGCCAATTCTATAAACTTCGAATTGGTGCATTGGATTTGTTGCCATTTTTTTATTCTATTTTTGCATGTTTTTCGCAGATTTGATCACATTCATAATACCAGCTACCACTCCCACGAAAAAAAAAATTAATATTAACCAAGGTTTAGTACCAAAGGTTTTATCTAAAATAAACCCAATAATTGTCCCAACGACTACAGCCGACACTAATTCAGTGCTCATTTTGAATGCAGTTCCAATGGAAGAAGAGGGTTTTTTATTATTAGATAAATTTTTCTTTGAAATTTTGTTTTTTGCAATCTCTAAGCGAGTTTTAAAAGTTTGTTTTGGCATAGAATTTATGCCACCATGCTCTCAGCTTTTTGTAAGTCAACAGCAACAATTTGGCTAATACCTTTTTCAGGCATTGTTACACCATATAATCTATCCATTTTTGACATTGTTAGCGCATGATGAGTTACAATTATAAATCTTGTACGTGTAATTTTTGTTAGTTCTTCTAGCAGATTACAAAATCTTGTGACATTAGCATCATCTAATGGTGCATCAACCTCATCTAATACACAAATTGGAGAGGGATTTGTAAGAAATACTGCAAAAATTAATGATAAAGCAGTTAAAGCCTGTTCGCCGCCTGATAATAAAGTTATAGACTGTAACCTCTTTCCTGGAGGACTTACTAAAAGTTCTAATCCTGCTTCCAATGGATCATCATCATCAACGAGTTCTAACTTTGCATTTCCTCCATTAAACAATTTTGTATAGACCTCATTAAATTTTCTATTAACTTTTTCGAAGGCTTCTAAAAGTCTTTCTCGTCCCTTTTGATTGAGTTCATTAATACTTTCTTTTAATTTAATAATTGCAGTTACTAAATCCTGTCTATCTTTTTCCATTTTCTTAATTTCTTCTTCATACTTATTTGTTTCTTCATCAGCTCTAAGATTTACTGATCCTAATTTTTCTCTTTCTCTCTTTTTTTCATCTAATTTTTCTTCTTGGCTTACTGCATCAGGTAATTCTTCAACATCTTTTAAATCTGAATTTTCAAAAATATTATTTTCATTTAAATTCAATTCAACATCTACTCTATCCAACAAATCATCTTTTCTTTTTTTTAAACCTTCAACTGTTGCACTTGAACTAGCTTTTCTTTCTCTAATTTGTATAGTCTTTTCTTGAATTTCATTAAGTTCAGATCTTAAAGAATTTATTTTATTTTCTAATTCTTCAATTAAAATTTGATTTTCATTATTTTCACTTTCTGCAGATCTTAAACTTTCTGAGATTTGACCTTTTTTTTCAGCTTGAGTTTGAGGTTGTTTTTCAAGTGCATTTAATTGATCTGATAATTTATTTTTTCTTTCATTGAGTTGATTTATCATCTTTTCGGAATTTGCCAGAAGGTTTTTCCAACTGTCTATTTCAGTATCTATAATCTTTATTCTTTCTTTTCTTTTTACAGACTCGTTTTTTATATTTTTGTTTTTACTGTAGCTATCTGCATATGCTTCAATGATTATTTTACAATTATCAAGAATGACTATTGCTTCATCATTTTTTTTTGCATTTATTAGTTCTTTAACTTTATCAATCTCTATTTTTAATTTATTTTTTGTTTCATCCAAATCTTCGTTAGATTTCTTTTCAGTATCATAATATTTAGAGTCTATTTCAATTAATTCATTTTTTTCTTCTTTTAATCTTTTTTCATTAGATGTTGCGTCAATAACAATACTTTTTTCTCTATCAATATCTTCATCTATAGTGCTTAAAGATTTTTTTATATTCTGAATATCGGTTTGTATTCTTTCATTTTCTTCGTCAAGTCCTTTTAACTCAAGGTTTAGTCTTTGTAATTTTGATACATTTTCAATGTTTTTTTCTCTTAGGGGAGACACTTTATCTGTTTCATCTTTAATTAATTTTTCAAAATTATTTATTTGATCATTGTAGGAATTGACTTCATTGTTTGCCTCATCGTTAATTTCATTTTCTAACTTAATTTCACTATCAATATCTTTGAGTCTTAAATAATAAAGTCCAGCTTCAATTTTTTTTATTGTTTCCGAAATAATTTTATACTTTGTTGCCTCCTCTGCTTGTTTTTGTAGGCTAATAAGCTGTTTTTCTTGTTGTCTTCTTAATTCATCAGCTCTTTTAAGATTGTTTTCTGCAGCTCCAAGTCTTAATTCTGCTTCATGTCTTCTCACGTGAAGTCCCGCAATACCAGCTGCCTCTTCTAAAATTGCTCTTCTGTCCGTTGGTTTAGCTGTTACCAATGCGCCAATACGGCCTTGACTAATTATTGAGGGTGAGTGTGCACCCGTAGATAGATCAGCAAAAAACATCTGTGCATCTTTTGCTCTAACTTCTTTTTCATTAATATAAAATTTCGATCCTTTATCTTTTTCGATCTTTCTTCTTATTTCAACTTCATCAAGATTTTTATATTGTATCGGTCCATCTTTATTTTCGTTTTTAATACCAACCAAAACCTCAGCAATATTTTTTGAAGGTTTATTTGATGTCCCTGAAAAAATAACATCTTCCATTCCAGATCCACGCATGCTTTTGGCGGAAGTTTCTCCCATTACCCATCTTAGCGATTCTACAATATTTGATTTACCACAACCATTTGGCCCTACTATTCCAGTTAAGCCATTCTCAATAAGAATAGTTGTTTTTTCTGCAAATGACTTAAATCCATTAAGCTGGATTTTTTTAAACTCCATTACAGAACTATATCAGCTTTTCTATTGTTTTTTTTAAATTTTTATATGTTAGTGGTTTATCGAACTTTTTTTCATTGATAATTATTGTAGGAGTTGAATCTACTTTATATTTTGTAACTCCTTCGATTCGTTGCTCCAGGATATAATCTTCCAAAAGCTTATTATTTAAACATTTTTCAAAATTCAATGTAATATTTTCGTCTTCAATTATTTTTTTTAAATTTGTATTAAGATCTTCTATTTTTTCACCTTGGACCCAATCATTTTGTTTTTCGTACAGAAGGTGTAAAATTTTTGAACTCCCATCGTTATTACAATGTGCAATTTTTGAAGCATTTAGTGCAGCCAAATCTAATGGAAAACTTTTAAATACAATTTTCACAATTTTATTGTCGATAAAATCCTTTTTTAATTTTGGGTATATTTTTGTATGAAAAGAAGCACAATGAGAACAAGTTAAAGATTCAAAAACTATTATTTCTATTTTAGCATTCTCATTGCCCTCATATATAGAATTTATATTTGTATCAGATTTTATAGGCAAAAATATAAAAATACTTGTTATAGTGAGTAAAAATATTTTTTTCATTTTTTTTTATCTTTAAATGTTGTTAGTTTAATTTTGTTAATAAATTCATAACCAAGAAACTTATTTATTCTATCTATTAGAAATTTTCTAGAATATTCAACATCTACTTCACGACCTCTTTTAACCATTAAATTTAGTCTTTTTGTTAATTTTTCTTTAGATTTTGGGTAACAGGCACTTGAAAGATCATTTCCAGCGATTTTCTTCCAGTTATCAACAATTTTTGAATAAATTTTTGCTTTTTTAAAAATAGTTTCTTTAATATTTTTAGGCAAGCTATCTTTAAATGATCTTAGGCCTTGAATTGATTTTTTTCTCTGCCTAGTATTGTTTTTTAAACGCATATGAAGAAAGAAAACATATCAAAAAAAATTCTATTTTGGTACGATAATAATAGAAGAATTCTTCCCTGGAGAAAATTCAAATCAAAAAAAAATAAAAATTACTACACATTAGTAAGTGAATTTATGCTTCAACAAACACAGGTTAGGACAGTAATCCCTTATTTTGAAAATTTTATTAAAAAAATTCCAAATTTTAAAAAACTTTCAAATATAAATGATGAGCAGTTAATGAAATGTTGGCAAGGACTTGGATATTATTCAAGAGCAAGAAATCTAAAAAAAACTGCGAAAAAAATATTTTCTAATTTTAAAGGAAAGTTACCAAATAATTTAGAGGATCTTAAAAGTCTTCCAGGAATTGGAGATTATACAGCAAACGCTATATTGGCTATAGCTTTCAATAAGCCGGTAATTCCATTGGATGGAAATATTGAAAGAGTATTAAAGAGATTATTTTATCTTAAAAAGGAAAATGAAATTTCTAAGAATAATTTAAACAAAAAAAAATCTTTCTTTGGCTTTTCAAAAAGATCTGATGATTATGCCCAAGCTATAATGGAGATAGGAGCAACTATCTGTAAGCCTATATCTCCTTTGTGTGACAAATGTCCTTTACAAAAAAATTGTATTTCATTTAAAAAAAATGATTTTAAAATAAAACCTAAAAATAAATTTAATAAAATAAAATATTTTGAGGCAAAAATTTATAATAGTAATGATAAATATTTATTAATAAAAAATAATAAATTTAATTTTTTAAGAAACCTACTCATCTTTCCAATGAATGAAGTTAAAAAAGATCAGTTTAAATCTTCAATTGATAAGAAAATAAATATTAAAATGTCAAATATGGATATGAAAATTATTTTAAATAAAAACAATAGAAATAAAAAAATAAAAGGTGACTTTATGCTAGATAAATATAATATTAATAAAATAATTTTACCATCGTTTACTAAAAAAATATTTAAAACTATTTCAAAACATTAATGAAAAAAATTGCTATAATTGGATGTGGAATTTCGGGTTTATATTTTGCAAATCAATTACAAGATAAAAAAAATTATGATTACATTATTTATGAAAAAAAAGCTGAACTTGATTTAAATGATGGGTATGGAATACAGCTTTCAGTTAATAGCATTGAATTACTTAACGAAATAGGATTTAGCAATATAGCTGCTAAAGAAATTTCGTTTCCAAAAAAAGTTAATTTTTTAGAGGCAAAAACTTGTAAAAAAATATGCGATATAGATATTTCTAAATTTAACAGTGAAAATAAAAGATACACTACTCTCAAAAGGTCACTTTTGATTAAATTCCTTTTAGATAAAATTTCGGCTGAAAAAGTAAAATACAATGTAGAAATAATTGGAATAGAACATGGCAAGAAAATTAAACTTTCTTTATCAAATAACTCAACCGAAGAATTTGATTATCTAGTTGTTTCTGATGGAGTTTTTTCAAAAACAAAGTCAATTATTTTAGCAAAAGACACAAGTCCAAAGTTTTTTAATTCGGTAGCTTTAAGAGGCAATATTAAAAATATAGATAGTAACGATATTTCAGTATATCTAGGTCCAAATTTCCACTTTGTTACATATCCAGTAAATCAAAATGGTGAATTTAATTTCATATCTATAATCAGAAAAAAGCTTAGCAATAATGAAATTTTTGACCAAAAGCTTTTTGAAAGTAGTGTATTTTTAAAATCTCTGAGTAATGAAATACATCAAAAAACATCTCTAAATTTGGAAAATAAGTTAAAAAATTTTAAATCTTTTCCTGTTTATGTAAGTGAAAAATTTGAGGATTTTAATTACAAAAATATCTATTTTATTGGAGATGCATTATTTACTTTCCCCCCATCATTTGCTCAAGGTGCATCTCAATCAATAGAAGCAGGCAAAGAAGTCTTTGAGGAAATAAAGAATAATAATGACAGTTATTATAAAAAAAGACGATTAAAAATTAAAAAAATTAATTTGAGATCAAAACTAAACTATTTTGTTTTTCATCTTTCAAACCCTTTTATGGTTTTCTTTAGGAATTTAATTTTAAAAAAATTGGTTAATAATAAAAATTTTTTAGATAACTATTTAGGTAAAATTTATAGGAATTAATTATTAGGTCTTAGCCTTTGTCTTAATTCATCTATTGGTCTAAGAGAATTTCCAGATTTATAGTGCCAATAAGTCCAACCATTACAACTTTCAGCACCTAATATTTTAGCTGCAACTTTATGAATCGATCCTTCAGATTTCTGGTATTTAATACTTCCATCCACCATAATTTTTGCATTAATTTTTTTCTTCTGATCATATATTTCTGTACCAGGTCGAATTACACCCATTTCCACTAATGAACCAAAAGGAATTCTAGGTTTGGATCTATTATTTTCTAAAGTATCCAAATACTCATCTTCTATTGGCTTTGTATTTTTTATTCTTTTGTAAGAAGCTTCAAAATAAGTTTTATCTTTTTCAATTCCACAAAAAATTCTTCCAAGTTTTTTTGCAACTACAGCGGTAGTACCAGATCCTGAAAACGGATCCAGAATAAAATCATTTTTGTTTGTAGAAGCCAAAAGTATTCGATGTAGTAATGCTTCTGGTTTTTGGGTGGAGTGTACTTTTTTACCTTTTTCTTTTAATCTTTCGTTCCCGTTACAAATAGGCATGTTCCAAGTCGATCTCATTTGAAGATCATCATTTAAACATTTTAATGATTGGTAATTAAAAGTATATTTTGATTTTTCATCTTTAGATGCCCAAATTAAAGTTTCGTGAGCATTTGTAAATCTTGTCCCTCTAAAATTTGGCATTGGATTATTTTTGTTCCAAACTACATCATTTAGTATCCAAAAACCTAAATCTTGAATTTTTGTGCCAACTCTAAAAATATTATGATAGCTTCCTATAACCCAAATACTTCCATTTTTCTTTAAAACTCTTTTACACTCTTGAAGCCAATTAATTGTAAAATCGTCGTAAGTTTTAAAACTTTCAAATTTGTCCCATTTATCATTTACTGCATTTACTTTAGATCTATCAGGTCTAACTAATTGTTTTTTTAACTGCAAATTGTATGGAGGATCAGCAAATATAAGATTAAAAGTTTCATCAGGGATTTTTTTTAGTTCTTTAAGACTATCCCCATTAATAATTTTGTTTTTTAAATTTAAGTTAATCATTTTATAAAAAACAATTAGACTCTAGCCTAGAGTCATCGTCAACCTGAGATTGAAATAATTTGAGTCCTAATAGTTATGTAAAATATTAAGGACTCAACATGTTGTGTACTGGCTTAAATGTTTTTCTGTGGTATTTTGTGACTCCAAATTTTTTAATAGCCTTGAGATGTTTGTTGGTTCCATACCCAGCATTTTTGTCCCAACTATAATTTTTGTACTTTTTCGAAATTTTTGTTATTAAACGATCCCTTGATACTTTTGCTACTATTGATGCCGCTGAAATTTCAGATATTTTTTGATCGCCTTTAATTATATTCTTAATTTTGTAATTTTGTAATTTTGGAACTTTGTTTCCATCCACTAAGACTAATCTTGGTTTTTTTTTAAGTTTTTTAATTGCTCTTTTCATAGCTAATAAACTAGCATTTAAAATATTTAATTTTTCTATTTCAATTATTGATGCAGACCCAACAGCCCAAAATGAATTTTTTTTAATATACTTCTCTAAAATTTCCCGTTTAGTTTTTGATAATTTTTTAGAGTCTTTAATTTCTTTTTTGTTTATTTTACTATTTAATATTACAGCAGCAGCAAAAACTGGGCCGACTAAACTACCTCTTCCAACTTCATCAACTCCTGCTATGAGTTTTTTCATTTAAATATTAATATTTAATTCTTCAATTTTTTTTCTGATATTCTTTAAGTCTTCCCAAGAATATTTTTTTTGATCTGATTGTCGCAGTAAATATGCAGGATGAAAAGTTATTATTGTAAGATAAGTTTTATTATTAATAATTACTTCTTTCCAATTGCCTCTTTCTTTTGAAATTTTAATTTTTGATCCAAATAATGATTCCATAGCGGTACTTCCCATGAGTACTAATATTTTTGGATCAATTATTGAAATATGATTTCTTAAAAAGTTAGAATATTTTGTTATTTCATCTGGCTCAGGTTTTCTATTATTTGGTGGCCTAAAATTTACAACGTTAGTTATGTAGATATTTTTTCTGTTGATATTTATTGCTTTAAGCATTTTATTTAACAGCATTCCTGCATCACCCACAAAAGGCTTGCCTAGTTCGTCTTCTTTTTGACCGGGCCCTTCACCAACAATCATTATAGAACTATTAATATTACCATCAGCAAAGACTATTTTTGATGCATTTTTTTTAAGTTCACAATTTTGAATATTTTGAATTTTTTCCTTTAATTCGTTTAATTTTTCAATTTTATTTGCAACCAAAGGTTCATTTTTTAGCCTATTGATTGGGCTATCACTAAAAATATAATCTAAATCATAAGAATTAATAATTTCTCTATTGATTAAGTTATTTTGATCTAATATTTTTTTAACCATAAAATATATTCATGTTTCTTAAAATTTTTAAAATATTAATTATTATATTATTTTTAAATGTTAACCCAGTATACTCTAAAATTACTAATAAGAATGGATTTAAAGCAAAAAATTTATCTAGCTATTTCTCAGCTCTAGTTTCACTTGAAAATCAAGAAAATAAAGATTCTCTAAAATTTTTTAATTCATCTAAGTTTTTAATTCATTTTCATGAGCCGTATCTTAAAAATTATATTAATTCACTTGTTCAAGAGGGAAAAATTAAAAAAGCTGCTCACGAATTGAGATTTGTATCTAATAAAAATAATTTAGTTTTTTTCGAATCTTATTTATTGCTTTTTCTCGATGCGATAAAAAAAAAAGATCATAGAAAGAGTGGACAATATCTAGAAAAATTAACGAATCTTAAAAAAAAAGGATCTTTTGAAAAAGTTATAGTCCAGTCTCTAGAGGATTTTTTTTATGTTTTTAAAAATAAAAAAAAAGCTCCAATAAGAAAAGATCTTGGCGATCTCGGTTTTATCAATTTAGTTTTTCAAAGTTGTCATTTGGGAGAAAATAAAATAGAAAATTATTTTAATAATTTACTTAATAAAACACAATTAGATTACACAAGATATATATTTTTTTATATTAATTATTTAATTTCTGAAAAAAAATATAAAGAAGCTAAAGAAATTACCGATAGCGCAGATATTATAAATAGCAACCTATTAATTTTACAAACTAAAAATTGGATTGATAATAGACAATTTAATAAAATTAGCTCAATTTTTTCTTGTAAAAATGAAGCTGATGTTTTGAGTGAATTTTTTTATTTGATTGCAAGTCTATATTCTTCAGAAGAGGATTATAAAAAATCAAATTTTTATTTAAAAATATCTAATTTTTTAAATCCAAAGTTTAAATTTAATTTAATATTGATGGCAGAAAATTTTTTTATTAACAATAAATATTCTCAAAGTAGAAACGCCATAAAAGACATTCGTGAAACTGATGGTATTTATTATTGGTATAAAATTAAACAAAATAGTAAAATAATTTTGAATGAGAGTGGTGTAGAACAATCTTCAAACTATCTAAAAACAAGTTTTAAAAAAATAAAAAATCCTTCAGAAAGAATGTTTTTTGATATGGCAAATTTGTTTAGAAGTTTTAAAAAATATGATGAAGCTATTAAATATTTTAATATAATTTTACCGAAGTTAGAAAAAGATTCATTAATGTATGCAGAAATTTTGTATAGAAGAGGAAGTAGTTATGAAAGATTAGGTGATTATGTTAAATCAGATAAAGATCTTTTAAAATCTTTAGAAATTGAACCAGATGATTCTTATGTTTTAAACTATCTAGCTTACTCTTGGTTAGAAAGAAATTATAAAATTGATGTTGCAATGAAAATGCTTGAAAAAGCATATAAGCAAGAACCTGAAGATGGTTTTATCATAGACTCAATTGGCTGGGCTCATTATTTAACTGGCAATTACATCAAAGCAGAAAAATTTTTAAAAGAAGCAATACAAATAATGCCAAATGATCCTATAGTAAATGATCATTATGGAGATATTTTGTGGCATCTAGGTAGAAAGATGGAAGCTCAATATTATTGGAAAAGTGTTTTAAGTTTCAATGATACAGATGATGAAATGAAAGATAAGGCATATATAAAAATTTTAAAAGGTCCAAAGAAATTATAATAAATGAACTTTTTTAAAGTTAAATCTTACGCAAAATTGAATCTTTCTTTAAATGTTATAAAAAAAAAATCAAAAAAACTTCATGTTATTGAAAGCTTAGTAACATTTATTAATTTTTACGATTTAATATATATTAGAGAAATTAAAGCCATAAAACATAAAATAAAATTTCTTGGAAAATTTTCAAAGAATATAACCAAAAATAATACTGTTGGTAATTTATTAAATTTACTCGATGAAAAAAATTTACTTAAAGGTAAAAAGTTTGAAATCAAAATAATAAAAAATATTCCTCAAAAATCTGGAATGGGAGGTGGTTCAATGAATGCTTCAAGTATTATAAAATATTTATTAAAAAAAAAAATTATAAATTCAAGTAAAAAAAGCATAAATAATATTATGAAATCTATTGGCTCAGATGTACCACTTGGAATGAATCTTAAGAATACTATTATGTCACAAACTGGAAAGTTGACCACAAATGACAAAAAAATTGGACTTTATGCTTTGATAGTTAAGCCTAATTTTGGTTGTTCTACAAAAGTTATTTATTTAAAAACAAAAGTACAAACTAAACCCAAGTACAATAAGCCAAAAATAAGTTTTTTTTCTATTAAAAACATCATTAATTCAAATAATGACTTAGAAAAAGCTGCATTTAAACTAAATCCAAAATTAAAAAAATTAAAATTATTTTTATCCAACCTGCCAAATGCAATGTGTGTTAGAATGACAGGGTCAGGATCATCCATGGTTGCGTATTATCATTCAAAAAAAGAAGCTCTGAAAGGACTTGGTTTATTTAAAAAGAAATATAAAAATTATTGGTGTATTATATCTAAAACTGTATAAATTTTTTTTTTTATGCTATATGAATTTAATTTTGGGGCGTAGCCAAGTGGTAAGGCAGCGGTTTTTGGTACCGCCATTCCTAGGTTCGAATCCTAGCGCCCCAGCCAAATATGATAGAAATTTTAAATAAAATTTTTTTCCGATCAAATAATTTTGGAAATCTAAACATAGAATTTCAAGAATTAAGAAATAAAACAGGAATAGAGTTATTATTTCGGGCCGTAGAAGGTTATTCAGACTCAAGTGAAATCAGATATGTAGGAGGATGCGTAAGGAAAATTTTAAAAAATGAAGAGATAAATGATATTGATCTTGCAACAAACTTAACTCCTAATCAAATAATAGAGGTTTGTAAAAAGGAAAATATTAAATTTTATGAAACAGGATTAAAGCATGGAACTATTACAGTAATAATTAATAATCATAATTTTGAAATTACCTCCTTAAGAAAAGACCTAAAGACAGATGGAAGACATGCAGAGGTTGTTTTTACAAATGATTGGAAACAAGATGCATCAAGAAGAGATTTTTCAATAAACTCAATTTATTCAGATTTACAAGGTAATATATTTGATCCTTTTAATGGAAAAAAAGATCTTGAAAATGGGAAAATAAATTTTATTGGAGATGCAGAAAAAAGAATAAAAGAAGATTATCTAAGAATTTTACGTTATATCAGATTTTTTTTAAATTATAGCAAACACGAACATGATAAAGATATTATTAAAATCATCAAAAAGAATCTTGACGGATTTTCCAAAATTTCATCTGATAGATTGCTTGATGAATTCAAAAAATTGTTTAGTTCTGATAAATTTTTGAATTTAGCTAATGATCAATTTAGTTATGAAATTATAAACTTAATATTCCCACAATTTAAAAATATTCATTTACTTAAGAAATTAAATAAATTTGCAAAAGAAAATATAAAAAAAGTAGACTTTATTTTTTTAATTTCCCTAATGATTGTAGATGGCTCAGATAATGCTGATTATTTTATTTATAAATTTAATATTTCTAAAAAAGACCAAAAAAGAATTTTGTTTTTAAATAACTATTTAAAAAATAAAAATAATAAAAGTTTTAATACTAAAAATCTTTGGAAAATTTTATATTTTAATGGAAAGGAGTCTTTATTAGATTTGATTAATTATCATATTTTTACATCAAAAAAAGTTGATAAAAAATTAGTAAATTTTATTAATTTTTTTAAGGATAAAAAGGCGCCAATATTGCCTTTAAGAGCAATTACTTTAATGTCAAAATATAACATTCCAGAAGGTAAAGAAATAGGATTAAAATTAAAAAAAATTGAAAATAAATGGGTTGAAAATAATTTTACGATATCAGAAAAAGAAGTTGAAAAAATTATAAGTAACTAAATATATTCGACATCTTTAATTTCGAAATTTTTAATTCCTGCTGGTGTTTTTATTTCTACTAAATCATTTTTATTTTTGCCAATCAATCCTTTGCCTACTGGCGATTGAAAGTATATAAGTTTTTTTTTTAAGTCTGCTTCATCTTTACCAACGATTTTATATTCAATTTTTTCTCCTGAATCTAAATTTTCTAAAAAAACAGTAGAACCAAAAATTATTTTTCCATTATTATTTATTTTAGTTACATCAATAACGTTTGCTCTCGCTATAATATCATTGATTTGTTCTATTCTTCCTTCATTATGTGATTGTTGTTCTTTTGCAGCATGATACTCAGCATTTTCTTTTAAGTCTCCATGCGATCTGGCTTCAGCTATAGCAGAGACTATTTCTGGCCTTTTTTTTTCTTTTAAAAAAATTAATTCTTCTTTTAATTTTTCAAGTCCTTGAATTGTAATTGGTTCTTTATCCATATCATTTCCATTTCGCCAAAGGAGGTAATGACATTAAAATCGCATCAGTGTTACCGCCTGTTTGTAATCCGAACTTTGTTCCTTTATCATATATTAAGTTGAACTCAACATATCTGCCTCTTTTTAAATATTGTAATTCCTTTTGCTTTAAATTCCATCTTTTTTTGTGTTTCTTTAATATGATTGTTTTAAAAATATTTTTAAAAGTTATTCCAACATCTCTTACAAATGCAAAATCTTTTTCCCAGTTTTCCTTTTTATAATCAAAAAAGATTCCTCCTATACCTCTCATTTCTTTTCTATGAGGCAAATAAAAATATTGATCACACCATTTTTTATATTTTTGGTAGTATTTTTTATTGTGAAAATCACATGTTTTTTTCAACTCTTTATGAAACCATTTTTTTTCTTTCAAATCTTTTATGCAAGGAGTTATATCCATTCCCCCTCCAAACCATCCAAATGAAGTGTAAATATATCTAGTATTAAAATGCATTGCTGGTATTTTGGGATTTTTCATGTGCATCACAACTGAAATTCCAGAAGCCCAAAAATTTCCATTTTTTTTTGTTCCAGGTATTTTTTTTTTTATATCTTTAGAAAACCTACCACTTACTTCAGAAAAATTTACTCCAACTTTTTCAAATATTTTTCCATTTTTTAATATTCTATACTCACCACCACCTTCATTTTTTTTTGGATTTTTTTCCCATTTTTTATTAATAAATTTTGCAGATGAATTTTCTAATTTTTCAATCTCAAAACAAATTACATTTTGAAGTATTTTAAACCAATTTTTAGCAATTTTTTTTTTAATTTCTCTATCCATGATTAATAAATTTATTTTGTCTTAAATTTTCAGCCAAAACTATAGCAACAGATGAAGCTATGTTTAAAGATCTTTTTTTTTTCATCATTGGTATTTTAAGTTTATTTTCAATTAATTTGTGGATTTTTTGTGGTACTCCAGCACTTTCCCTACCAAATAAAAGCGTATCATCTATTTTGAATTTGAAAGAACTGTACGATTTAGATGCTTTTGTGGTCAATAAAATAATTCTTTTTTTAGATTTAAATTTAAAAAACTCGTCAATCCCTGAATAAAATTTTATCATTTTTTCTTCCATATAGTCCATCACTACTCTTTTAAATCTTTTGTCATTTATTTGAAATCCACATGGTTCAATAATTTCTAGATCCGCTCCTAGACACGCACAGGTTCTTAATATTGCTGCTGTATTTTGAGGTATATCTGGTTGATATAACGCAATTTTTGGCCTTAAATGCCTATTTTTGTGTGTCATTGTTTCTGTAGAAAAAAATCATTTTTATATTATATGAAAGAATATATTAGATAAAAATAAATAATATATTTTAAATGTCTGACGAAAAAAAAGTTCAAAGAAGGGATTTCATATTTACAGCATCATATGCTCTTGGTGCAGTAGGTGTTGGTGCAGTTGTTTGGCCCCTAATAGACCAAATGAATCCAGATAGATCAGTAAAAGCTTTGGCAAGTACAGAGGTTGATGTTAGTTCTTTAGAACCAGGAAAATCAATTACAGTTCTCTGGAGAGGAAAACCTGTTTTTATTAGAAGAAGAACCCAAGAAGAAATTGATGAGGCAAGAAATGTAAATATTGAAGATCTTCCTCATCCAGAAAAAGATGAAGATAGAGCAAAAAATCCAGAATGGCTAGTTATGTTAGGAATATGTACCCACCTTGGATGTGTTCCTTTAGGAGATAAAGGTGAATACAACGGATGGTTTTGTCCGTGTCATGGATCTCACTACGATACATCTGGCAGAATAAGAAAAGGTCCAGCCCCAACAAACATGGAAATTCCTAAATATGAATTTGTTAATAGTAATACAATTAAGATTGGTTAGAAAATAAAATATGAGTGATCACAATTATGTTCCATCATCTAAATTAGGTAAGTGGTTTAATGATAGACTACCTTTATTAACTTTAGCTGATCATTTAAAGGAATACCCAACTCCAAAAAACTTAAATTATTGGTGGACATTTGGCGGCATTTTAACTTTTTGCTTAATCACTCAAATAATTACAGGAATAGTTTTAGGAATGCATTATGTTGCTCACGCAGATTTAGCTTTTGATAGCGTCGAACATATAATGAGAGATGTGAACTATGGTTGGTTAATCAGGTACGTTCATGCAAATGGTGCTTCAATGTTTTTTTTAGCTGTTTATATTCATATATTTAGATCTTTATACTATGGGTCTTATAAGGCACCTAGAGAAGTTATATGGATTATAGGAATGATAATTTACTTATTAATGATGATGACTGCTTTTATGGGCTACGTTCTTCCTTGGGGCCAAATGAGTTTTTGGGGAGCAACAGTAATAACAAATTTATTTAGCGCTGTTCCATTTTTTGGTGAAGGTATAACCAATTGGTTATGGGGAGGATATGCTGTAGACAATCCAACTTTAACAAGATTTTTTAGTTTACATTATCTTTTACCATTTTTGATTGTAGGTTTAGTTGTCTTGCATATTTGGGCACTTCATGTCCCTGGAAACAATAATCCAATAGGAATTGACTTGAAAAAACCTTCTAAAGATACCGTTCCATTTCATCCATATATAGTTATTAAAGATATGTTTGCTTTATTATTATTTTTAATTGTTTTTGCATTTTTTGTTTTTTATTCACCAAACATTTTAGGACACTCGGATAATTATATAGAAGCAAATCCTCTGGTTACACCAGCGCATATAGTACCGGAGTGGTATCTATTACCTTTTTATGCAATTCTTAGATCTGTACCAGATAAGTTATTAGGCGTTGTTGCAATGTTTGCATCAATTTTTATTCTGGTAATTCTTCCTTGGCTAGATACTTCAAAAATTAGATCAGCAATCTTTAGACCAATTTATAAACAACTTTATTGGATTTTAGTTTTAGACGTTCTTGTTCTAGGTTATATGGGGGCAATGCCGGCAGAAGGTACTTATTTACTAATTGCAAGAGTAGCCACAGCATATTACTTTATTCATTTTTTAGTTATTCTTCCACTGTTAGGGAAAAGAGAAAAAACATTAACTGTTCCCTTAAGCATAACTGAGCCGGTTTTAGGAGGTTCACCAAATCCACAAATGGTTAAAAAGAAAGAGATCGATTAGATTATGAAAAATATTATTAAATTATTTTTCTTAATTTTTTTATCCTCAGTGTTTTTGACAAAAGCTCATTCTGCAGGTGAAAAAATAGAGTTATTAACGACTGATTGGAGTTTCAAAGGATTTTTTGGAAAGTTTGATAGAGGATCATTACAAAGAGGCTATCAGGTCTATAATGAAGTTTGTGCTTCATGTCACTCAATGAAGTATTTATCTTACAGAAATCTTGCAGAAGAGGGAGGACCTGAATTTACAGAAGAACAAGCAAAAGCAATTGCGTCAAATTTTGAAGTAAAAGATGGTCCAAATAGCGATGGAGAAATGTTCACAAGACCCGCCAAATTATCTGATAAATTTGTTTTGCCTTACGCAAATGTTGAGGAAGCTAAAGTTTCTAATGGAGGTGCTTATCCTCCAGACATGTCCGTACTAGTAAAAGCTAGATCAGGGGGTGCTGATTACATTTATTCAGTTTTACTAGGATATGAAGATCCTCCAGAAGGAATGATGTTGGATGATGGAGTTTATTATAACAAGTATATGTATGGAAATAAAATTAAAATGCCAAAACAACTTTATGAGGATCTAGTTACTTATAACGATGGAACAGCAGCGACTCCTGAGCAGATGGCAAAAGATGTAGTAACATTTATGGCGTGGTCTGCGGAACCACATTTAGAGGCGCGACATAAAATTGGATTTAGAGCAATTATTTATTTATTTATTATTACTTTGCTAGTCTATTTCAGCATGAAGAAAATTTGGTCACGTATTGAATCTGAAGTTTAATACATCGCCATCTTTAACAATATAATCTTTACCTTCTAGTCTCATTTTTCCGTTTGTTTTTGAATTTAACCAGCCTTGATTGTTAATAAAATCATCGTATGTAATTGTTTCAGCTCTTATAAATCCTTTTTCAAAATCTGTGTGTATTTCACCAGCTGCCTTTGGTGCTGTACAATTTTTTTGAATTGTCCAAGCTCTAGTTTCTTCAGGCCCAGAAGTAAAATAAGTGTCTAATTCTAGAATTTTATATCCTTTTTGGATTAGAATATTTAAACCTGTTTTCTTTAATCCGATCATTTTCATATAGTTGTTCTTTTCTTCACCAGATAATTCATTTATTTGATTTTCTATATCTGCAGAAATAATAATAGTATTTTTACTTCCAAATTTATTAATAAAAGCTTCTGTATATTTATTTCCTTTTTCGATACTTTTTTCATCAACATTGCATACAAAAATTTTCGGCTTAACAGCTAATAAACCACTAAGGTTTAAAGCTTTTTTGTTAAAACTATTGTTTAAAACATCGATGTTTTTATTATTATTTATACAATCTAATGCCATTTCTAATATTTTAAGTTGTTCATTATCCATATTTTTTTTATTTTTTTTATCTAATCTTTTTTGAATAGAATCTAAATCTGCTAACATCATTTCTGTCTCAATAATTTCTAGGTCTCTAATAGGATTAACGTCTGGATTAACATTTTGTATTTTACTTGAGTCAAAACATCTAATCATATGTATTATTGCATCAACCTCTCTGATATGTGATAGAAATTTATTTCCTAAACCTTCGCCTTTAGATGCTCCTTTAACTAAACCAGCTATATCAACAAAAGATATTGTAGTATAAATTTTTTTTTTTGAATTAGAAATTTTGGCTAACTGATCAAGCCTAAAGTCAGGAACTGCCACAATCCCTATATTGGGATCTATTGTACAAAATGGAAAATTTTCAGCTTGAGCTTTACTTGAATTAGTTAAAGCATTAAATAATGTTGATTTACCAACATTTGGCAATCCAACTATACCGCATTTAAAACTCATTATTTGTTGTTAACTGTACTAGAAAAAAGATCTAATTTTTTATCAATTAATATTTCTAAGGAACCAATTATATTATCTGTAATTTTTTTTAATTCTAAAATTTCTTCTTGATCAAAATCTTTAAGCACATAATCTATAACATTAGATTTAGGTCTGCCTATTCCAATTCTAACTCTAGAATAATCTTTTCCAATAAATTTATCTATAGACTCAACCCCATTATGACCTGCGCTTGTTCCTCCAAATTTTGCTTTTATTTTTCCAAAATTAATATCTAAATCATCATGAAAAACAATTACATCTTCAGCGTCTATCTTAAAATATTCTATTAACTCACGAATACATATTCCAGAATTATTCATAAACGTTAAAGGTTTAATAGCATAAACTTTTTTATTGTTTATATTACCTGTTGTAAGCAGACCTTTGAATTTTGGTTTTTGTTTTGAAAGACTAAATTTCTTATTTATCGCGTCAATAATTTTAAAGCCTATGTTGTGCCTGTTGTTTTCACTGTCAGGCGTTGGATTTCCTAGTCCTACAAATAAAAGCATGATTGTTTAGATATTCGGTGAAATTTTCACTATTTTTTTTCTTTAGGAGATTCTTTTTTTTCAGGTTCTTTTTTATCACCTTCTTTTTTGTCTTTATCGCCCTCTTTTTTATCACTTTCCGCAGCTGCTTTTACTTCTCCTTCTGCTGTTCCCTCTGTTGTACCTTCTGCTCCCTCGGTTCCTTCTGCTGTTTCTTCTGCTGGTTTTTCCGGCTCTTTAATAACAGTCGGTGCAGCTAAAGTTGCGATTACAAAATCACGGCCTTGAATTGTTGGTATAACATTTTCAGGCAATTTAATTGATGAGATTTTAAAACTATCTCCTATATCTACACCGTCTAAATCAATAACTAATTCAGTAGGAATATTTTCAGTTGGACATTTTAATTCAACTTTTCTTCTTACTATATTAAGAACCCCACCTCTTTTAAGTCCTGGTGATTTTTCATTATTAATAAATTTGACAGGTATCTCCAAAATTATTTTTGTACCCTTAACAACTCTTAAAAAGTCTACATGTATTGGTTCATCTGTAATAACGTCATATTTTATTTCTCTTGGTAGAACGTTTTGATTTTTACCTTCGAGATTAAGCGCTAAAACATTTGATAAAAAATTTTCTTTTTCTAGTAAGTTCTTAATTTCCTTAGTTGATACAGAGACTTGTTGATTTTCATCTTTTCCACCATAGATTATGCCTGGTACATTGCCTTTTCTTCTTAGAGTGTTAAGTTCACCCTTAGTATTTGTATTTCTAATGGTTGCTTCAATTGAATTCATAAAAAAACAGAGTTTTATAACTTAAATAAAAAATAACTCAAGAAAATTATTTAAAAAGGTCAGAAACAGATGTAGAGTTTGATATTCTTTTGATAGCTTCACCCATTAAGTTTGAAATTGATAAAACTTCAATATTATTTGCTTTTTTAGTTTTTCCTAAATTATCAATAGAATCTGTAATTACTAATTTCTTTATTGAAGATTTTTTAATTTTGTTAACTGCTTCTCCACTTAAAACACCATGAGTTATATAAACATAAACTTCTTTTGCCCCACGATCTTTCAAAGCCTTCGCAGAATTCACAATCGTACCCCCAGAGTCAATTATATCATCTACTATAATACAAGTTTTATCTCTAACATTTCCTATTACATTCATAACTTGAGATTTTCCTGGCGCAGGTCTTCTCTTGTCAATTATTGCTAAACCTACATCTAACAATTTTCCTAGGGCTCTTGCTCTTTCTGTTCCTCCAACGTCAGGAGCAACACAAATAATATTTTTACTTTTAATATTTTTTTTAATATGTCTAGCAAAGATTGGAGTTCCAAATAAGTTATCAACCGGTATATCAAAAAATCCCTGAATTTGACCCGCGTGCAGATCAACGGTGACCACTCTATCTGCACCAGCTTTAGTTATTAAATTAGAGACTAATTTTGCAGAAATTGAAGTTCTTGGTACTACCTTTCTATCTTGTCTTGCATAGCCAAAGTAAGGAATTACAGCGGTGATGTTTTTTGCTGAAGATCTTTTTAGAGCATCAATGCATAGCAGCAATTCCATTAAATTATCATTAGCAGGTTCAGATATAGATTGAATTATAAAAATGCTATTACCTCTGATATTTTCATTTATTTCTACGTAAATTTCCCCATCAGAAAATTTTCTGATACTTGAATTCACAAGTTTAGTTTTTAAATATTTTGCAATTTTTTTACTTAAATTTTTATTACTATTTCCAGTTAGCAATTTCATTGAGACACCTTAATTAATCATAATTATTGAAATATTTCTACCATAATCATTTTCTTTTTTATGTATAGATCTTCTTGCGCTAAAAAAGTTATTTTTTGGATTGTAGGTATCCTTATCAATTATATCTATTTTCTTTATTCCTAAACTTCTCAATTGATAATAAACATACTTATTTAGGCTAAAATATGTTTTATTTCTAACTTTTTTGAAAAAAAATTGATTTTTTTTACTTTGTTTAAGAAATTTGACCTTAAAATCATTTTTAACCTCATAATTTTTTTGAGATATGCACGGTCCGATTGCTGCAATTAAATTTTTTGATTGGCTGCCATTTTTCAATAAAAACTTTATAACCTTTTTTAAAATTCCTTTATAAGCACCTTTCCAACCAGCATGGATAGCTGAAATAATTTTATGATTTTTATCATATATTAGTATTGGTACACAATCTGCAGTCAAAACCCCAATAATAATTTTTTTTTGATTTGTTATAAGTGCATCACCTACTAGTTTTCTTTTATAATTTTTATTCAAAAAATGAAATTTATTACTATGAATTTGTTTTAGTAATACAAGTTTTTTATAGGAAGGATTAATTTTTTTACAAACAAAACTTAAATTTTTTTTTATATTTTTTTTGCTATCAGATGAACCAATTCCACAATTTAAACTTTTATAAATTCCTTTAGATTGACCACCTTTTTTATTAAAAAAACCGTGACTTATTGTTTTGTATTTTGAGAGCTTTTTTGATTTTATCAATTTTTAAATCCTATTTTAAAGTTTGTATTTTTCTTTGTTACAAACATAACTTTAAACAATTTACCCATAAAATTTTCGTCAATTAATTTTTTTAATCTAAAGTATATGTTTGCTTTTTTTGAAAAAGGTAGATTTTTAGAAATAATTTCAGCTCTTTCTAATATGCCAAGTTTCTGTAAAAAATGCTTTTGATTTGTTATACCACCAACTTTTAAATCAAGTTTTTTTATGATTTTTTCTATGAGCTTAAAACTTATATCATGGCTAATATCAGAGTTAGCAAAATTTTCTAAAATATTACTAAATTTATGATTTGATATAGATTTCAAGGTATCTTTCATTTTTTTTTCTGTATATCCATAGTCTATTATTAATAAACCACCATTATTAAGATTAATTATTTCGGAGACCAACTTTAAATATTTTAAAGATAAAGGTGAATATTCAATGAATTTTTGTCCCTCAGATATCTTAAACCCAAATTTTTTTTCGATTTTTTTAATATTTGTTAAAATGTAAGTAAATTTTATTTTTTTTGATTTAATATATTTTATATTTTTTTCATACCACTTATTCTTTTTTTTTATAAATTGTTTTATCGGCAAAGCATCAAAAAATTCATTGGCAACAAATATACTCGGTAAGTTTGATAAACCATTCAAATCACCAATCCACTCAACATTATAATTTTTTAATTTTTTTCTTTGCAATTTTTTTAAATAAATACTTTTTTCTAAAATACTAATTTTACAAGATTCTTTAATTGTAGGAAATTTTTCGAATGTTTTTAGTATTTGTAAAATCATTTCTCCATTCCCAGAGCCTAGCTCAATAAGATTAAATTTTTTTGGACATTTTAAATTTTTCCAAAATAAAACAATCCAAATTGCGATCATCTCAGAAAATAATATAGAAATATTTGGAGATGTAATATAATCACCTTTTTTACCAAATGGGTCAGACTTCATGTAATAGCCAGTTTTTTTATTATACAAGGTTTCATCAATGAATTTATCTAAAGTGATGATTTTATTTTTTTTAAATTGCATTACTTTTTTTTAAAAACAAATAACTTCCAATTATAAGGAAAATGATACACATTAGTTGCCCAAGGCTAAAATTAAAAATTATGTAACCAATTTGTGCATCAGGAACTCTTAAAAATTCTATAAAAAATCTAAAAGTTGAGTAAAATATTAAAAACAAAGAGGAAATTATACCTGGTTCACTAAATATTTTTTTTTTCATAATATAATTTAACAAAATGAACAAAATTATACCTTCAAAAATTGCTTCATAAATTTGTGATGGATGTCTTGCAATATTATCAACTGCTAAAAATTTTACTGCCCAAATAATATCTGTTTCTTTTCCGTAAAGTTCAGAATTTATAAAATTAGCCATTCTTCCAAAAAAGATTCCAATAGGCGCCACTAAAGAAATTAAATCTAAAAATATAAATGGATTAATATTATTTTTTTTTGCAAAATAAGTAGTTGCAAAAATAACTCCAATTAAGCCGCCATGAAAGGACATTCCCCCATTCCATATCATGAGAATTTCAAAGATATTTTTTAAGAAATAATTAAAGTTGTAGAAAAATACATAGCCTAACCTTCCACCAACAATTATTCCGATTATTATATATACGAGCAAATCATCAAATAAGTTGAGAACTTTTATATCTTTAATTAATTTTTTTTTACAATAAATCCATCCTAAAATAATTCCCAGAATATAGGCAATAGAGTACCATCTAATCTGAATAGAAAATAAATCAAATGCAACTGGGTCAAAATTATTTATAAACATTTTAATTATTTAAATGTAGAGTATATTAGATTTATAAATGAATTTATGTCAAAATCAAAACTTGTAATTGATAAATTAGCTAAATTATTTGAACAAGGACTCATATCTTATAAAGATTTAAGTACTGAAATTTTAAATATTTTAAGATCTAAAAGAGATGAGATAATTTTTAAAATGAAATTAACAAGCAAAGAGGAAACAGAGATTCAAAATAAAAGAATAGAAATTTTAGAGAGAAAAATTATAAAAATAGAAAAAAATTTGAAAACGAAATCTAAAAAGGGAAAAAAATCTTAACTCTAAGACCTTTATCTGGGGATGTATCAAGCATTATATTTCCGCCATGTGATCTAATTATATCCGACGCTATTGATAGACCAAGCCCAACACTTGATTTAGAATCGCCACGACTTTTGTCTATCTTATAAAATGGCTTAAATACATTTTCATATTCTTTTTGCTCTATACCAGGGCCATTATCATCAATAATTAATATATTGTTATTGTTACTTTTAGATAATTGAATATTAACTTTGTTTGCATATTTAATACTATTATCAATTAAATTATTTATGCATCTTGTTATTAAATTTTTTCTTCCATTCATAAATATTTCTTCAGTTAATTCAGAAGTTATATTTTTATTTTCATATTTATTAATAATATTTAGTATCAAATCACTTAGATTAAATTTCTCATTTTTTTCTGAAGATCTAGAGCTTGCAAATTGTAAATATTCATTAAGCATTTTTTCCATTTCTAAAACATCTTCAGATAGTTTTTTTGAAATTTCTTCGTCTTTTATGAAAGCTAATTTCAATTTCATTCTTGTTAAAGGAGTCCTAAGATCATGACTAATTCCGGATAACATTTCTGATCTTTGATTTAAATGTCTCATTATTCTTTTTCTCATTTTATCAAATTCATATCCTGCCTGTCTTATTTCTAAAGCTCCTGATGGTCTAAATTCATCAACATTCTCACCTCGACCAAATTTCGCAGAGGCTCTAGCTAAATTAATTATAGGCCTAGTTTGATTTTTCAAAAAAATTAGAGCAATGATAATTAATAAAAAAGCTGGCAAAGTTATCCATAATGCAAAAATTCTTGCAGAGGAATTTGTTACTCTATCTTTAGGAACTATAAAATTAAAATATCCGTTTAGATATTTTATTTTCAGGTTTATAGAGTTTTGTCGAGAAGTGGTATCAAACCAATAATTTTTAAAATGAGATTTAAGTTCTCTTCTCAATGTTCGATCCATCGGACTAAACCATCTTTCCTGGTCATCTTTTGGTAAAATTTTATTAGGTATATATTTAACTTTTAATTTATGGGCTTTTGAAAAAAGTTTTGTTAATGAGTCTTTACTATATTTTTCGTTGTCATATGCATCTATGAAAAATTTAATTTCACCAACAAGTGCTCTTGTCATACCTTTATTAGTTTTAATCCAAAGACTATCAAAAAAAACTATAGAAATTGTTATTTGTAAAAGAATTATTGGTGTAGCTACAATCAATAATGCTCTATAGAATAATTGTTTTGGTAAAAGATTTTTTATAAATTTACTCAAGCCATAAAACATAGCCAGTACCTCTTATTGTTTGAAGATATTTTGGATTTTTTGGATCTATTTCAATTTTTTTTCTAAGCCTTGTTATTATAACATCTACAGACCTTTCTTTATCTATATTAATTAAGTTACCTATTGATTCTCTAGAAAATGTTTCACCAGGGGCATTAATCATTTTTTCAAGGATAATTTTTTCAGTATTATTTATTTTAAACTCATTTTTATTTTTTATTATTATCAATTTATTTAAATCAATTTTAATATTATCAAATTCGATAAATCTTTTCTCATTTTTGTTTTTTGTCTTATTTAAAATATTACGTATTCTTAATACTAGTTCTTTTGGTTCGAAAGGTTTAGGAAGATAATCATCAGCTCCAACCTCTAATCCTTGAACTCTTTCGTCTGCCTCACCTTTTGCAGTTAATAAAATGATAGGTGTATTTATTCTTTCTTTATTTTCTATAGTAAATTCTAGACCACTTTTTCCTGGCATCATTATGTCTAAAATAATTAAATCAAATTTTATTATTGAAATTTTTTCTTTTGCATCTTCAGCACTATTTGCAGTTGTTATTAAAAAATTATTTTCAGTAAGATACTGTCTAACCAAGGTTCTAATTCCATCGTCATCATCAACAACTAGTATATGTGCTTCAAAATTATTCATTAATTATTTTTTTTAAAACATTGTCAAAAAATAAAACTTCTTCAGATTTTGAATTTAAAAAAGCTTTATAAATTCTTTTTTTTTGCACTGAAAATATTTCATTAAAAAGCTTTTCCCCTTTCTCATTTAAAGAAACATGCTTCAGTCTATTATCCTTTTTATCTTTTTCGAAAGAAATTACATCAAGTTTAATTAAATCTTTTAAAATTCTATTCAAACTTTGTTTTGTAACTTTAAGTTTTTTCAAAAGGTCAGAAACTGTAATTCCTTCGTATATAGATAACAAATGAATAACTTTGTGATGAGCTATTCCTATTGAATGTTTATCCAAAACCTTTTTGGCATCAGAAAAAGACTCTCTATAACCCATAAACAATTTTTCAACAAATCCTTTCAATTGTTCATCTTTTAAATATAAAAGTTCTTTCATAATTGGTAAGTTATATTGACATATTATACATACAAAGATATTTTTTTAAAAAATTAAAATCTTTGATGATACCTTACGATAAAAGATCTGGTAAAATATGGTACAATAACGATCTAGTTGATTGGGCCGATGTTAAATTTCATGTATTAAGCCATGGACTTCATTATGCAAGTTGTGTTTTTGAAGGTGAAAGAGTCTACGATGGTACAATATTCAAATTAGAGGAACATACCTCAAGACTTTTTCATTCAGCTAATAGAATGGGTTTTAAAATACCTTATTCAGAAAATGAAATAAATGACGCTTGTAATAAAATTGTTTCTGTTCAAAATGTTCAAAATGGATATGTAAGACCGATTGCATGGCGTGGTAGTGAGATGATGGCAATATCTGCTCAACAAACAAAAATCCATGTAGCTATAGCAACTTGGGAATGGGGATCTTACTTTGATCCTAAGCTTAAAATCGAAGGTATTAAACTAAATATTTCAAAATGGAAAAGACCTGCTCCAGATACAATTCCCTGGGATACAAAAGCTTCAGGTCTTTATATGATTTGTACTTTATCTAAACATGAGGCAGAACAGCAGGGATACACAGACTCTTTAATGCTAGATTATGAAGGAAATATTGCCGAGGCGACAGGAGCTAATATTTTTTTTAAAGATAGTGAAGGCAACTTACACACACCTATACCAGACTCATTTTTAGACGGCATAACCAGAAGAACTGTAATTGAAATAGCCAAATCAAAAAAAATTAAAGTCATAGAAAGAAAAATATCACCCGATGAATTATCAAAATTCGTTGGATGTTTTTTAACTGGAACAGCGGCCGAAGTAACTCCGGTTTCATGTATTGATAAATATAAATTTAAAGTTTGTAATACAATTTTAGATTTAAATGAAAGGTATCAGGCTTTAGTTAGAAAAAAAAAAGCAGCCTAATTTTTTTCGTCCTCAGATATTGCGTGATCTATGCCTTTTCTTATATATTCATAACCTGTATACAAGGTTAAAAATGCAGAAAACCATAATAAAATTATTCCTATAGTTTGAGCATCATAATCTTGAAAATTAATTATTTTTTTTCCTGTTTCACCTGTTAACAAAATTGCAATAGAAAACATTTGCAAGAAAGTTTTTAATTTTGCAAGATTTGAAACTGGTAATTTAATCTGTCCTTTGGCTAAAAACTCTCTCAAACCAGATATTAAAATTTCTCTTGTTAAAATTATTATAGCTGCGATTACTTCAAAATTTTTAATTGTTCCATCCATTACTAAAAGTATAAGGGCAGAAGCAACAATGATTTTGTCTGCTATTGGATCTAAAAGTTCGCCGAGCTTTGACTCTTCTTTAAACATTCTTGCTAATAATCCGTCTAGAAAATCAGTGAATGAAGCTATAATAAACAGAGCAAAAGGAATTACATCGCCATAGAAACCTGGAAGGTAAAAAGAAAAAACAAAAATAGGCACAATTATTATTCTGCCAATAGTTAGTATATTTGGTATTTTTATTTTCATAATTATTCGTGAAAAAAATTATATATCTTTTTAGCAACTTTTTCTTCAACTCCTTCGACTGACTTAATTTCATCTAAGCTTGCAGATTCTACTGCTCGAGCTGATCCGAAATGATTTAATATGGCTCTTTTTCTTATAGATCCAATACCATTAATTTGATCTAAAAGAGACCTGCTAATTGCTTTTTTTCTTTTTGCTCTATGGGCACTTATTGCAAATCTATGGGCTTCATCTCTGAGCCTTTGAAGAAAGAAAAGAGTAGGATCGTTTTTTTCAAAACTATACTCTTTTCCATTGTGAAAAAATTTTTCATTTCCGCTATTTCTAAACTTGCCTTTGGCAATTGCAATTATAGGCATATCGTATAGGCCTAATTCATTAATGGTTTCCCTGGCCACAGAATACTGACCTTTTCCACCATCTATTAATACCAAGTCAGGAAATGTTAAATAGTTATCTTTTTCTTGTAGAGCTCTTTTAAATCTTCTATTTAGCACTTCTTTTATCATACCATAATCATCTTTCTCATTTTTTTGTATTTTGATATTAAACTTTCTATATCTTTTTTTTATAAAACCTTCTTCACTATAAGTTATCAAAGCCCCAACACTATGACTCCCTTGAATATGACTATTATCATAAACTTCAACCAAGCTAATATTTGTTTGTAAATTGAATTTTTGTGAAACTTCCTCAAATAGATTTTTATTATTTTGGCTTTCATAAAGTTTTCTATTTAAGCTATCTCTCGCATTATTTAATGCCAAATCTATAACTTTTAATTTAGATCCTTTTTTTGCAACAGAAATATTTATATTTTTACTTTCTTTTTGAGATAATGTTTTTTCAAGTAATAACTTTTCTTTTATTTGATGACTTAAAATTATATTTTGTGGAACATTTTTATTTTCATAGAATTGCGCAATAAAAGAATTAATTATATTTTCTATACTTTCATCCGCGTCGTGTTTTGGAAAAAATGCTTGGTTTCCCCAGTTTTGCTTTGATCTATAAAAGAAAACTTGTATACATGTTTTTCCCGACTCTTTGTAACCAGCGATAACGTCTGCCTCTACTAAATTTGCTTCATTAATTCTTTGAGACGACTGAATAATATTTAAAGATTTAATTCTATCTCTTAAGATTGTGGCTTTTTCAAAATCAAGCTCTTCACTTGCCTTTTCCATTTGATTTGAAAGATTTTTTTGAATTCTTCTAGATTTTCCCGAAACAAATTCTATTGCATCTTCTACAGTTTTTTTATAATCAGTTTCATTTATATTTCCAACACAAGGACCCGAACATCTTTTAATTTGATATAAAATACATGGTCTTTCTCGGTTTTTAAAAACTGTATCATCACAAACTCTCAATTGGAAAATCTTTTGGATCATTTTTATAGTCCAATTTGCAGACCCAGCTGATGCAAAAGGACCAAAAAAGAATCCATTTTTTGCTTTTTTCCCTCTATGTTTAGTAATTTGAGGCCATTTATCTTTGTTGCCTATATATATAAAAGGAAATGATTTGTCGTCTCTTAAAAGAATATTAAATTTCGGTTTATATTTTTTTATTAAATTTGCCTCTAACAATAAGGCTTCGCTTTCATTTGATGTTGTGGTTATCTCAATCTTTTTTGTTTGAGACAACATTCTTTCTGTCCTAATAATATGATTTCTTTCTGTTACATAAGATTTTAATCTATTGGGAAGATTTTTTGCTTTCCCAACATATAAAATTTCATTTTTCTCGTTCAGCATTCTATAAACACCAGGTAATTTTGGTATTACAGGTAGCTCTTTTTTAATTACTTCTTTTCCAAAATCAGATTTTTTCATGACTTCTTTTTTTAGAAATTTGAATACCTACCGATGAGCAGTCTTTCATAATCTCTAGTTTTTCTATTTGCAGAGATATTTTATCAATTCTTTTGTCTTTAAATAGCTCATCAAAAACATCTTCAGCCAATGTTTCTAGAAAATTATAGTGCTTATTTTTAACTAGTTTTTTAATTAGCCTTACTATTTTTGAGTAGTTTACTATTGATTTAAGGTCTTTATCGTCAGAAGGTTTTTTGTCTACGTAATCTATTTCAAGTGAAAACTTAACTTTTTGAGGCTTTTCTTTTTCAAAGTCGTAATATCCAAGTTTAAGATCTAATAATAAATCTTTAATTAAAACTTTTTTTTCGTAATTAAATAGGATCTTATTTTTATTTATTTTAACTATTTTAAGGTTATTTTTTTTCATTCTTTTCCTCCCATTATATCAGGAGTTTGCCAGTTTAAACTCTGACCACTATCTATAGAAATTACTTGTCCTGTTATTGACCTATTTCTAATAAAAAATTCAATAGCATTACAAATTTCATTTACATCTACTTGTTTTTTTAGTGGAGTTGCTAAATATTGTTTTTTAAAATGTTTATCTGACTGTCTTTTATTTTTCAAAGTGGGACCAGGTGCGATACCGTTTACACGTATATTAGGAGCTAAACTCATAGCGCTAGTTTTAGTAAGAGTGAAAAGCCCAGTTTTACTTATTGTGTAAGAAAAGAAAAATGGTGTTAGTTTAAAAATTCTTTGATCAATAATGTTAATTATATTGTTATTTTTACCTCTAATATTCTTAGCAAATTCTTTAGAAAGTAATGCTGGTGTTCTTAAATTAGTTCTCAAGTGGCGTCCCCAGCTATCTGTGGTAAAATTTATAATTTTGTCATTTTCAAATAATGAAGCGTTATTAATTAAGCAATCAAAGTACTTCAATTTAGATTTAGCAAATTTTACTATTTTATTTACATCTTTTTCTTTACTTAGGTCACCTTTGACTAGAAAAATTTTTGTTTGATTTTTTGATAGTTCATTTTTTAAATTTTTAGCTTTTTGTTTAGACTTGTTGTAATGAATAACTATTTCTTTACCCGGTCCAGATAATTTTTTAGCGATCGCTGCACCAATCCTTGTTGCTCCACCTGTTATTATTATCTTTTTGGCTTCCATTTTTTATCTCTCTTTTTTTTGACCTTTGTTCCAGGCATTCCTAATGTTGACCTGCCCTTTGGATATAATCTATTTTTGACATCGTACTGTCTTATTTTTGGATTTAAAGTTATTTCTAATTCTGTAGCCTCTAGTTTCCTTATTTCATCTCTAATTTTTGCTGCTTCCTCGAATTCTAGATTTGATGCAGCGTCCTTCATTTTTTTGTTTAATCCTTTTAAATGTTTTTTAAGGTTTCCCCCAATATTTGAATTTTCACTTACTTTTATATAATCTTTCTCATAAACACTTTCTAAAATATCACTAATTTCTTTCTTAACTGAAGTAGCATTAATTTTATTTTTTTTATTATAATCTAATTGTATTTGTCTTCTTCTGTTTGTTTCTTCAATTGCTTTTTTAATACTTTTTGTTTCTTTGTCAGCATAAAGAATAACTCTTCCTTCTATATTTCTTGCTGCTCTTCCAATTGTTTGTATTAGTGAAGTTTCCGATCTTAAAAAACCTTCCTTGTCGGCATCTAATATTCCGACCAAAGAACACTCGGGAATATCGAGGCCCTCTCTTAGCAGGTTAATTCCAACCAAAACATCAAAGACACCCATTCTAAGATCTCTCATAATTTCAATTCTTTCAAGTGTATCGATATCTGAGTGAAGGTATCTTACTTTAATTCCATTTTCGTGAAGATATTCAGTTAAATCTTCTGCCATTTTTTTTGTAAGTGTTGTTACAAGAACTCTATGATTTTTTTCTACAACTTTTTTGCATTCATACATAAGATCATCAACTTGATTTTTAGCTGGCCTTATTTCTACTTCTGGATCTATTAAACCTGTAGGCCTGATAACTTGATCTATAAATTTTCCTTTTGTTTGCTCAAGTTCCCATGGTCCTGGAGTTGCAGAAACAAATATTGTTTGTGTTCTCATTAAATCCCATTCTTCAAATTTTAGTGGTCTGTTATCCATACATGAAGGCAATCTGAAACCATACTCTGCAAGTG
>CACLQI010000008.1 GCA_902608975.1 uncultured Pelagibacteraceae bacterium
TATTTAATGAAAATTTGAATAAAATATAAAGTTTAAAAAATCTGATTCCTGAACTTGTTGAAAAAAAAGATCCTCCAATTATAACCAAAATTAAAAAAATAAATGATAAATTTTTTGGAGCATTCTCTAATGAAAAACCAATATTAGAAATACTACTTGCTATTGAAAAAAATAGTAAACTGAAGTCATATTCAAAATTTAAAAATGAAAAAAAAATAAATATCAACGAAAGTAGATAAAAAAATAAATATATATCTTCATAAAAAAAATTAATATTTCTATTTTTTAGGAAAACTAAATTATAACTCAAAAAAATACTAAAAAATGAGACTAGCATTAATATCGAAAAAATTACTTCTTTTGGATTGCTATTTAAAACTAATGATAGATTGTTAAATGGTAAAAAGCCACCAGAAGAAATTAAAGTCATTGATAAATTGAATGAATCAAAAGTTCTAAAATCGAAAATTTTTAAAGATATAAATATTAAAAATGTAAGGACGGTATAAAGAATTAAAATTTTGAATGATTGCTTTAATGTTTCGCTAGTATCAAAGGTTATAAAATTAGTAAGAGATTTTTTTAAATTATTATCAAAGATATCAATAAGTAAAATAATAGAAAATAAAAAATATAATCCTCCAATCCATTGTGTAGAAGATCTCCATAGAATTAAACTTTGATCTAAATGTTTAATGTTTTCAAAAATTGTGAAACCTGTTGATGTAAATCCAGATATTGTTTCAAAATATGAGTCTAAAAAAGTAATATTATAAATGCTTAAATAAAAAGGTATTGATAAAATCAGTGGTAATAAAAAATAGCCCAAAATTACAGTTAAAATTTTATGATAAATATTAATTTTATAATTATCTTTTTTTTTAAATAAAAATATTAATCCAAATAGTAAAGAAAAAACCAATGAATATAAATAACTATCAATACTTAAATATAAATTGAAATAGTATGAATAAATAATATTAAAAAAAGATAAAACAGAAATTATTAATGAAAAAATACCTAAATAAATTAAACTAAAATAACTCATTGAAGATTAAATTGAGCTAATTCGAAACATATTTTCAACAAGAGGTAGTTGATTTATTTTTGCAAGAAATACAACAACATCTTTTTTTTGAAAAATAAAATTAGATCTTGGAATAATAATTTCTTCTCCTCTCAAAATTGCGCCTATTCTTATTTCCTCAGGAAGATTTGAATTTTTAAGTTCTTTATTTATTAATTCTGATGTTTCAATTATTTCTGCTTCTATGACTTCATACTCACCATTTAAAATACTGTAAGCATTTTCAATAGAACCCTTATGAACATGCTTTAATATACTTGATACAGTGTTCATTCTGGGATCTATTAAGTCATCAATTTTTAAAGAAGATTGTAATAAGGAATAGTTAGGTTTATTAATTAATGCCATTGTTCTTTTATCTTTTGAAAATTTTTCTACAAGAACACTGACCATCAAATTATCTTCGTCATCATTTGTTAAAGCAAGTACAGTCTCGACTTCGTTTAAATTAGCTTCAGTTAAAACATCTTCGTCCAACCCATTACCATTTATAATAATTGAATTATTTAATTCTTTTGCAATAAATTCTGCTCTGCTTTTATCTTTTTCTATTATTTTTATTCTTGCATCCTCGAAAGATTTTTCGATATTTTTTGCTAAATTAAATCCAATATTTCCACCTCCAATAATTAATATTTTATTTGAAATTTTTTCGTTATGACCAAAGGCTGACAATGTTTGTTCCATCTGTATTGAATTAATAACTACATATGCCTTATCATTTTCTTCAATTACATCACTTTTTTTTAAAATTATAAATTTTTCTTTTCTAATTACACCAAGTATATGAGCTTCTAACTTGGGAAATTTTTTAGTTAATTCATTAAGCTTTATTTTTATTAAAGGACAATTTTTTTCTATACTTATTTCAAGAAGCCTAATTTTATTATCAGCAAAAGGTATATTATCTAGAGCTCCTGGTGCTTCAAGTTTTCTTTGTATAGATTTAGCAATTTCTAGTTCTGGAGAAATAATTACATCAATTGGAAGATTGTCTTTGCTATAAACTTTTGAAAATTTAGGATTTAAATAATCTTGAGATCTAATTCTTGCAATTTTTTTTGATATATTAAATACAGTATAAGCAATCTGGCAAATAAGCATGTTAATTTCATCATTTTTAGTTACAGCTATAATCATATCTGCATTTGTGGCTTCTGCTTTTTCTAAAATTGAAGGATAAGTTGCTTTTCCCACTATACCCTTAACATCAAGTGAATCGTTAATTTTTTTAATATCATCACTTGATTGATCTATAACTGTGATTGAATGATTTTGCTCACTCAACAATTTTGCAATTGTAAAACCTACCCTACCTGCACCACAAATAATTATATTCATCTAATTTAAATCTTTTACGCCTAGTAGTTTTAATTTTCTATGTAAAGCAGACCTTTCCATACCAACAAAATCAGCAGTTTTTGATATATTTCCACCAAATTTTTTTAGTTGAGTTGTCAGATATTCTTTTTCAAAATTTTCTCTGGCTTCCTTTAAAGGAATAGATAAAGTATTTTCAATTTTATAATTTTCTCCACTCGATTTTTTTAATGACTCCTTAATAATGCTTGAGACTTTTTCAGTATTATCTGCACCTAAAATGGCTATTCTCTCTATTAAATTTCTTAATTCTCTTACATTGCCTGGCCAGTCATAATTGATTAAATAATGATTATTTGTATCAATATTAAATTTTTTCAAATTATAACTTTGAGATATTTTTTCAGAAAAATATTTAATTAATAGTGGTATATCTTCAGTTCTATTTTTTAAATGCTCAATATTAATTTGAAATACATTGAGTCTGTGAAACAAGTCCTCTCTAAAATTGCCTAGCTTAATTTCGTTATTAATATCTTTGCTAGAAGAACATATAATTCTAACATTTACTTTAATATCATGATGGCCATTTATTCTTTTAAATTTTTGATCTGTTAATACTCTTAAAATTTTGGATTGTGTTTCCAAAGGTATCTCAGAAACTTCGTCAATTAACAATATACCTTTAGATGCTTTTTCTAATGCGCCATAAGATATTGAGCCATTATTTTTTTCTTCACCAAATAATTCTAATTCATATTTTTTAACATCCAAAAGTGCACCATTTAAGATTACAAAAGGTTCATTTGATCGTTTTGATTGTTTGTGAATTTTCCTAGCAATTAATTCCTTTCCTGATCCCGTAGGTCCGTTTATAAAAATCCTGCTATCAGATGAAGAGAGTTTTAAAATTTGATCCTTGATTTTTTCTATGTTTTGGCTTGAGCCAACTAATTCAAATGAATGAAACAACTTTGTTGACAATTCCTTATTTTGATTTTTGAGATAAAAATTTTCAACAGCTCTCTTAATAAAATTCATTAGTCTTTCTTGATCAAAAGGTTTTTGAATAAATTCAAATGCACCAGATTTTAAAGATTTAACTGCCATCTCTATATTTGCATGGCCAGAAATTATTATAACAGGTATATCCTTATTTTTTTTTTTAATGTGAGACAAAAGCTCAATACCGTCATTGTCACCTTTATCAAGTTTCACATCTATAATTGCAACATCAGGTAATTTTTTATCAATTTCAGCTAAAGCTTGATTGTAGTTTGCTGCAACCCTAGTCTTATAACCTTCGTCTGAAATAAGATCATTTAAAATATTTCTTATATCAGGATTGTCATCAATGATAAGTATTTCAGTTGCCATTTCTTGAAAAATTTATAACGATCTTTGCACCAATTTTTTGTTTTATAAAGTTAATTTTACTATTATGATCATTTAGTATTTTGTTAACAATTGATAATCCTAGTCCTGTTCCTTTTTCTTTAGTTGTAAAATAAGGTTTTAAAATATTACTCAAATTTTCTTCAGCAAAACCAATTCCATTGTCTGTAATAACAAGGTTTATATAATCACTTTTGTTCTCAATTACTATATCAATTTTCTTTGATAAATTAGGAGTTTTGGAAGCATTCTCTTGAACACTTTCAATAGAATTTTTTACTAGGTTAAAAATGACTCTACTTATCTGTTCACTATCACAAACCATCCAGTACTCATTTTCATTACTTGAAAAATTAATCTTAATAGTTTTGTCAATTTCATTTAATAGATTAAGGTTTTCTTTAACTATATTTAATAAGTTAGTTTTTTTTAAAATAGGTTTTGGCATTCTTGCAAAGTCAGAAAATTCATTTACCAAATTTTCAATTTGTGAAATCTGTTTATGTATAGTTTTTAAATGATCATTAAAATTTTCTTTTTCTTTTGGATTGACAATTTCTGAATATTTATTTTTAAGCCTGTCTATAGTTAGCTGTATAGGTGTTAACGGATTCTTTATTTCGTGTGCTAACTTTCTTGCGATTGTGCTCCAAGCTTCATGTCTTTCCTGCATTATGAGTTTTTCTTGTTGTTCTTTAAGTTGGTCAATCATAAAATTAAAATTTTTGTTCAAAATCTCTAATTCTTTGTCGGTTTTAATTTCTGGAACTTTTATTTCAAGATTTCCTTGTCCAATTTTATGTGAAGCAAATATAAGATTTGATATTGATCTAAAAAATCTTGATGAAAATTTAATTGCAATAGAAATTGATAAAAATAAAAGCAAAGAAACAACTACAATGTAAATAAGTATAAAAGATATTTTAATTCCAGTTCTTTTGTCTTCAACTCTATAATAAAAATTTATAGCTTCTTCAGACTCAGTTAAATAATTTGATATTTCTTCGTCCAAGAATTTTACAATATATACATAGGTATCTATATATGCTGATAATTTTTGTAATGCAGAAGATTGGTTTTCTATAGCATTAATAATTTTTAAGGGACGCTCATCATTAAATACCATCTCTAAAGCTTTTTCATTGGGTGGAGTAAATGTTTGATTGTTATCATTTGTTGTTGCTATTAAATTTCCCGAGCTATCAATTAAATGTATCTCATCTACATCTCTAATATATTTTTGTGTTATAAGTAAATTTTTGAATCTAGAGGGGTTGTCATAAAAAATATTAACATTTTTATTTAAATCTATAGCCACTAGCACAATATCAGACTCGATCTTATTTCTTACGTCATCAACATAATTTTTTGCTATTTCATATGAGTTATTAACTGCTGTTGTAATTTTTTTATCAAAATACTTTTCCAATGCAAATGAAAATAAAAATAATGAAAAAACAGAAATAAGTATTGATGGAATTAAAGTGAACAAAGAAAAGAAGGCAATATATTTTCTATTAGCTTTTGAACCGTCAACATTAATATCATCTTTTAAAGAATTTTTTATTTCTAGAAAGATTAAGACAAAGAAAATTAATAACAAAACAACATTTGATATAAGCAATGATTGTAGTGTAGTTTGATTAAGTTCTAAAAAACTTTTATTAATAAACGTTAAAAACGTCAAAAAGCCAACGGAAAGTGTAATTATAAAAATCACACATATGAAAATATTTTTTTTGATAAAATCAAACATTATGCAATAAATAAACTAAATATATAATTTATACATGAGTAATTATTTTATAATACTAGCAGCTGGCAAAAGTGAAAGATTTAATTCTAATATTCCTAAACCCTACGTTATTTATAAGGGAAAACCGGTAGTTCAACACTCAATAGATAAAGCAAAAAAGTGTAAAAAAATAGAAAAAATATTATTGGTGATAAATAAAAACCATAAAAATTTTATAAAAAAACTAAATACAAAAAAAATTAAAATAATTTTTGGTGGAAAGACAAGGTCAGAATCTTCCCTTTTAGCTTTGCAGAACATCAGAAGAAAGAGAGTTAAAAATATTCTAATCCATGATGCAGCAAGACCGAATTTTTCATTAAAATTATTAAATAAATTGATAAATGAATTAAAGAAAAACAAATCTGTAATACCTACAATTAAAACAAAGGATTCTGTAAAATTTAAGAATAAAAATCTAATTATAAATATAGATCGTGATTACATTTATTTAACACAAACACCACAAGCTTTTGATTATAAAGAATTATACAAATTGAAAAATAATAAAAGTTCAAAAATTACTGATGATGCAAATCTTTTTATAAGAGCTAATAAAAAAATAAAATTTATTAGTGGAGAATCTAGCAATAAAAAAATTACTAGCTTGACAGATATTAATAACGATCAACAAATTAAATATGGAATAGGGTTTGACATACACAGATTGGTACTTAAAAGAAAACTATACTTAGGGGGAATTAAAATTAAATCTAAATTTGGAACTCTTGGACATTCAGATGGTGATCCTGTTTTACACGCAATTACTGATGCTATTCTTGGAGCGTGTAAAATGGGAGATATTGGTCAAAAATTTTCAGATAAAAATAAAAAATTTAAAAATATAAGATCTACAATACTTTTAAAAAAAGTTATTAATGAAATGAAACAAAATAATTATTTCATAAATAATATTGATATTAACATTATTACTCAAACACCTAAAATTTCAAAGTATAAAAATAAAATGATAAAAACTATTGCAAAGATTTGTGGAATATCCACTACCCAAATAAATATAAAGGGGAAAACAACTGAAAAATTAGGTTTAATAGGAAAAGAAAAAGCTATTGCCTGTGAAGTAATAAGCTCTGTTACAAAATATGATTAAAAAAATTAATTTTTTATTTGTTACCCTTTTTGGTATTGGAAAAATTGACAAAATACCTGGTAGTATTGCATCTTTAATAACAACAATATTTTTATTTTTTTTATTTCATATTTTAAAAATTTCTCCAAATTTTGTTTTAACATTTGTAATTATAATTTTTTTTATATCGCTTTATGCAGTCAATATATTCATAAAAGATTTTGACAATAAGGACCCAAAAGAAGTTGTTATTGATGAATTTATAGGACAATCAATTCCAATATGTCTTTATGAAATTGCTCATGAAGGAACAAAAGAAACTAGCCAAGTATTAACATTTTATTTCTTAATGTTTATATTATTTAGAATATTTGACATCGCTAAACCTTACCCCGTAAGTTATTATGATAAAAATTTTAAGAACAGTTTTGGAGTAATAATGGATGATGTTGCGGCTGGATTATATGTTGTTGCTGTTCTTGTTTTATACATGGTAATTACTACATGAAAAAACTTTCTCAAAAATTAGTTAAATTATTAAGAAAAAAAAAAATTAAAATTTCTTTTGCAGAATCTTGTACTGGTGGTTTGCTTGCAAGCACAATAACTTCAATTAGCGGTTCTTCTAAGGTTTTTACCCTCGGGTTTGTCACCTATTCTAATCAATCTAAAATAAACACATTAAAAGTTCCAAAAAAAATAATAATGAAACATGGTGCTGTGAGCTATGAAACCTGTTTATCTATGGCAAAAAATATAAATAAAATTAGTAAAACTAATATTTCAGTATCTATAACTGGAATTGCAGGACCCAAAGGTGGCACTAAACAAAAACCAGTTGGTTTAGTATTTATTGGTATTAAAAAAGGCAATAAAACATTAGTTAAAAAGTACTTATTTAAAAATAAAAAAAGATCCTCATTTCAAAAAGCTACTGTTAATAAGGCTTTAAATCTAATTTTAAGTTTTGTTAAATAGTTCTTCTGCTCTCTTTTGAAAAGCATCAGCAATTTTATCTAGACCAAATTGAAATGATTTAGTCATAACTATATTTAAAAATCGATTTTTTAATTCAAAATCAACTTCGAATGAGATTTCTGTAATTTTATTATTTTCTTTAAATTGCCATTTATTTTCTAAATACTTTAAAGGTCCATCAAGATTAGTTACATAAATAGAGTCTTCTTTTTTATTAAATTTAACATCACTTTTATAGGTGTCTTTAAAAGGTCCTTTTCCGATGGTTAAATCTGCAACTATTAATAAAAAATTATCCTGCTTTTTTTTTTCATGTATTTTTGCATCTAAACAAAACGGAACAAAAATCGGATATTTTTCAATATCAAGAACTAAATCAATTAATTGATTTTTGGAACACTCAATAGATCTTTTAACTGATGCTTTTGGCACTGGTTTGGTTTATTCTATTTTTCTGAAGTTTAGCAAAGTCTTCATCTGCATGGTAAGAAGATCTTGTTAAAGGAGAAGAAGAAACTAATAAAAAACCTTTTGACTTAGCAATGATTTCTAATTCCCCAAATTCTTCTGGAGCATAATATCTATCTAAAGGGTGATGTTTAACAGATGGTTGTAGGTATTGTCCTATTGTTAAAAAATCAACGTCAGCAGATTTTAAATCATCCATAACTTGTAAAATTTCATCTTTATGCTCACCTAGACCAACCATCAGTCCTGATTTGGTAAAAATATTTTTATTTAATTTTTTTGCATTTTTTAAAAGTTCAAGTGAAGAAAAATATCTAGATCCTGGCCTAACTTTTCTATAAAGTCCAGGTACTGTTTCAATATTATGATTAAAAACATCAGGTTCCGCTTCTATAACTTTTTTATATGAGTCGCCTTTCCTTAAAAAATCTGGAGTTAAAACTTCTATTGTTGTACTGGGATTAATTTTTTTTGTTTCTTTTATTACTTCGTAAAAATGATTAGCTCCTCCATCAACGAGATCGTCTCTATCTACAGAAGTAATAACCGCATGCCTTAAGTTTAATTTTTTAACAGCATTTGCAATTTTTAAAGGTTCGAGATGATCAAGAGGTTTTGGTTTTCCAGTTATAACATCACAAAAAGCGCATGCTCTAGTACATGTATCACCCATAATTAGAAATGTTGCATGTCTCTTGCTCCAACACTCAGTAATATTTGGGCAGTTAGCTTCTTGGCAAACTGTTTTTAAGTTATATTGATTTACAATAGTTTTTGTTAAAAAAAACTCTTGGCTATTTGTAAGTTTTGATCGTATCCAGTTTGGTTTTTTTTTAATTGGATTAATAGGTTTATTAACTTTTTCTGGATGTCTAGTTATCATTATTTTTAATTATATAAACTGTCTCGCTTTTTTTTCCTAGCAAAAATTTGTCACGTATAAGAAATTCTATATAATCTAAATCTAAATTATCAGTTAGTAACGAATTTTTTGTTTCTAACTTTTCTATTTTAGAAATAAGATCAGTTTCTTCTTTTTTTAAACTTTCTAGATAATTCTTTTTTTTTAAATACGAAAAAAAACCTCTTTCTCCACCCAAAAGACTAATCGCAAAATAAAGTATAAAAAAAATTGATATAAGTAAAAAGTAATTTTTTTTTATTTTCTCCAACATTAATGAATTTTATTCATTTTAGCTTTTTTTCCTAGCTCTTCTTCTATTCTGAGTAATTGATTATATTTTGCAACTCTTTCAGATCTTGATAAGGATCCTGTTTTAATTTGACTAGAATTTGTTCCAATAGCCAAATCTGCAATAAATGTATCTTCACTGTCACCTGATCTATGAGAAATTATTGTTTGATAGCCAATTATTTGTGCAAACTTAATAACCTCTAAAGTTTCTGAAACACTGCCTATTTGGTTTAGTTTAATCAAAATAGCATTTGATGAATTATTCAAAAAACCTTTTTTTAACCTTTCTAGGTTAGTTACGTACAAATCATCACCAACAATTTGAGTTTTTTTAATAGAATTCATTAATCTGTTCCATGACAACCAATCATTTTCAGCAAATGGGTCTTCTATTGACTTAATTTTATATTTATTAATAATTTTAACATAGTTTTTTACGGATCTTTCAACGCTTTCAAGCTTCTTTGAGTGAATTGAATATAGATTATTTTTGAACAATTCGTTAGCAGCAACATCAAGGCAAATTGATACATCTCTACCGTTTTTAAATCCTGATCTATTTATTGCTTTTACTATTAAATCAAGAGCGTCTTCATTTTTGCTGATCATGGGTGCAAAACCACCCTCGTCACCTACAGATGTAGACAGGCCTTTTTTTTTAATTAAGCTTCTTAAATTATTTATTACTAGAAAACATATTCTTATAGCTTCAGAAAAACTTTTTGCTTTATCTGGTCTAATCATAAATTCTTGAATTCTTAATCCGTTATTTGCGTGGGCCCCACCATTTATTATATTCATTAACGGGTAGGGTAATTTAAAATCTTTTTTTACTAAAAAAGCTTTATATAAAGGAATTCTTTTTAACTTAGCTGAAAGCTTTTTAACCGCCATTGAAACAGATAAAATAGTGTTGGCACCAAGTTTTGTTTTTTGTTTTGTTCCATCTAAATTAATCAACAACGAATCAATTTTTTCTTGATTATGTACATTTTTGTTTTTAAGTTTTTTTGAAATTATTTTGTTTACTAAATTTACAGAATTAAGAACACTTTTACCTAAATATTTTTTATTATTTTTATCTCTTTTTTCGAAAGCTTCGAAAGTACCAGTTGATGCACCAGAAGGACAAATAGCAGATGAACTAGTATTTTTAGAAAATACCTCAGCTTCTATTGTTGGGTTTCCTCTGCTGTCAAAAACTTGACGTGCTATAACCTTTGATATTTTGCTCATCTAATTTTTTATCAAATTATCTATTTCAGAAATTTGTTTGAGTAAATTTTCTAATTTATCTAATGGAACCATATTGGGGCCATCAGATGGAGCATTGTCTGGGTCTTGATGTGTTTCAATAAAAACTCCAGCAACTCCAACTGCAACTGCAGCTCTTGCTAAGTATTCGACAAATTCTCTTTGTCCACCACTTTTTTCTCCAAGTCCACCTGGTTGTTGAACAGAATGTGTTGCATCAAAAATAACTGGGTAACCATTTTTTGCCATTATAGGTAGTGAGCGCATATCAGATACCAATGCATTGTATCCAAAACTTGCACCTCTTTCTGTGACTAAAATATTGTTATTTCCAGAATCAGAAATTTTTTTGGTTACATTTACCATGTCCCATGGCGCTAAAAACTGTCCTTTTTTTACATTTATAATTTTATTAGTTTTTGCTGCCGCAATTAATAAATCGGTTTGTCTACAAAGAAATGCTGGGATTTGTAAAATATCTACATGTCCTGCTACAACTGAACATTGATCTATATTATGAATATCAGTTAAGATTGGCACTTCTAATTCTTTTTTAATCTTATCAAAAACAGGTAAAGATTTGTCAAGGCCCGCTCCTCTTTTTCCCTTAAGACTAGTCCTATTTGCTTTATCAAAGGAAGTTTTATAAATAAAACCCATATTAAATTTTGAAGTAATTTCTTTAATCTTTCCAGCCATATCCATTGCGTGTTGTTCAGTTTCTAGTTGGCAAGGTCCAGCTATTAAGCAAACTTTTTTATTATTTGAAATTTCAATATTGTTACAATTTACAGTAATGCTTTTCATTTATGATTTTTTGCAGCTTTGATAAATGATGAGAATAATGGATGTGGAGCTAAAGGTCTAGATTTAAATTCAGGGTGAAATTGAACTCCTATAAACCAAGGATGATTTTTAAGCTCAATGATTTCAGGTAGTTTTTTGTCGGGTGATAAGGCTGAAAAAATCATGCCTTTTTTCTCAAATTTATCTTTATAATTAATATTTACTTCGTATCTATGTCTATGTCTCTCTTTAATAGATTTTGAATTGTATATTTTTTTTATTAAAGAATTATCTTTCAATCTTGCCTCATAAAGACCAAGTCTCATGGTTCCACCTAATTCTTTATTGGTTCCTTTAATCATTACACCATCTTTATTCCATTCGTTTATTAACCCTATAATTGCATTTCCACCAGGTCCAAACTCACTTGAAGTTGCTTTTTTAATATTTAATTGATTTCTGGCAAACTCAATAATTGCCATTTGCATTCCAAAACAAATACCTAAAAAAGGAATTTTATTTTTTCTTGCATAGTTAATTGCTGCAATTTTTCCTTCGGTGCCTCTTTTACCAAAACCACCTGGTATAAGTATGCCAGAAATGTTTTTTAATTTTTTTTTAATATCCAAAACTTTTAATTTATCAGATTCTATTCTTACAAGATTAACCTTTATATTGTTTGCTATTCCACCATGAGTTAATGCTTCATCGAGTGATTTGTATGCATCTTTCAAATTTACGTACTTACCAATAATTGCTATATCGACAAATTTTTTATTATTTAAAACGTTTTTAGTTATTTTTTTCCATGGATTTAAATTAACATTATTTCTAGATTTTATTTTGAAGTAATCAAGAACTTGTCTATCAAGTTTTTCTTTATAAAAACTAATTGGTGCCTCATATATGGTTTTAACATCTACTGTTTCAATTACATTTTTAATATCAACATTGCAGAATAATGATATTTTTTTCCTTTGTTCGTAAGGAATTGGTCTTTCTGATCTACAAATAATTATATCTGGTTGTATACCAATACTTCTAAGTTCCTTTACTGAATGTTGAGTAGGTTTAGTTTTTATTTCATCAGATGCTTTCATATATGGTACTAAAGTTAAATGAATAAACATTGTATTTTTTTTACCAACATCATTTGAAAATTGTCTAATTGCCTCGACGAATGGCAAACTTTCAATATCTCCAATGGTTCCACCTATTTCACAAATTACAAAATCTTCTTTAGAAACATCATCTTTTATAAATTCTTTAATTCTGTCTGTTATATGTGGAATAACTTGAACGGTTTTTCCAAGGTATTTACCTTTACGTTCTTTCTTCAAAACGTCATTGTAAATTCTACCTGTGGTAATATTATCAGATTTTTTTGCTGATATTCCAGAAAACCTCTCGTAGTGTCCAAGATCTAGATCAGTTTCTGCACCATCATCAGTCACAAATACTTCTCCATGTTGGAACGGACTCATTGTGCCGGGGTCTACATTTAGATATGGATCAAGTTTTCTAATTCTAACTTTAAAACCTCTAGATTGAAGAAGATACGCTAGAGAAGCCGAAGAGAGACCTTTTCCTAGTGATGAGACCACGCCGCCAGTGACAAATATATATCGCGCCATGGAATTATGTTATAACCGATATAATTAAAATTTAAAACTGTTAATTATTGTTTTCTGGTATTTCTGGCGTATCTCCAGTGTTTTCCTCAATTTTATCAATGACTGAAGTTGACGATACAATGTTTTCTCTTGAAATAATTGTTAGAGACAAACTACAAAGGATAAATAATGTTGCTACTATAGCTGTAGCCTTGGTAAAAAAATCACCAGCTGATCTTGAAAACATAAAACTATCTTGAGAGATTCCTATTCCTAATGCTCCACCTTCAGATTTTTGCACTAAAACAAGTATAACTAATACAATTGCGAAAATTATATTAAGAACAAGTAAAATATTTTCCATGACAGTTAAATAATAGTTTTTTTAACTATATCAATAAAATTTTTTGCTTTTTGTGACGCTCCACCTACCAAAAAACCATCAATATTCTTAATAGAGGCTAAATTTTTAACATTTTTTGGATTAACAGATCCACCATATAAAACTTTAGAATTTTTTATTTTAATATTATTTTTCAAAAGATTTTTTATAAAAGTAATATTTTTTTCAAGTTCACTAAGTTTAGGGATAATACCAGTGCCAATTGACCAAACTGGTTCATAAGCGATTAAAATTTTATTTAATTTTTTAATTTTAGGTAATCCTTTTAAGATTTGATTTTTCAATATTTTATTCGTAAGTTTTTTTTTTCTTTGTTGTAATGTTTCACCTATACAAAAAATTATATTTAAACCACTTTTCATTGAAGAATTAATTTTATTTTTAATTTGAAAATCAGTTTCTCCAGTTGATCTATTTTCAGAATGTCCAATTATAACATATTTTGATCCGATAGATTTTAACATCATGGGGCTTATAGAGCCTGTGAATGGTCCACTTGAAATTTCAAAATGACAATTTTGCGCACCAAGCTCGATTGTTGTTTTTTTAACTTTTTTTGAGAAAGCCTCCAGCAGTGTGTATGGGGGACAATAAACTATCTTAAACTTTTTATTTTTATATCTTTTTGAAAATTCAATAACTTTATTTATTGATTTAAGCGTCTTTAAATTACCATACATTTTCCAATTTGCTATAAAATACATATATTTATTTGTCATAATGAAAAATTTAATCTATAGGTTTGTCTTTTACAGATCAATAAATTAAAAAACTGCAATGTTACATAATATTAGAAAATTTTCAAAAACTTTTCTTGCAAAGATTGTTTTAGTAATAATGATCATTCCATTTGTTCTATGGGGTATGGGTGGAGTATTTAATTCAGGAAATACAAATAGCGTTGGGAAAATAAACAATAAAAATCTTTCTACGCAAGATTTTATGAATTTTATAAGATTTTCAAACATTGAACCAGATATTGTAAGAGATAATTTAGAAAATAATATTTTAGAAGAATTACTTTCAAATTTAGTTTCACAAAAATTACTTGAAATGGAAATTGATTATTTAGGTTTGGTAATTTCCGAAAGTTCATTAGCAAAAAATATAAAACAGAATCCAGATTTTGTTGATGATAATAATAATTTTTCAAGAATAAAATATGAAAAATTTTTATTAAGTAGCAATTTATCAGCGGCAGAATTTGAAATGAAATTAAAAAATAACGAGTTACAAAAAAAATTATTTTATTATATAGGCGGTGGAATAAATACGCCTTTTTTTATTACAAATAAGGAATTTAAAGAACAAGAAAATAAAATAGATCTTGAATATATAAATCTAAATAATGCATATACTAAAAAGAAAAAAATTACTGAAGAAAATATTAAAAATTTTATAAATGAAAATTCAGAGGATTTAAAAGAGGAAAATATTGATTTTTCTTATATTAAAATTTCACCTGAAAGTTTAACTGGTTCCAACGAATATAATGAGGCTTTTTTTAGCAAAATTGATGAGATTGAAAATGAAATACTAAATGGAAATCAAATTAATGATATTTCGACTAATTATAACTTAAAAGTTATTAGTAGAAAAAATTATACTAAAGATAATAATGAAAATAGTCCAATTGAAAAAAAAATATATGAACTTAAAGAAAACAAAATTGAATTGTTTGATAATGGTGATATTTATGTACTTTATCAGATTGACAAAATTAATAGAGTTTTGCCAAGTGTTAATAATGAAAACTTTAAAGATAAAGTAATTGAAATTTTATACCAAAAAAATAAATACGAATTTAATAAAAAATTAGTAGATAAAATTAATGAAAATAAATTTTCTAATGATGACTTTCAAGATTTAAGTATTAAAAATTCAATTAAAATTGAAAAAATTAAATTAAGTTCAATTAGTGATGACAAAAAATTTACTAAAAACTCAATTAAATTAATTTACTCAATGCCTCAAAGATCATATCTTTTAGTAAATGACAATAATGACAATATATATTTAGTTAAAATATTGAAAATAAATGAAAAAAATATATCTAAAAGTTCTGATAAATTTAAAAATTTTAAAAATCAAGGAATGATTTTGTTAAGAGATCAAATGTATTCAACGTATGATAATTTTATAAATAATAAGTATAAAGTTAAAATCAATCAAAAAACTCTTGATAGAGTTAAAAACTATTTTAAATAATGATCAATAGAAACTTTAAAGATTTTAAGTTTCAACATAAAAGAAAACAAAATCAAGTATTGTTTATTTCTAAAAAAATAAAGAATGATAAAGAAATTCTTAATCTAATAAATAATTTTTTAAAAGAAAAAAATAGTTTTATATTTGAGTCTGTTGAAAAAGGAGTAATTAAAGGAAGGTATACAATTTTCGGAAAAAAACCTGATAAAATATGGGAATTCAATAACAACAATGCTTACAATGTTAATAAATTTAATAAAAAAAAGGTTATTAAAGGAGACCCTAAAAAAATTCTTGAAAAACTAATTGAAAATTTTAAATTTAAAACTCCTAAAAAATTACCACCAATATGCTCACTTTTATCAGGTTATTTTTCTTACGATATAATTAGATATATCGAAAAAATTCCTAATACCTGTAAAGATGATCTAAAATTGCCCGATGTAAGATTGATGAGACCTAAAATATTAATAATACACGATAATTATAATAAGAAAATATTTTTCATTATTAATGTTTTTAAGGATGAAAAAATCAGTAATTATAAAAAAAAATACGATGAAATTAAAAGTGAACTTAATAATTTAATTATTCAATCTCAAATAAAAAATGATGAAAAATTAATAAACAACAAACCAAAAAAAAATATTATCAAATCCAATACATCTAAAAATAAGTTTATTAACATGGTAAAAAAAGCCAAGAAGTACATTAAAATAGGTGATATTTTTCAAGTTGTTTTAAGTCAAAGATTTGAAGCTAAACTTACAAAAAAACCCCTCGATATTTATAAAAAATTACGTGTTACAAACCCATCTCCATTCATGTTTTTTTTTAATTTTCATGACTTTCAAATTATTGGTGCTAGTCCTGAGATATTAGTTAGGTTAAGAGATAACAAAATTACAATAAGACCTATCGCTGGTACAAGACCAAGGGGTATAAATAAGAGTCAAGATAAATTTTATATGAAAGATTTGCTAAATGATCGAAAGGAATTAGCAGAACATTTAATGCTTTTAGATTTAGGTAGAAATGACGCTGGAAAAGTTTCAAATATTAATACTGTTAAAGTTACTGAAAAATTTATTATAGAGAAATATTCACATGTAATGCATATAGTTTCTAATGTTATTGGAGTTTTTAATAAAAAATACTCTAAATTCAAATCTTTACTCGCAGGATTTCCTGCTGGAACTGTTTCGGGTGCACCCAAAATACGTGCTATGGAAATTATAGATGACTTAGAATCTTCTAAAAGAAAAGTTTATGCTGGAGGAATTGGCTATTTTTCAGCTAATGGTGAATTTGATACCTGCATTGCTTTAAGAACAGCTATAGCAAAAAATAATAAATTTTATGTACAAGCGGGAGCTGGTATTGTTGCTGATAGCAAACCATTTAAAGAGTACGATGAAACTGTAAATAAAGCTAAAGCGTTATTAAGTGCATTAAAATAATGAAAATTTTATTAATAGATAATTACGATAGTTTTACTTTTAATTTATATCATTACATATCATCATTAAAAACTAAAGTTGATGTTGTAAGAAATGATAAAATTACAGGTAAAGAAATTATTAAAAAAAAATATCAAAGGATTGTCATTTCTCCTGGTCCAGGTAATCCTAACCAGGCAGGTAATTGTATTAATATTGTTAAATCATTGTATAAAAAAATACCAATTCTTGGAGTATGCTTAGGTCATCAAATAATTGGTCAAGTTTTTGGTTCAAAAATAATTCAAGCAAAAAAACTCATGCACGGAAAAATTAGTAAAATTGAGTCAAAAAGAAAAGGTATATTAAAAAATCTGCCGAATAAATTTAATGCTACAAGGTACCATAGTCTAATAATAGATAAAAAAACTTTATCAAAAAATCTTGAAATAACCTCAGAAACTGAAGATGGTATAATTATGAGCATTCAACATAGAAAATATAATATTCATGGTCTTCAATTTCACCCTGAAAGCATCAAAACAGCTATTGGTATTAAAATATTAAAAAATTTTATAAATTATAAAAAATAATGGAAAAATTTTTAAAAAAATTAAAAAATAAAGAAAATTTATCTTTTGATGAGTCAAAGGAAGCTTTTGAAATTTTAATGGATGGTAAAGCATCTGACCAAGAAATATATGATTTTCTTATATTTCTTTCAGATAAAGGAGAAGTTTCTGATGAACTAGCCGGTGGAGTATATGTTTTAAGAGAAAAATCAAAAAGGGTTAATTTTAAAGATTGTATTGATACATGTGGAACAGGTGGTGATGGAAAAAATACATTAAATATATCTACGGCTTCAGCTTTGTTATTAGCAAGCATGGGAATTAAGGTTGCTAAACACGGAAATAAGGCTGTTTCATCGAAATGTGGTTCAGGAGATGTTTTGGAGGCTTTAAATATTAAAATTAATTTAGAACCTAATGATATTGAAAATCAAATTAATAAAAATAATTTTGGTTTTATGTTTGCGCCAAACTATCATAGCGCAATGAAATATGTTGGTCCTACCAGAAAAAAAATTGGTAAAAGAACTATATTTAACATGATTGGACCATTAAGCAGTCCTGCTTTAGTTGAAAGACAGGTTGTTGGCGTTTTTGATAAAAAACTACTCAAAACTTTTGCAAATAGTCTTAAAAATTTAAAAATTAAATTTGCATGGATAGTAAATAGTGAAGATGGCTTAGACGAAATTTCACCTTATGCTAAAACAAATGTTATACAATTAAAAAATGGTCAATTGTCTGAAATCTCAATTAATCCAAATGACTTAAATATAAATGCTGAAAAGTTCGAAAACTTGCTTGGTGATGATGCGAAGTTTAACGCTAATAAATTAATTGAAATATTCACAGGTAAAGATAATGATTTTTCAAAAGCCGTTTGTTTAAATGCTGCAGCAGGTCTCATTGTATCAGAAAAACATAGTGAATTTAACGAAGCCTATAAAAATGCACGAGAACATATTTTAAGTGGTAATGCTTTTAAACATTTAACTGATATCCAAAATGGCTGAAGATATATTAAAAAAAATTATTGAAAAAAAAACCACTAAAATTGGTATTTTAAAAAAAAATATTTCAATAGATTCATTAGAAGATAAAATTACTAAAAATAATTCATTTATTAATTTTAAAGAAAAAATAGAAAAAAATATTAAGTTAGATAAAATTTCAATTATAGCTGAAATTAAAAAAGCTAGTCCTTCTGCAGGTATTATTATTAAAGATTATGACCCTTTGAAAATTGCTGAAATATATAACTCCAACAAAGCAACTTGCTTATCTGTTTTAACAGAGGAGGACTTTTTTTTAGGTAATTTAAATCACATAAGTAAAATTAAACAAAAGATAAATTTGCCAGTTTTATGTAAAGATTTTTTTATTGACCCATTTCAAGTTCGTTTAGCAAAAAGTTATGGAGCTGATGCAATTTTAATTATTCTTGCTGGTGTAAACGATAATTTGGCAGATGAATTATATGAAGAAGCTCTTAAGTTAAAAATGTCAATAATTGTAGAAGTCCATACTGACGAAGAAGCTAAAAAGGCTCTTAGATTTAATGAAGCGTTAATTGGTATAAACAATCGCAATCTTAAAACACTTAAAACTGAAATAAGTACAACTTATAATATTAATGATATTTTAATAAATCATTCTGGACCACTAATTTCTGAAAGTGGAATTAAGACAAAAGAAGAACTTTTAAAAATTAGTAATAATACAAAAATAAAAACTTTTTTAATTGGTGAATCACTTTTAAAAAATCTGGATAAAAATTCAATTTTTTCTGTTCTTTAGTTAAATTAATCCCTATTTTATTGACTTTTAAGCTATTGTTAATTTAGAAGAACTTTTGTAGAACAGATTCTGTACGATATTTGTTCTATGCTAACTAAAAAACAAAAAAACCTGCTTTTATTTATCAACAAGAAGTTGCGATCTTCTGGCGTTTCACCTTCTTATGAAGAAATGAAAGAATCTCTCAACTTAAGATCAAAGTCAGGAATTCATAGATTAATTAGCGCTTTAGAAGAAAGAGGTTTTATTAGAAGACTTGCTCACAAAGCAAGAGCACTAGAGGTTATTAAACTACCCGAAACTGCTTCAGCAAATGATATATACAATAGTTTTTCTCCGAGCGTAATTAAGGGTGGTTTAGATGAAGAAAATGTTGAAAATGGAGATGCAGCTGAAGTACCAGTATTGGGAAAAATAGCAGCCGGAACACCTGTTGAGGCTATCCAAAATGAGGTTTCTAGAATTCCTTTGCCAAGTAATTTAGAAAAAAATGGTGAATATTTTGGTTTAAAAGTTCAAGGTGATTCAATGATAGAAGCTGGTATAAATGAAGGTGATACAGTTATTGTAAAAAAATCTGATACTGCTGAAAATGGAAAAATTGTAGTAGCCTTGATTGATGACCATGAGGCAATGCTTAAAAGAATTAGACGAAAAGGCAAAACAGTGGCACTTGAAAGTGCTAATAAGAACTATGAAACTAAAATTTTTGGTCCAGATAGAGTAAAGGTCCAGGGTGTTTTGGTATCTTTATATAGAAACTTCTAAAAAAATAGTCTAAACATTTCTAATGTCTAAAGTAGCAACAAGATTTGCTCCATCGCCAACTGGTCCTCTTCATATAGGTGGTGTCAGAACTGCGTTGTTTAATTGGTTGTTTTCTAAAAATAAAAGTGGAACATTTCATTTAAGAATCGAAGATACTGATAAAGAAAGATCTAAAGATGAATACAAGAGGCAAATTGTTAAGTCTTTAAAATGGATAGGTATAGAATACGACGGTGAAGAATATATACAATCTACAAAAATGAAAAACCATGTAGATGTTGTAAACGAATTATTAAAAAATGGAAATGCTTATAAATGCTATTGCTCAAATGAAGAAATAGAAGAACAAAAAAAAAGAGCTAAACAAAAAAAAATTCCCTATATTTATAATAGGAAATGGAGAGATATGAATGAAGCTGATGCTCCAAAAGGTATAAATCCGGTTATAAGATTTAAAAGCAAGATTGATGGATCAAGCATATTGAAAGATTTAGTACAGGGAGATATACAAATTGATAACAATACTATTGAAGATTTTGTTATTTTAAGAAACGATGGGACACCAACTTACAATCTGTCTGCATCTGTAGATGACCATCAAATGGAAATAACACACATAATTCGAGGCGATGATCATAAAATAAATACATTTAAACAAATGCAAATATATTTGGCTATGAAGTGGAAACTTCCATCTTTTGCTCATATTCCACTAATCCACACTACAGAAGGAAAAAAACTTTCCAAAAGAGACAAAGCATCAACCTTAGATGACTACTCTAAAATTGGAATTATGCCTGAAGCTTTAAGAAATTATTTATTAAGATTAGGTTGGTCATTCAAAGATAAAGAAATATTCACTTTGGATGAAAGTATCAAATATTTTAATTTAGAAGGAATAGGTAAATCTCCATCAAAATTAGATATCAGTCGTATTTTATCAATGAATGAACACTATATTAAAAACATGAATGAAACTGATCTATATAATCAGTTAAATGAATACTGCAGCAACTACAAAGAAAAAATTGAATTAAATAAAGAAGATAAAATCAAAAAGTCGCTATTATTTCTTAAAAATAAAGCAAAAACTTTAGAAGATATTTACAATAATTCTAAATATATAATATTAGATATTCCTAAATTTAATGATGATGATTTAAAATTAATTGATGCATCAGCCAAAAAAATAATATCAGAATTTAGCAGCAAAATTTCAAAAATTAATGAACTTAAAAAAGAAAATTTGGAACCAATTATTAACGAACTTATTAAATCCAATAATGTAAATTTTAAAGGTGTTGGACAACCACTAAGAATAGCTTTAACTGGATCTAAATTTGGTCCAGGAATTTATGATATAATTATATCGCTTGGTAAAGAAGAAATTATCAAACGATTAAGAAACAAGATATTTGTTTAAAATTTTCGCTGTTTCATCGCTTGAAGAACTTTTTGATCTTATTTGATCTAAAGTTTTCATACAGACATCAACTTGTTTTTTTGCAAAATCAGGGTTTTTTAAAAAATAAACTACTGATTTATAAATTTCTTTTGCATTACACTCATTTTGTAAAAGTTCAGGGATTATTTCTCTATTATTAATTATATTAATTATATTTACAAAATTTACTTTAACTAAAGATTTCATAATCAAATAATTAATAAAGTTAATTTTATAAATTATAATTGATGGAACCTTTGCATTGCAAATTTCCAATGAAACAGTCCCTGATTTAGAAACTGCAAATATTGAATTCAATAACACTTGAGATTTAATATTTTTATCTGATATAATTTCAATATTATTCAAATTAGTGTTTTTTAATTTTTCATTTATTAAATTTTTATTTTCATCAGTTGCATGAAATACAAAAATATATTCTTTAAACTTTTCATTCATTAATTTAATAAAATCTATCAAAATTGGTAAAAGCACATCTGTTTCTGAAGATCTACTGCCAGCAAATATAGATATAATTTTTTTACCTTTAGAAATATTAGAAATATCAACTTTTGAATTATTTTTTTCTAATAGAGGATGTCCAACAAAAGTATTGGTGATATTCTCTTTATCAAAATATTTTTTTTCAAAATTAAATAACAATAAAAAATGATCAACAAATTTTTTAAACTTTTTAACTCTGCCCTCTCTCCATATCCAAACTTGTGGAGCTACATAATGAATTGTTTTAATATTAGGTTTTATTTTTTTAACTTTTTCAGCAACACGTAATGTAAAATCAGGGCTATCAACGCTAAATAATATATCAGGACTAAATTTAATAATTTCTTCTACAGTTTTGTTTATTTTATTTTTAATTTTAAAAATATTAAAAAAAACACTTGTAAATCCAATATAAGTTATATCTTTTATATCGTAAATCGATTTTATTCCTAAATTTATTAAATTTGATCCACCTACAGACAGGTACTCTATTTCACTATTATAATTTTTAAGTTTAGAAATTACTGTTGAGGCTAATTTGTCACCTGATGCTTCTCCAGTTAATATAAATATCTTTTTCATTTTACAGCTATAAACATTTTATTTTTGTTAGCAAAATTAATGCATGCTTTTTTATCCAGAAAAATATTTTGTTTATTCTTTAAAACTACACCTTTAAGTCCTACCTTTTTACAATCTTTAAATGTATCTAGTCCTATTGTCGGAAGATCAGCTTTAAGATCTTGTTTTTTTTTAGGAAATTTAATCAAAATACCACTTTTAATTTTTGTTTTTTTAATTGATTGAATTAATTTTTTTGTACCTTTATATGATTCTGTAAACACAATATTATTTTTAACGATAACTGCCTGTACATGGTCGTATGAATTTGATTTTTGAAGAATTCTCATACCTTTTTTAATATCAATTAAATCATATTTATTTGGCCTAAATTTTGAATAATTTCCTCTTTTTAATGAAAGTTCTGGATTAAAATATGTAGAACTTATGACCTTTATTTTTTCTAATGATAAGATTTTTATTAAATCTTTTAGAATTGCTGCATCTCCTTTTTTGGCTGCTTTAATTATTCTTGGAATATAATATATCCCAGTCATATCTAATTTTAATTGAGAAAATTTAGGTTTATTTATTTTTCCAGCAAAAATAACTTTTTTGCACTTTTTGTCTCTTATTAATTTTAATATCTTTCCAAATTGACCTATGCTAATACGATAAGAATTTAGATCATTTTTAAATATATTATTTTTTGATAAATCAATAATAAAATAACTTTTTTTCTTTTTTTTAATACTTTTTAATATTAGTTTAGGAAAGTTCGTATCCCCAAAGAATAAGCCTATCATTTTATTTGCTAAATGGTGTACAAATTGGTCTTTTTTTATCTTTATTTATAAAGTTAACTACCTCTTTTACATATTCGTTATCTTTGAATTCGCCATTTAATTTACTCAAGTTGTCGTGCAAATGTTCAGTTTTAAATATTTCTTTATAGGCTTCAGTTAAAGTCAAAATCTTTTTGTTTGGAATATTTTTTCTTCGCAAGCCAATTAAATTAATTCCTGCTAAATAATTTCTATTGCCAAATGAAAGACCGTATGGAATTATATCTCTTGAAACACCAGTCATTCCACCAATCATTGCCATTTTTCCTATTCTTGCAAATTGTTGTACACCGCAATTACCACCTATTATTACATCATCTTCAATTTCGGCATGTCCTGCTATAGCGGCGTTATTAGCGATAACAACATTATTACCAATTATACAATCATGTGCAATGTGAGTGCCAATCATTAATAAATTGCTGTCGCCGATTTTTGTAACACCTCCACCACCAGAAGTTCCTGGATTTGCTGTAACATACTCTCTAATCACATTATTATTACCAATCAATAATTCTGTTTTCTCTCCTTTATATTTTAAATCTTGCGGATCACTGCCAATAGATGCAAAAGGATAAATTTTGTTATTTTTTCCAATCTTTGTATATCCAGATATGTTTACATGTGATTGAACTTTTGATCCTTCATCAATTTGAACATTAGGACCAATTATAGAATAAGGGCCAATACTTACAGATTGAGAGATTTTTGCTTTTTTATCTATAATTGCTGTTTTGTGTATCATTCTAATTGGTTTCTTTAATAAATTTTTTTAAATCTTTTGCTGGATAACCCATAACTTTACTATTACTTAAAACATCTCTAATTACACCGCTACCACCTCCAATTTTAATATTATTTCCAATTTTTAAATGACCAGAGATACCAGCCTGTCCACCAATCATTACGTTGTTACCAATTGTAGAGCTGCCAGCAAAACCAACTTGTCCAGCAATTATACAGTTGTCACCAATTTTAACATTATGAGCAATATGAACTTGATTATCTAAAAAAGTATTTTTACCAATGATAGTATTTGACATTGATCCTCTATCTATTGTTGCGCCACAACCAATTTCAGAATTGTCATTTATTATGACAACTCCAATTTGTGGATAACGATAGTTTTTTTCTTTATCTGGGAAAAATCCAAAGCCCTTTTTTCCAATAACACATCCATCTAAAATATTTACATTATTATTTATAATAGAGTTTCTAATAATTACATTGGAACCTATTGAGCAGTTATTTCCTATTGTAACATTTTTTTCAATTATTGAGTTATGTCCAAGTAAGCAATTTTTTCCAATTTTAACATTTTTTCCTATAAGAACATTTTTTCCAAACATAACTTTTTTTTTAAATTTAGTTTTAGAAACTTCATTTACAGTCATATCAAAATCATCATTGACCGATTGAGGATAAAAAATTTCAGTAATTTTAGCTGTAGCCATTAAAACATTATCAACAATAATTTTTTTACAATTTAATGGCAAATAATTTTCAAGTGTTTTTGTAGTAATACAAAAAGAAGCTTTAGTTGTTAGAGCTTGTTTTTCATATTTTTTAGAATGAAAAAAAGTAATATCATTTTTTGTGGATGATGATAAATCACAAATATCTTTAATTTTTTTATTTTTAAAATTTTCTGAATTAGCTAAATTTGCTAATTTTAATAATTTTTCAATTTTAAATGGACCTTTGTTTATAAAAAAAGGATTATACATTGATAATTTAATATCAAAACTTACGACAAAAGCTTATCAAGATTTATTGCTAATTATTTCCTATCTACAATAGTTGCCGACCATTGAGCATCAGCCATTTTTTTTTGATCAACAAAAGCCTCGCCTTTGTATTTCCAAACTTTGCCATGAGATCTTATAGCTTCAATATTTAGCTCTAATCTACAATTTGGTATAACAGGATTCCGAAATCTGGCTTTTTCAACACTCATTAAAAAAACTAACTTGTTTTCATATGTTGACTTATCTAAGCCATGAGCTGTCAATGCAGCGGCAGCTTGTCCAAATGCTTCAACAATTAAAACCCCAGGCATAACAGGTTCTCCAGGAAAATGTCCCTGGACAAAAAAACTATCTTTTTTAACATTTACAATAGCTGTAGCAGAAAATAATTTTTTAATATTTAACAGTTCATCTATTAAAAGCATTGGTTCTCTGTGCGGTAATAAATTTTCTATTTCTTTTTTATTTAAAGAATCATGCATTTGTTAAATTAATTTATATTAATTTTTTTAATTTTATTATTTAAAAGTTTTAGAATATCCTCTGTTAGATTTAATTCTGTCTTACCAACAATAATATATTTTTTGTCCATGACAATAGAAATGTTCTTTTCTTGTGAGTATTCAGTAAGTATAGGACTCAAAACTTTAAGTATTTTTTCCATTAATTCCAATCTTTTCTTTGTTAAGGAATTAATTTTTTCATTACGTTCAGTGTTATAATTTTTTACGTCATTACGTAAATCTGCAATTTCTTTTTGAAAATCTTCTTTAGATAAAACATTTTTTTTTTTCAAAATTTCATTTTCTTTTTTTTTAAGATTATCTTCTTTTTGTTTAAATTCTTTTAGATTTTTTTTATGAATAATTTCAAGTTGTTTTTTTAATGACTGGCCAGCTAAAGAATTTTCCATAATATATTGAACATCGATGAAAGCAACTGATCCTTCGGCAAATACAAAATTCGTCGGTGAAAAAAAAAATATAAATATTAAAAAAAATTTAAATTTTTTCATTAGAATGTTGTTCCAATTTGAAACCTAAAAGTTTCAGTTTTGTCAGTACTAGCTTTTGAAATAGGTTGTGCAAGTGAAAAATTAACCGGTCCTATTATAGTAAACCAATCGATAGCAACACCAACTGAAGATCGTATTTTGTTTGAGTCGTCAATTGTATCAGAATAATCAACACCCCAAACATTTGCAGCATCTAAAAACACAACCATATCTATAGTTTCAAGTGTTTCAAATACGTAAGGAACTGTGCTTGCAGCATTTACAGCTGAGGTATAATTACCACCGACATAATCACCTGAGTCTTTTGGTCCAATTTTTCCTTTTTCAAATCCACGTATTTTACTACTTGGTAAATAAAGTCTTTTAGAAACCCTAACATCCTCATCTTCTAATGAATTAATTGCTCTTCCGTAATACGACAGAGTTACTATCATATTGTCAGCAATTTCTTTATATGTATTAATTTCATATCCGTTTAATATAGGTGAGCCATCTGAAACGATAGGTAGTCTCTGAATAAATCTACTTAAATAACCACTAGTAGGCTTGTAAGGTTGATTTCTTTTGTCATAAGAAAATGAATAAAACAATGATGAGTCGAAATAACTTCCTTCTTGATTTTTTAATGTATCAGAAGCATTGTTGTCCGTTTCTAAGCTTTCATTACCAATACTTAACAATGGACTAAAAAATAAATCTTCATATTGTTCATATCTTGTACCGAGACTTACAGAGTTAATAGAACTTTTATATCCATATTCCTCTAACTTATCTGTTGTTGTACTTTCAATTGACGTTGTTAAATCTCGATCTGAGTAATTAAAATTTGGATAAGTATACGCAAAAGAACCTTTTAGTTTTTCCTCACTAAGTTCTAAACTTGCATTTAAGTTTATTCCTTTACCTCTAAAATTATTTTCGGAAACAGCAAAACCAAAAGTAGTTCCATCGGTACCATAACCAGCGCCTGCTGATATTTCACCAGTTGGTTTTTCAGAAACAGTGATATTAATAACTTTTTGATTATCACTTTTTTCTCCATCTTCGATATCATACTCAACATCAGAAAAAATACCCTTACTTTTTAGGGCACTAATTGATTTGTTATGTAAAATTTTATTGAATGGATCGCCTTCATCAACTACAAGCTGATTTCTAATGAAATTTTCCTGAGTGATATGATTACCCAAAATATTTATTCTTTCTACGTAAAATTTCTTAGACTCGTTTATTGTAAAAGTTAAATTTAATTTATTATCGTCAATAATTTCTTCTTTAACAGTTGCATCTATAAATTCATAATTTTCAAGTAGTGCAATCTCATCAATAGTATCGAGTAACTTTTCTATTTTTCTTAAAGAGTAATTTTTATTTTTTAACTTTTTAAAAGTTTTTAATATTTTAGAAAATTTTTTATTCTCGAAATCTTCAGCGACAACTAAATTAAACTCATTAAACTTAAATTTTTTACCTGCATTTATATTATATGTTAGAGAAAAATATTTTTCATCTATAAGTTGTGAAAAAGCATTTTCAATAGTTACTTGATAAAAACCTTTGTTTAAATAAAAGTTTTTTAATAATCTCTTATCTAAGTTAATTCTTTGCTCATCTAAATATTTACCTTTAGAAATAAATTTCCAGAATCTAGCTTCTTCTGATGTAATAACGCTATGCAATTTTCTATCCTTATATTTTTTATCTCCAATAAAATTAATTTTTTTAATTAAAGCCTTTTCTCCCATATCGATATTATAAATTAGGTCAATCGTATTATTATCGTTAGACTTTTCTTGTAAATTTACTTCAACAAAATAATAACCTGATCTCTTAAAAGTATCTTTAATATTATTTAAATCAGTTTCTAGCATTGTTTTGTTATAAGGATTTTTTTCTTTTAAAATTATATTTTCATAAAGTTGTTTTTTAAATTTTTTTGCTTTTATTCCATCAAATGTTATGGATTGAATTATGGGGTGCTCTTTAACTTTTATTGTAAGAACACCATTATCTAAACTTAATGAAACATCTTCAAAAAAATTTGTTTCATATATATTTTTTAAAATTTTATTAAAATTATTTAATTCAATATTAGTATTTTTTTTAACATCACTAAAACTAATAATAGTTGATTTTGAAACACGTATATTGCCTTCGACATTGATTTTTTTAACAACATCAGAAAATGCGCTACTAAAGAATAGCGCAATTAAAGCTGTGACAAATAATGTTAATCTAGTCATGTTGCGGATCTTATACTTAAAGTTTTAGTTTTCAATCTAACATATTCACTTAATTTGTAAATTTGTCTTATATTATTTGGTGTTATTTGTTTGTACTTAGAAAATTCCTTCAAATTTAATATTTTTTTTAAAATTACATTAATGGACCAAAAAGTAATTTTTTTTTTAAGAAAGAGGTCAACAAGTTCATCATTGCAGCTCACTATAACTGTTTCGAATAGAGATATATTTCTTGGTAAATATTTTAAAATATTGGTTGCTGGAAATTTATTTAAATCAATTTTTTTAAAGATTAAATTATTAAGTTCCTTAGTTCCTATTTTTTTACTAGCTATTTTTTTAAGTGAATTATCATAAATTGAATTAAATATTGGTATTTTCATATTTGTATCGTGAATTAAAAGTTTGGTTAAACCATTATCAAACTTGATTATAGCATGAACTAAAGATTGTGGATGTATCAGAATTTTGAATTTCGATCTATCGAGATTAAAAATTCTTTGAGCTTCTATAAGCTCAAAAACTTTATTCATCATAGTTGCTGAATCTACAGATATTTTTTTTCCCATTGACCAATTTGGATGTTTGATTGCGAATTTAGGTGTAGCTTTTTTAATATTATTTATTTTCCAATTTAAAAAGGGTCCGCCTGATGCCGTTATAACTATCTCTTCAACAGTTTGAATTTTTTTATTTTTTAATAAATACCATATAGAGAAATGCTCAGAATCTACTGGGATAAATTTTGTCTTATTTTTTTTTAACTCTTTTTGAATTAAATTCCATGCACATATAATTGATTCCTTATTAGCTATAGCAATATTTTTTGTATGTTTAATTATATCTAGAGTAGGTTGTAGTCCGGACAAACCTGATATAGCAGAAATCGTATAGTCAATTTTTTTTTTAAATTTTTTAAAAAAAGAATCAAAATTATTAAATATATTTATTTTTTTATACTTTTTTTTTAATTCTAAATAAATTTTTTTATTATTTATTACTAAATTTTTAGGTTTTAAATAATTAATTTGTTTGTTTATTTCTCTAAAATTATTATTTGCTGTTAATAAAATTACATCAAAACTTTTTTTATCTTTTTTTATTATTTCAACTGTAGTTTTTCCTATTGAGCCTGTTGATCCAATAATTGCAATTTTTTTTTTCATTTATTCAAAAACCCATTAATTCAACTAAGTAAAAAATTGGAAATGCAAAAATCATTCCATCAATACGATCAAGTAAACCTCCGTGTCCAGGAATAATTTTGCCCGTGTTTTTAACTTTTGATAATCTTTTAAAATAAGAAATAATTATATCACCAATCTGGCTAACAGTTGAAAGTATAAGAACTATTACAAAGTATCTAGTTGGCGTAGTTGGATAATTTATCAAATTGGTAAGCATTGTTAAGAATATCAATGATAGAAAGTACCCTCCAATCATTCCTGCGTAAGTTTTATTAGGACTTATTTTTGTTAATTTTGGACCTTTAAAGATTTTACCAAAAATATATCCACCTATATCGGTAGATACACATACAGAAATTACAAAAAATACTCCAAAAAAATTGATTGAAGCGTAGTAAAATGTATAAAAAGATAAAGCTAAAAAAATGAATCCATAAAAATAATAAGGCTTTTTTTTCGTCATCACATGCCACTCGTAACTAGCAACGAAAAAACAAACAGCTGTGAAAAATAACAACATAAAAGATCCATGAAGAATAAAATAAAGCGCTAGTGGTATGAGTATTATCGAACTCAATATTCTTTTAATTAACTCATTGTTCATTAAATATTACCGTAATTTCTTTTTATTTTTTTAAATTTTTTTATTATTTTATTGTAATCATTTTCCTTGAAATCGGGCCATAATTTCTTTTCAAAGAATATTTCAGAATACGCCATTTGCCATAATAAAAAATTACTTAATCTATTGGTATTTCCAGTCCTTATCAAAATATCAGGATCTGGAATATTTGATGTATACAAATTTTTTTCAATATTTTTAGCGTTTATATTTTGTTTATTTTTATTTATTTTTTTGAAAGCATTAATTAATTCAGACTTTGAACCATAGTTGAGTGCTAAGTTAATTTGAAGTCTATTATTTTTTTTTGTTATATCTTCTGTTCGTTTGAGTTTTTTTTTTAATTTATTGTTTAAAACACTGATATTTCCAATAATTTTTAATTTTATATTTTGTTTAATAAATTCACCAATTTTTTGATCTATAAATGTATCTAATAAAGTAAATAAAAAATTAATTTCACTCTTAGGTCTTTTCCAGTTTTCTGTTGAAAAAGCATAAAGCGTTAAAAACTTAATTTTATTTTTTACTGTAGATTTAATTATTCTTTCGACTGTTCTTAAACCTGCTCTGTGACCTGAGTTTCTAGATTTTTTATGTTTTATTCCCCATCGACCATTTCCATCCATTATTATGGCCACATGTTTTAAAGGGTTCATATAGTCATGATTTCTTTTTCTTTTGCACTTACTTTGTCATCAATTTGCTTTATATGATTGTCTGTAAAGTTTTGTACTAATTTTTGGAATTTTTTTTCATCATCTTCACTAATATCTTTATTTTTTAATAAATTTTTTAGATTATCATTAGCTTCTCTTCTTATGTTTCTCACAGAAACTTTACATTTTTCACCGATTGTTTTAATCATTTTTTTCATTTCACTTCTTCTTTCTTCGCTTAAATCAGGAATTGGCAATCTAATTAATTGCCCATCAATTTGAGGGTTTAAACCTAAATCTGATTTTCTAATTGCTGAGTCGATTAATTGAACATTGTTTTGATCCCATACCTGAATATTAATCATTCTTGCTTCTGGTGTGGTTATGCTTCCTATTTGGTTTATTGGCATTTTTTGTCCATAAACATCTACTTTAATAAGATCAAGCATATTTGAATTAGCTCTACCTGTTCTTAATGAACTTAGTTCCTTCGTGAAAACTTCAAAAGTTTTATCCATCTTTTGATTATAAGTTTTTTCATCAAACATTTAGTCACCAATCTTTAATCTGTAAAAATCTTTTATTTTTAAATCGTTAATACTAAGTTCCTTTAAAATATCTTGAACTTTTTTCTTTGGTTCCATAACCCATTGCTGAGTTAGTAGAGAATTTTCTTCTTTAAATTTATTAATTTTTCCTAAACTTATTTTTTTAATAATATCATCAGATTTTCCTGTATTTTTTAACTCTTCACTTATTAATGAAATTTCCTTTTCTAAAATATTATTATCTATACTGTTTGTATCAAGTGCTAGAGGGTTCGATGCAGCAATATGCATAGACAGTTGTTTACCAAAACTTTTTAAGTTATCTGACATATCTTTAGTTTCCAATGATACCACAACAGCTAATTTTGATAAATTGTCTTTTACTACTGTGTGTAAATAATTAAAGTTTTTTGAACCATTATGATTGAATGTTTTTGCTCTACCAATAGTAATTTTTTCACCAATTTTAGAAATTAAAGCAATTAAATTTTCATCTGCTGTTTTGTTATTTTTCATTTTGGATTTTTTTAGTTTCTCTATGTCAGAGTTATTTGAATTATTTAACTCACTTAATTCTTTTACAAAGTTAATGAAATCTTCATTTTTAGCAACAAAATCAGTTTCGCAATTAACTTCTATTAATGACAATTTGTTTTCGTCACCACTCAAAGCAACAACGCCTTCATTTGCTACTCTTGACATTTTTTTTGAAGCTTTAGATATACCTTTGACACGTAGTATTTCTACTGCTTTATCTAAATCACCTTTTGACTCTTCTAAGGCTGCATTACAGTCTTTAAAACCCGCACCTGTAGACTTACGTAATTGCTTTACTTTTTCTATGTCGCTCATACTTATTTTAATTCAGACTTTTCTTGGGTGATTTTTTTTCTTCTTTTGAATCATTGCTTATTGTAATTTTATCAAGATTTTTTTCATTTTTTTCTGGTGAAGCTTTTTTTGCATTTTCAATTGTTTCTCTCAATAACGAACAGTATAAATCAATTGATCTTCTTGCGTCATCATTGCCTGGTATAGGAAAGTCTATTCCTTTTGGATCAGAATTCGTATCTAATATAGCAATTATAGGGATACCTAATTTAATTGATTCTTTTATTGCAAGAGATTCGTAATTGGTGTCTATTACAAAAACTAGATCAGGAATTTTTTTCATTTCAGAAATGCCGCCTAAAGATCTTTGAAGTTTATCTCTTAACATGCTCATTTTTAATAATTCTTTTTTTGTAAAACCACGATTTTCAGAGCTTAGATCTAAGTTTATTTTTTCAAGTTTTTTTATTGAATTTGATATTGTTCCCCAGTTAGTTAGCATTCCCCCTAACCATCTATAATTAACAAAATATTGATCAGTACTTTTTGCAAGCTCAGCGATTGCCTCTGATGCCTGTTTTTTAGTTGAGATAAATAAAATTTTCCCGTTATTTGCCACTGTTTCATAAACTTTTTCTAAAGCAACATTTGCCAATTCAAGTGTTTGAGTTAAATCTATTATATGAATTGAATCTCTTTTTCCAAAAATGTATTTCTTCATTTTTGGATTCCATCTAAGAGTTTTATGACCTAAATGCACTCCTGCTTCTAATAACTGTTGTATTGTTAAATTTGGTATTTTCATATTTATTCCCGGTTATGCCACCACAGCTATTTCCACTAAAGGACCGGAGGTATAAAACCACAAGCTGTGTGCGTGTTAATTTAGATGGTTATTTACAAATTATTTTGCAAATAAACAAGTAGTTTTTAATAAATTGTTGTTAAAATATCTTGATTTTTGATGATATTTATCAATTTTCTATCAACAAATCTTTTGTTTTTTAACTTTAATGTGAATTCTTCTTTACCATTGTTAAACTTAATTTTTACATCAGTCTTTCCAGTATTTTTTATTAATTTTGAAATTTCCTTTATTTGATCATGTTTTTTAATTTCAAATTCAATTTCAGATATAGGCTTATTATATAAATCTTTTAATGATAAAATTTTTTTAACGTTTATTCTTTTAAATCTATTCTCATCATCAATATGATTTTTACTTAAAGTCATTATTAATGAATTGCCTTCAACTAATATATTTCTATTTAATTCTAAAATATCCGAAAAAATAAACAATTCAAATACGCTGGTTAAATCTGTAAGTTTAATAACAGCATATGAGTTACCTTTACTGGTTTTTTTTTCTTGTACTTTTAAAAGTGTTGCCGCAACAATACTTTCTTTAATTTCGTTTTTAAACTTAAAAGTATTAAAATCAATAATTTTATAATCAGCAAAAATATCTTTGAATTGGTTCAAAGGATGATTTGAAATATAAAAACCTACAGCTTCAAATTCTTTTGTTAATCTTTCTTCAAATTTCCAATCTTGCTTTGTTATAAGTAAATTTTCTTGACTTGATTCATCTGTCTTAAAAAGATCAATTTGATTGGCAATTTTGTTATCATAGATATTTTTTGATTTTTGAATTAATTTAGGAATTGAATCAAAAAGGGATTGCCTATTGTTATTTATTGAATCAAAACTTCCAGCTTTAACCAAACCTTCTAATTGCAATTTATTTAAATCCTTGGGTCTAACTCTGTTGATAAAATCATTAATCGATAAAAACTCTCCATTTTTCTCTCTTTCTCTGACTATGTTTGAAACTGCCTCAAACCCGACATTTTTAATTCCTCCTAATGCATAATAAAAACATTGATTTGTAGATCTAAAATCGGCAAAACACTTGTTTATATCGGGTCTTATAATTTTTATATTTAATCTTTTTAGCTCCTCATAAAATTCACTTAATTTATTTTGATTTGATATATCCATGGTCATTGAAGCAGAGAAAAACTCATTTGGGTAATGAGTTTTTAAATATGCTGTTTGATATGAAATAATTCCGTATGCAGCAGCATGACTTTTATTAAAACCATATTCAGCAAATGGTTCAATTTTTAAAAATATACCAGCAGCTACATCTTTTTTAATTCCATTTTTTACTGCTCCTTCAATAAATTTTTCTTTTTGTTTTTCTAATTCAGCTCTTTTCTTTTTTCCCATTGCTTTTCTTAAAATATCAGCTTGCCCAGCTGTAAAACCCGAAAGTTTTTGTGCTATTTGCATTACTTGCTCTTGATAGATAATTACACCGTAGGTTGGTTTTAATATTTCCTCTAAATATGGATGCAAATAATCAGGTTTTTGAATTCCGTGTTTGCAGTCATTGTATATCGGGATGTTACTCATAGGCCCAGGTCTATATAGAGCTACAAGAGCAATAATGTCTTCCAAATGATTAGGCTTCATTTTAATCAAAGCTTCTCTCATGCCTGCACTTTCAAGTTGGAATATTCCTACAGTATTTCCTTTTGATAATAATTCGAAAACATTTTGATCATTAAATTCAATGTTTTCTATTTTAAAATTTTTATTTTTTTTATTAATTAGTTTTTGTGTTTTGTTTATAACTGTTAATGTTTTTAAGCCTAAAAAATCGAATTTTATCAATCCTGCTTTTTCTGCTGAGTACATATCAAATTGAGTGGATGGTAATAATAAATTAGCTGAAGAGTCTTTATACAAGGGGACCTCTTCGGTTAGATTTTTATCAGCTATAACTACTCCTGCTGCATGAGTGGCTACATTTCTATTTAAACCTTCTAATTTAAGTGAAAGATCGGTCAATTTTTTTACTCTAGGGTCTTCTTTAATTAATTTTTGTAATCTCGGTTCGTTGCTAATACACTGTGATAAATTTTGGGGCCTTGAAGGGTCAAAAGGTATCATTTTAGAAATACTATCAACAAAACCATAAGGCAAACCTATAACTCTACCGACATCTCTTATAACCATACGAGCCTTTAATTTTCCAAAAGTAATTATATGAGCTACTCCATTTTTATATTTTGATGTTAAATACTTAAAAACTAAATCTCTTTTTTCTTCGCAAAAATCTATATCAAAATCTGGCATCGATATACGATCTGGATTCAAAAATCTCTCAAAAATTAAATTGAATTTTATTGGGTCTACATCCGTAATAGACAAACACCAAGCTACTAATGATCCAGCACCAGATCCTCTTCCTGGTCCAACAGGTATATCGTTATTCTTAGCCCATTTTATATAATCTGCTACGATTAAAAAATAACTAGCATATTTCATTTCAATTATAATTTTTAATTCATGCTGTAATCTTTTTTTATATATTAAAAAATTTTGATCATTATTTAAATTAACCTCGTCTATATTAAATACTTTTAAAAATTTTTCTTTTAACCCTTCCTCTGAATCTTTTAATAAAATTTCATCAGCCTCACCTCCTTTTTCTGAACTTATGTTAGGTAAAATTGGTTCAGAAATTTGAGGTCTAAAACTGCATCGGAAAGGTAAATTATAATTATTTTGTAAAGCTTCTGGTATATCAAAAAACAATTTTGACATTTCTTCAGTAGATTTAAAATAATGTTGATCAGTATATTTGAAACGATTTTTATCGTTAATGTAAGACTTGTTACCTATGCACATCAAAGCGTCATGAGCATCATGCATATCTTTATGAATATAAAATACTTCATTAGTTGCTATTATTGGAATTTTTAAATCATTAGACTGTTTGAGGTTGTATTTTTCAAAACTAAGCTCATTATTGTCACCATGTCTTTGTATTTCTAGATAAAATCTATTACCCATTATGGAAGATAACTTTTTGTACAATTTTCTAATATCTTCAAATTTTCCTTTATGAAACAATTTACCAAAGAGACCATTTATAGTTCCAGAAAAAGCTACTACTCCCTCTATGTTCTTAAATAATTCTGAAATATCTAAATTTGGATCTGATAATGTATCATTCTGTAAATAAGATTGAGATGATAATTCTAGTATTCTTTTATATCCAACTTTATTTAAAGCTATAAGAGGTAAAAGACCTGTTGTGTTTTCATGTGTAAAATTGATTTGTGTTCCAATTATTGGTTGTGAACCAACTTTTGAAATATTTTCAGAGAATTCTAATGAACCACATAAATTAGAAGTGTCGGATAAACCAACTGAATTTATTTTATTCTCCTTACAAAAATCTTTTAAGTCATCAATTTTAATTGCTCCTTCACAAATTGAATATTCTGTGTGAACTTTTAAATGATTAAATTTTTGACTATTTGATTCTTGCATTGATAGTTTTAATATTACCATCAATCATTTCTACTTTGCAATCGGCCTTATTAGCAAAATATCTATTATGAGTTGCATAAATAATTATTCTCTTAGAATTTTTAAGTTTGTACAAAACATCAAAAACTTCTTTTGCCGTACTTTGATCTAAGCTTCCAGTAGGTTCATCAGCAAGTATTATTTCTGGTTCATTAATTAAAGCTCTTGCAATAGCAATTCTTTGAGATTCTCCACCTGATAACTCTGAAGGGTAATGATTAATTCTGTCAATTAAACCCATCTTTTTAATTATTTTTTTTGCTACATCGATAGCTTTTTTTTTATTGTTAGTTAAAGATAATCTGGCAAGGTAAACATTTTCTAAAGCTGTAAAATCTGAAAGCAAATTATTTTGCTGATAAACAATTCCAATTTTTTTTGCTCTAATTTTGTCATTCTCAGATGAGTTAAAAAAATTTATATTATTTTCATTAATTTTGAGTGATCCAGATGTTGGTTTATCTATCAATGACAAAATATTCAATAAAGTTGATTTGCCAGATCCAGATGGACCTACAATTGAATAAACTTTACCTAAATTAAATTTAAAATTAATTCTCTTTAAAACTGATATTTTTTTGCTAGTCAAAAAAGATTTAGAAATTTTATTGAGAGTAATTAAATTATTCATATTTTAGTGATTTAACTGGATCAAGTTTTGATGCTTTAATTGCAGGAAATATAGAAACTATAATTGTAATTATTATAGAACAAATTGCTATGATAAAAATTGAAACAAAATTAATTTCTGATGGCATTTTACTTAAAAAATAAATTTCTTCAGGAAATAACCTTATATTGAAAATAGTACTTAAAAAAATTCTAACTTTTTCTATGTATATAGAAAATGTTACGCCTAAAATGATTCCAAACAAAGTCGCAGATGATCCAATTATAACACCAACTAAAAAGAAGATTTTTGTAATAGATTTATTTAATACACCAATTGATTTTAAAATTGCAATTTCACGCGTTTTATTTTTTACAAGTATTGTTAAGCCAGATATAATGTTGAATGCAGCAACAATTATTATTAACGATAAAATTATAAACATTACATTTCTTTCAACTTTTAAAGCAGAAAACAACGAACTATTCATATCTGACCATGTATAAATGAATTGGTCATTAAAAATAGACTGAACTATATTTTTACTATTTTCAATTTCTGAAGGATTTTTTAAATACACTTCTAAATTTCTACTCTTTTCATCAATGTCAAAAAAATCTTCTAGATATTCCAAATTAATAAATGCTACGTTGTGATCGAATTCTGAAAAACCACTATCAAATATTGAGTTAACAATGAAAGTTTGTTGTTTAGGTAAGTTACCAATTATAGTTTCAATTCCAGTGGAAGACATAACTGAAACTTTGTCACCAATTTTTAAATCTAATGAAAAACTTAATTCTTTACCTATAGAAATATTATTATTTACTAAGTTGTTTTTATCTCCGATAAAACTTTTGTTATTGATTATTTTAAGTTTTAAAAAATCTTCTTTTTTGTAACCTCTTAAAATTATACCTTTAGTAAAATCCTTGTTTAATAAAACAGCCTCTCCATTGCTGCTAAATATTAATTCATTTGATATTAATTGTAATTTTTCATCTTTTAGTTTTGATTTGTCAATCTGTCTTTCGTAAGGATCAACTATCACATGTGCATTAAAACCGACTATTTTATCTATCAACTCATTTCTAAAACCATTCATCACTGACATTACTATTATTAAAACTGCAACACCTAGGCTTATTCCTATAAATGAAAAGATTGAAATAACATTCAAAAAACCATCTTTCTTTCTGGTTTTCAAAAATCTAAAGGTAATCTCTTTTTCTAGTACAGAAATCAAATTTTTTCTTTTTGTTTATTTATTTGTTCAGATATTTGATCAAGTGATAAATTCTGAGTTTCTTTTCCAATTTCTTTGAACTCAAACAAATCACCTTCTGATTTTTTTCCAATAATGATTTGATATGGTACACCAATTAAATTAAATTTTTTCATTTTTGAAGAAAAGTTTTCATCAGTATCATCAATAATTGTGTCAATTTTTTTACTTTCTAAAAATTTGTATATTTTTTCTGCTTTTTTTAAATTAGATTTGTCATTTTTAGTAACCATTGGAATAATTGCTACCTCGTAAGGAGCAACACTTAAAGGCCATTTCATTGTTTCTTCTTTCTCATCATATTTTGCTTCAATTATAGCTCCTACCAATCTTGAAACACCAACACCATACGATCCCATTTTAACATAATCTTTTTTACCACCAGGAAGATCAACTGCCGCATTTAATGGTTTAGAATATTTATCTCCAAAATAAAAAATATGTCCTACTTCAATTCCTTTCGTTATAAGTCTGTTTTCAGATGAAACTTTTTTTTCAAAATCATTTTTGTTAAATTTTTCGTCTGTAACAGCATAAAAAGTTTCATATTTTTTTCTTAAATCATCTAATGATTTTTTTTCTAGAATAGTTTTATCATAAACTACTTCGAAAATTCTTTTATCCGTAAAAATTTTACTTTCTCCAGTTTCTGCTAAAATAACAAATTCATGTGAAAGATTTCCTCCAATTGGACCGGTATCTGCTGCCATTGGTATAGCGGTTAGATCTAATCTTTTAAATGTTTTTAAATATGAGAGAAAAAATTTATTATATGAATACAAAGCTTCTTCATCATTTACATCAAATGAATAAGCATCTTTCATATAAAATTCTCTACAACGCATTATTCCAAATCTTGGCCTTAGCTCATCTCTAAATTTCCATTGAATATGATAAAGAAGTTGTGGTAAAGATTTATAGGATTTAATATTAGATCTAAATATATCAGTTATTAATTCTTCATTTGTTGGGCCATATAGCATTTCTCTATTTTGTCGATCTTTAATTCTGAGCATTTCATCACCGTAATCATCATAACGACCACTTTCTTTCCAAATTTCACTTGATTGAATTGTTGGCATCAAAATTTCTTGTGCACCTATTTTGTTTTGTTCTTCTCTAACGATTTTTTCAATTTTTTTCATGACTTTAAAGCCTAAAGGTAACCATGAATAAATACCTGCGGAGGATTGTTTTATCATGCCTACTCTAAGCATTAATTTGTGGGACTTTATTTTTGCTTCAGTAGGGTTATTTTTTAAAATTGGTATAAAAGCTTTAGATATATACATTTGAACTTATTATGTTTTTTAAATCAAAATATTCAATTAAATTCTTACCAAGTTGATGTTTGTAAAAGGTTTTTTACCTGTTTTTTCTTTAGAATATTTTCTACATACTATTTTTAAAGCATCTACTAGATTTGATTCTTGTTTTTTGCTGTTTAATGAGTATGTTTTTGTTGTATTTTCAATTTCATCTTCTAAACCATTTATAAACTCATCTGCTTGCAATATGGGTAATCCTTTAAAAGTCAAAATTGGTCTTTGATGGATGTTTCCTTTGGGGGTAACCATTATTGTTACTTCAATATATCCATTGTTACTTAAATTTTTTCTATCTTTTATAGATTGTGAATCCTCATCAACACTTACATTGCCATCAAGATAAAGTCTTCCACTTGGTGCTTTATCATAAACCTCGGGTTTGTTACCTGGTGATAATTTAACTATATCACCATTTTCAACTTGAATTGGAAAAGGTACCTGCATTTCCTTAGCAAAATTTATATGTTCAATCATATGCCTATGTTCACCATGAACTGGAATAACACATTTTGGTTTTATCCAATTATACATATCCTTTAAATCTTCTCTATTTGGATGTCCTGAGACATGAACAAATTCGCTATCTTCTGAAATAACTTCAATTCCATCTTTTACTAACTGGTTATGGAGTTTGTATAATTTTTTTTCATTTCCAGGAATAATCTTAGATGAAAAAATTACAGCATCATCTTTTTCAATAGTTACATCTGGGTGCATAGAATTTGAAATCCTCATCATAGCACCCATTGGCTCGCCTTGGCTGCCTGTGCATAAATATACAATTTTTTCTCTAGGAAAATTTTTTGCCTCTCTTGAGTCTATTGGCTCAATTACATTTTTTAAATATCCACATTGTTTAGCGGCTTTATATATTCTATGCATTGATCTTCCAATTAAAGAAATTTGTCTTCCAATTTTTTCTGCACAATAAAAAATTGTTTCCATACGTGCTACGTTTGATGCAAATGATGTAACTATGATTCTTTTCTTAAGACTACTCATTATATTATATATGCTTTTTCTTACATCTAATTCAGAACCTGATCTACCTATGCTAAAGACATTTGTAGAGTCACAAATCATTGCTAAGACACCCTCTTTTCCAATTTCTTTTAATCTTTCAGAATTAATTTTTCCTCCTATAAGAGGGTTAGGATCCACTTTCCAATCACCAGTATGAAGTATAACACCTGATGGAGTTTTAATTCTTAATCCATTAGGTTCTAAAATTGAATGAGTTAAAGTAATATATTCAATTTCAAAAGGTTCTAAATTTACAGTACCATTTAGATCTACTATATTAAGATGTTTAGTTATATCTATATTTTTTTCTCTAAATTTTTCCTTGATCAGAACAGCAGTAAAAGGTGTTGCAAAAATTTTGCATTTTAATTTTGGCCATAAATGAGCAATAGCACCAATATGATCTTCATGTGCATGGGTCAAAACAATTCCTAAAAGATTTTCTCTTCTATCAACAATGAAACCTGGATCTGCATAGATTAAATCAATACCTGGTAAACTGTCATCAGCAAATGTAACTCCTATATCAACCATTATCCATTTATGCTCACTAGGTTTTCCATAGGCAAAAAGATTCATATTCATGCCAATTTCACCTGATCCACCTAAAGGACAAAATAAAAATTCATCTTTCATTTCTGATATTTAATTAAATCTGTAGCTCTTATTAAACCATTAATAGTAACTTCAGTGTTCACCTTAACATTCGATTTTATTGAGTTTTTAAATAAATATGAAAATCCTCCTGTAATTACAATTTTAAAATTTTTTTTCGTTTCTTTTTTAATTAAATGTATAATATTATCAATTAAACCATTATAGCCCCAAAAAAAACCAGATCTAACAGCAGAAACAGTATTCAGACCTATGACTTGATTTGTTTTTTTTAAACTTAATTTAGGAATTAAACTCGCTTTATCTATCAGTGTTTTCAGAGATAAATTTACACCAGGTGCAATAACACCTCCGTGATAAACATTTTTGATTAATACATCAAAAGTTGTAGCTGTACCAAAATCTAGAATTATGTAG
>CACLQI010000009.1 GCA_902608975.1 uncultured Pelagibacteraceae bacterium
ACCAGCATCTGTGTCTTCGTAGTATATTTTTAAAGTATGGGAAAATTCCTTACTCATAAATTTAATGATATCAAATTAACTAATTATTTAATACAACATATGTGATTTATGAAAGTTTATATTATTTGGTTAGCTGGAGTGGTCTTATGGAATTTTGGGTACCCAGAAGCAAAACCAATTGAAGATGTATTAGCTGCTATAGTTTTATCTTATTTAAGTATATTGTTAAAAAAACACCTTAAAATTTGATTATTTCGAAGAAAAATAAATATTTTGATAATAAGATATAGCTTTTAGTTTAGAATTGTCAGTATCAGTCATTATTGCTACACCATTTATTTCATCGACATCTAAATTATGAAGAGTTTTAAAATTTTCTTTTACGTTAGATTTAACAGTAATCCACTCATTTATATTTTTTTTTGTTGTTGACAAAACATAATCAATTGATTTTTTTGTATAAGGACTATGCCAATGTTTACCAATATCGTTATTGCTAGAAAAAACATAATTTACTGCTCTATTTGACAGAGCTGTGGCTCCAGTTTTCTTAATAACAAATACTCTGGCTGCATAATCATGACCTTTTTTACTAAGTTCATTTATTCCTTCTAGTCCTTTCTCTACTTTCCAAGTAATATTGATATAAGGTGTATTATTAAGATTAATTTTTAACTCTTTTCCTAGTCCAGAACCTGTTCCTTCAGCTTCTGCGCGAATAAAATTACCGTTTTCATTTACACCTAGCTTCCATTTTGTTTTACCTTTAACTTTTTTTTCCTTTAATGTTTTCATCTCTTCTTCTGTGAAGTCAAAAACTGTTATTTTATCAGCTAAGACGGAAAAATTTAAAAAAATAAAAAAAGCAAATAGTTGAATTAAAATCTTCATTTCTGAGCTAATATAGACTTATAAATTTATTTTCAACAAATAATTTAAAATCAAATTTTGGACAAAATTTAAACACCCAAAAATCATTATTTATTTATATTTATTTGATATGAAACTAATAATCTTAATCACTTCTTTAATATTTTTGAGCAATTGTTCATCAAACTCGGTAGTAAAATTAGGTAAAAAATGTACAAAAATTGCTTCTGATAACACATATGAAAAATCTTTTGTTTGGATTGTGGATAAAAAAAATATTGATAATTTTAATAGCAAAATAAATAAGGAAAATTGTGAAATAAATGGAGAAAAATCTTGAAAACTTTTTCTTTTTTTATTCTATTTATATACTGGTCTATAATCATTCTTGCTCCAGTATTGTCAAAAGATTTTAAAATTGACAATAAAGAATTGGTTACAAGACCAGTACAAAAGCCTAGTATGTAGATCTGCCACCGCTGATGTCAAAAACAGCTGCTGTAGAAAATGAATTTTCTTCTGACGATAACCAACAAACAAGCGAAGTTAATTCGTTTAACTCCAAAAATCTCCCTCTAGGAACTTTTGATAACATTCTTTGGACATGTTCTTTAGACATTTGATTTAATATTCTTGTTTTAGCTCCCGCGGGTGTAACAGCATTAACTGCTATATTTTTTTCTGCAAGTTCCTTACCCAAGGACTTTGTTAGACCTAAAACTCCAGCTTTTGCAGAGCTGTAGGCACTTGCATTTGCATTTCCATCTTTACCTGAAACCGAAGCGATATTTACAATCCTACCATAATTATTTTTAATCATATTAGGAACCACAGATTTGCAACAATTAAAAGTGCCCATTAAATTAATTTCAACAATTTTGTTCCACTCTTTTACATCATAATTCCAAAGCTCAGTAGTAGAACCAGTAATACCAGCATTATTTACTAATATGTCAATATTTGTAGATTCAACTATCTGTTTTACTGTTTGATCAACCTCATCAAAATTAGAAACGTCTACTACATTAAAAGATAGTTTGCTATTATTTATTTCCTTAGTTGTTTTTTCTAATTGTTTTTTATCAATGTCCCATATTATTACATTGGAACCAAAATCTAAAAATTTTTTAGCTATATCAAGACCAAAGCCTTGGGCTCCTCCTGTAATAATTGATGTTCTATTTTTTAGATCAAACTGGATCATATTAAGTTTATTTTGACACTATTGAGTAATAAGTAATTGAAGACATTAACGCTCCAATTAACCATGAATACGATTGAAGAAAATTTAAATTTAAATTCCAAATTGTTGAAGCAGAAAAAATAAAACCTATAATTAATGCATAAACTCCCTTGATGTGCCAGCCATTAGAAAAAAAATATCTATCTCCAGGCAAAGGAGAATATAAATCTTTATTATCAATTTTACTTTTATTTATTAGATAATAATCTGTAATTACAATACCAAAAATAGGACCAAAAAATGCTCCAATGGTATCAACAATTGATAAAATTCCTATTTGACTAAGAAGTGGAGTCCAGGAAGCTCCTATTCCCAAGCCAATAAATGCAATAATTACCGAGGTACTTTTAATATTTAATTTTTTTGGCATAAAATTTAACAATGAGTTTTGGGTAGGAATGTAATTTGCAATCAGGTTTGTTGAAGCAGACGCAAAAAGTATAAAAAATATTACTATTATTGTTAAAAAAGTATTATTAAACTTGCCGATTATATCAGTTGGATTTGTCAAAACTCTATCTATTTCAACAAGATTATTTTTTAAAATAATATCAGATCCCATAACTATTAAAACTGACAGTAAAGAAAAAATAATTAAATTTAATAGAAGGGTTAAATTTCCAATATTAAGTTCTTTTTCATTTTTTACATATCTTGAAAAATCTCCAAAATTAACAATAACAATTGAAAAATATGCAAAAATAGTACCTGCAATAGTTATTATGGGAATAATATTTTCTTTAGAAAAAATATCTTCATAAATTAAAAGAGTTTTAAATGAGTTGCTTAAACTTAAATAATATTCAGAAATAACCATAATTAAAAAAATAACTAGACCTAAATAAACAAATAAAGCAGAAAAATTTATAAATGATTTGTTAAAATTATGACCTTTACTAAATAATAAAATTTGAATTATTAAAGCTATAAAAAATGCCACCCAATCAATAATATTCATTGCAAAAAAGAATGTTAAAAATATTTCTTTATCCATTATTGATTGGTCGTAAGAATAAATAGCAATACGAATTAAATATCCTAAAGATTTTGATATAAAGAATGTTTGTACTCCAAACATAAAAATACCAACCAAACCTCTTAATAAAGAAACATACTTTGCTCCTCTGATGCCCATGGATATTCTCAATAAAACAGGAAAGGGAATGCCATGACGCTGTGATGGTTTTCCTATCAAATTACAAAAAAAATAAACAAATATTGATCCAATTAAACTTCCAATTAGTACAACTAAAAAATTTAAATCATATACCAAATAAAGTGATGTTATAAGTGAAAAACCAATTATACTTTGAACGCTATTTCCCCAAAAGCAAAAGAGGGTTTTCCAGCTCCATTGCTTATCAGCTGGATTTACAGAAACAATTTCCCAATTTGTAAGTTGAATGTTTGCTTTTTGCTGAGTCACATTAGTTATAATAAACTAAAAAATTTTACTGTCCATACAGTAGTGTCGGCAACCATAGTACAATTTTAGGAAATACTATTATTATTATTAATCCTATTATTTGAAGTACCATAAATTGCATCATGCCGAGGTAAATATCTTTTAAATCCCATTCTGGAACCACGCCTTTGAGAAAATATGCTGATAAAGCAACTGGTGGAGAAAGCCAAGCCGTTTGGAGATTTACTGCAACTAATATGGCAAACCAAGTAAGGTTAAAACCTAAAGCTTCAACTAAAGGTAATATAATTGGAATTATAATCATTACTATTGGAACCCACTCCAAAGGCCATCCTAAAAGGAAAATCATTACCATTATCATTCCAAGAATTAAATATTTATTCATTTCCAAACTTAATAAAAACTCAGTTAATAAAGTTGGAGTTCCTAATCTTGCAAATACTGCTCCAAAAAAATTTGAAGCTGCTACCAAAACCATTATTAAAGCTGTAATCTCAAGTGTTTTAACCAGAGCTTCTTGTAACTTTTTCCAACTTAATTTTTTATATGCTAGGGATAAAAGCAAGGCTCCCATTGCTCCACAACCAGCTGCTTCTGTAGGTGTTGCAAATCCAAATAAGATACTTCCGAGTGCGGCAAAAACTAAGGCTGCTGGTGGAACTAATCCTAGGAAGAATTCAATCCATACCTCTTTCATACTAGTTGCCCTCATATCTTTAGGTAATACTGGTCCTAGTTTTGGATTAATCATACATCTAATTGTTGTGTATGCTGCATACAAAGATGCAAGTAATATCCCAGGCATGATTGCTGCAGCAAATAAATCAATAACTGGTATTTCCATTATTGGACCCATAACTACCAACATAATGCTTGGAGGAATTAAAATTCCTAGAGTTCCTCCAGCTGTAATTGTTCCAGCTGCAAGCCTAACATCGTAACCTGACCTATTCATAGATTTAGCAGCCATAATTCCAAGAATAGTAACTGAAGCTCCAACAATTCCAGTAGCAGCAGCAAATATTACAGAAACAAATAAAACTGCATAATATAATGATCCTCGAACTCTAGATAACATTAATTGGAATGCCGAGAATAACCTCTCCATAAGTCCAGCTTGTTCCATCATAATTCCCATAAAGACAAAGAGTGGTACAGCAGCAAGTGTTTGCTCTGTCATAACCATAGAAAATTGCAGAGTCATTAAGTAAAAAACTAATTTTCCAAATCCCAAATATCCAAAAACAAATCCAAGAAATATTAATGTAAATGAAATTGGAAATCCGACAAATATTGCAAAAAGCATTACACCAACTAGAATAAAACCAAGGATAGCCGGATCTATAAATTCAGCAATCATTTCTTTACTCCTGGCCATTCACCTTTTTTGGCCGCCCAATAACTTTTAAATAATTCTGATATACCTTGAACTAATAAAAAAATAATTCCAATTAACAAACAAGTTTTAATTGGCCACATGTAAGGCATCCAAGTGGTATCCATACCTCTTTCGCCCCTTTGAATTGATTCTCCAACATATCCAATTGTCATATAAAGAAAAACAAGCAGACCTGGAAAATAAAATAAAAGATATAACCAAAAATCTATTACACCTTGAGTTTTGGTTTTAAAATTTCTATATAAAAAATCGGCCCTTATATGAACTCCTCTAGAAAGAGCATAACCAGCACCAAGCATAAAAAGTGCACCATATAAAAAACGACTAATATCGTAAGCCCAAATGGTAGGAGCTAAAAATAATTTTCTTGCAAATACTTCATAAGTCATTGCAAAAATTAATGGCATCAATATCCAACAAACTATATTGCCAATCCACTTGCTAAATTTATCTATGTTTATAATAGATTTAGCCATCCATGATGGCATATCATCGGGCATTTTTCCCGAACCACCTCGCCTTTCGGCAATCATTTCATCAGATATATCTAATTTAGCCGGTTCGTCTGTCATAGAATTTGAGTTAAAAAATTAGAGCGAACTGTAAAAGTCCGCTCTAATAAAATCAAGATTAATTACTGATTACTTTAATGTTGCTGCGTGAGCCATTCCTAGCTTAGCATTTGACATTTGAGCACCACTCCAGAAAGGAACAGCAACATCAGCAAACTCTTTCATAGAGTCATATACTTTTTTGAAAAATGCATTTTTCTCAGCATTTTTATTTAAAGTAGCCTTTGCAGCCGCCATGTATTCAACGAAGTAGTCAGATGGAGTATCTTCTAATATTACTCCATGCTTAGTAGTTAATTGTTGTAAAGCTTTTCCGTTTTCATAGATTCTGTAACTTAAAGATTTAGCTAATGATGCATTAGCAGCAACTTCAAGAGACTTCTTCTCATGAGCGGTCATAGCATTATATGTTTTTCCAGTAATGTAAAAGTCAGCATTTACGACTACTTGGTGTAAACCTTGTAAGTAGTAGTGCTTTAAAACTTTTTGGAAACCAAATACCATGTCTGGTTTTGGACAACACCATTCAGCAGCATCGATAGTACCTGCTTCAAGAGCTGGTAGAATATCTCCACCACCCATAGCTACAGAAGCTATACCAATGTCTTTATAAGTTTGTCCTGGAATTCCTGGAGGAGTTCTGAATTTATATTTTCTAAAGTCAGCCATATCTTTAATTGGTTTTGGAAACCAACCTAAAGCTTCAGGTCCGACAGGTTGTAACATAAATCCTTTAATGTCTCTTCCCATTTCTTTCCAAAGTTGGTCATATAATTCTTTACCACCACCATATTGGAACCAAGATAAGAACGCTAAGTTATCAATACCTACTCCACCACCAGCTACTGGCGAACCAAATAACATTGCAGCAGGGTGATCACCTGACCAATAGTGAGTCCATGCAAATCCACAATCGATCAATCCTTTGTCAACTGCGTCAAGAGTTTCTTTAACTCCAACAACAGCACCCGCGGGTAGTATTTCAAACTTTAACGATCCACTCGTTAATTCAGTCACTGTATCAGTAAAGTCTTTTAACATCTTAACTTCATCAGCTTTAGTGTTAAGTACAGTCTGACACTTTAATGTTTTAGCGTTAGCGTTAGATGCGAATGACGCAACCAGAATAACACCAAATAACATTGAAATGATTTTTTTCATTATTTTCCCTTTTTGTTAGTTAAATTTAACCCGGGCATCAAACCAGAAAAACCAACTCGATACAAGTGACAATTGACAAATATGAGTGTAAAAAACATTAAATAGCAATTGCAAAAAAAACTATTCAACTATTAATGGAAAACTTTGACTACATAATTATAGGAGCAGGTTCAGCAGGATGCGTTTTAGCAAACAGACTCTCTTCAAATCCAAAAAACAAAATTTTACTTTTGGAAGCGGGGGGTAAAGACAGCTATCCTTGGATACATATTCCTGTTGGCTACTATAAAACAATGCATAATCCAAAAGTTGATTGGTGTTTTCATACTGAAAAAGATGAAACGATGAATAATAGATCTATAAGATATCCAAGAGGTAAAACACTTGGAGGAAGCTCATCTATTAATGGTCTTTTATGGATAAGAGGTCAAAGTAACGATTATGATAATTGGCGTCAGCAAGGAAATAATGGTTGGGGCTGGGAAGAAGTTTTACCTTATTTTTTAAAATCAGAAAACAATGAAATGGGAAAAAGTGAATTTCATAATGATAGTGGGCCAATTATGGTTTCAAACAAAAAGATTAAGTTAAAAATGTTGGATGAGTTTTTAAATGCCGCAGAAGAACAAGGTATACCTAAAGTAGAGGATTTTAATACTGGAGATAATTTTGGAGTTGGTTTTTATCAATTTACAACCAGTCATAGTCATAAAGGTTTAAAACTAAGATGTAGCGCAGCAAAAGGATATTTAAACCCAATTAAAAAAAGATCTAACTTAAAAATAATTACCAACGCCCATGTACAAAAAGTAAATTTTGAAAATAAAAAAGCAGTCAGTGTAAATTATTACCAAGAAAATAAATTACAAACAGTTAAAGTAAATAAAGAAATTATTTTATCAGCTGGATCAATTGGATCTCCTCATATATTGCAAGTATCAGGCATTGGTAGCAGTGAAAAATTAAAAAAAAATGGAATAAAAGTTGTAAATGAACTAAAGGGTGTTGGTAAAAATTTACAAGATCATTTAATGTTTAGACCCGTTTATAAAGTTAAAAATTTAGAGTCTTTAAATAAAAAAATTAATAGTTTATTTGGAAATTTTCTAATTGGATTAGAGTATATATTTAACCAAAGTGGTCCAATGACTATGGGGGCTAGTCAAGTTTGTGGTTTTGCAAAAAGCGACTCGTCAAGAGCTACACCAAACTTACAATTTCACGTACAACCAATTAGCACTGATGTTCTTGGTGCTTCAAAATTACATGACTTTCATGGTATCACTCCAACCGTTGCTAATATTAGACCAACTAGCAGAGGTGAAATAAATATTGCAAGTAAAGATAGTAGAATTTATCCAAAAATAAAAATGAACTACCTTTCAACAGACGATGACAGATATGTTGCAGCACAAGGATTAAAGCTTGTAAGAAAGATAATGCTTGAAACAAAAACTTTTAAAAAATATGAAGCCGAAGAGTATAGACCAGGGTTAAATATTCAAGATGATGAAGAGTTAGTAAAAGCTGGTAGCGATTATACTCAAACAATATTCCATCCTGTTGGAACATGTAAAATGGGTAAAGACGAAAATGCAGTTGTTTCAGAAAAATTGAAAGTGTACGGTATTGAAAATTTAAGAGTAATAGATGCTTCAATCATGCCAAATATAACTTCGGGTAATACAAATGCACCTACTATTATGATTGCTGAAAAGGGTGCAGATATGATATTGAATGATTAATGCTATCTGAACAAGTCATTATTTTTTTTCAAATTGTTTTTATAGATTTAGTTTTAGCAGGAGATAATGCAATCATAATTGGTATGGTTGCTTCCCAATTTCCAATTGAAAAAAGGAAAAAAATAATTTTTTTTGGTATAGGTGCGGCAGTTATTTTAAGAATAATCCTAACTTTACTTACTGCTTATCTGCTCCAAATTAAAGGAATAAGATTAATAGGAGGATTGGCTCTCCTTTATATAGTCTATAAATTATATGTTGATGTAATAAGAAATGAAAATAATCAAGATAGTAAAATTAAAGTTGATAATTCAAGTTTTATAAAGGCAATATGGACAATTTTGATTGCTGATTTTACTATGAGCCTTGATAATGTTTTAGGTGTTGCTGGTGCAGCTAAAGATCATTATTTTTTATTAGTATTTGGTCTTGTTTTGTCAATTATTTTGATGGCTACGGCTGCAACTTTAATTTCAAATTGGATTAAAAAATACAAGTGGATCGGATGGGTTGGTTTAGTAGCAATACTAATAGTAGCAATTGAGTTGATTTATACAGATTTAAAGTTATTCATATAAAATGTTTCTTAAAAAATATAATTTAAAAAATAAAATTGCTTTAGTATCAGGTGCTGGAAAAGGACTTGGTAGAGCGTGCGCAATTGCTTTGGCGGAAGCTGGAACTAATTTAATAATAATAAGTCGAACCAAAAAAGACTTAGATGAAGTATCAAAAAAAATAAAAAAATATAAAGTAAAATGTAAATCTTTCGTTTGTGATATTACAAATTATAATCAAATTAAGAAAATGGTTAATCAACAATCAAGGATTGATATTTTAGTAAATAATGCAGGAAACAATATTCCTGAACATTTTACAAAAGTTAAAACAAAAGATATGGAATATTTAGTAAAAATTAATACTATAGCAGCATTTAACCTCGCACAACTTTGTGCAAATAAGATGATTGAGATGAAAAATAGAAAAAAAATAGGAGGCTCAATAATTAATATGTCCTCACAAATGGGTCATGTAGGTGGACCAATAAGAAGTGTATATAATATGAATAAATGGGGTCTAGAGGGTCTAACAAGAGGAATGGCTATTGATTTAGCTAAGTACAATATAAGAGTAAACACAGTTGCACCAACCTTTGTTGTAACACCAATGACAAAAAAATTTTTAAAAAACAAAAAATTTAAAAAGGCAACTTTAAACAATATTCCTCTTGGAAGATTTGCAGAAATGTCTGAGATAGCTTCTGCGGTAGTTTTTTTAGCTTCGGACGCTGCATCAATGGTGCATGGAACTTCATTATTAGTTGACGGCGGATGGACTGCAAAATAATAAAATATAGCTTAATAATATTCTTATTAAATTTCAAAGTATTTTCAGCTGAATTTCAAGGGAAGTTTATTCAAGGACATTATATTATAGGAAAAACTGATCCAGGGACAAAAATTTTAATCGATAAAAAAAAAGTAAAAGTTTCAAAAGAAGGGTATTTTGCTTTTGGAATAAATAAAGATAGAAAATATGACATTATAATAACTGAGGGAAATAACAAAATCGTAAAAAAAGTTCAAAAAAGAAAATATAATATTCAAAGAATTGATGGATTGCCTGAAAAAAAAGTTACCCCACCAGAAGAAGTTTTGGAAAGAATAAAAAAAGAGAATCTACTTATAGCAAGGGCAAGAGAAATTGATAGTGACTTACAATTTTTTAAAAACAAATTTGTTATGCCACTTGATAATGCAATTATAACCGGTGTTTATGGGAGTCAAAGGATTCTAAACGGAATTCCTAAATGGCCTCACTATGGTTTAGATTTTGCAAAAAAAGCTGGAACTCCAATCAAGGCTATGAATGATGGAATAACAACTTTGGCAGAAAAAGACTTATTTTATACTGGCGCAACATTAATATTTGATCATGGTCATGGTGTTTCAACACTTTATATGCATATGGATGAGATTTTTGTCAGTGTGGGAGATCATGTTAAAAAAGGAGAAATCATTGGTACTGTTGGATCTTCTGGTAGATCAACAGGACCACACCTTGATGTTAGGCTTAATTGGTTTGGTGAAAGGTTGGATCCTCAAAGTGTTTTAGTAAACTAATTTTTTAAAATCTTGAAAGCAAGACTTGTTGTTTGGTCTCATTAATAATTTTAAAGTTATTTTTAATCATATAGTCTAAAGATAAAGTAGTTTTTTGCCCTTTGTCATCCAATAAAACCAAAGAGTTTTTGTGTAGATTTTTCTCAGCTAATTTAATTTCTTTTAGCTGATGATTTGCTGCATCTTTAAATTGACCATCTAAAGAGTCTAAATACAAAAAATCGATTTTTTTTACAAAATCTCTTAAAAAATTTAAACTGTCGTCTTGGACAAATTCTATAAATGATGAATTTTTTATCGTAAACTTTTTAGCATTATCAATATTTTTTTTTTCTATATCACAAGCATATAAAAAACCACCCGTGAATCTTGCATAGTCAGAGAATATTAAAGTGCTCATACCATCGAGCCAATTAGTTTTATTAATGAAAAAAAATTTCTTTTTTCCTCTAGCTACACCAGTTTCAACTAGGGTTTTATGGCCTCTTTTATTGGCTTCATTCAAAGCAAATTTAAATGATTCAAATCTTATATTTTTTGGATTATTATAATAGTCTATAAATTGCATAATTTTTATAATTAACTAAATGAATAAAAAACAACTAAATACAATATCAAATAAACTGGCAAATGCATTTATAAAAAATAAAGTAATTAAACCAATTCCAAGAAAATTTTGTAAAAATATTAAAAACTCTGATCTATTGAGAAAGGCCTGCGAAAGTAAAATTAAATGGCCAATAGTGGGTTTTAAAGCTGGAGGAACTGCATTACCTCTTTTAAAAAAGCTAAAAGAAAAAGAACCTTTTTATGCGTCAGTTTATAAGAAAAATTTTTTGCAAAGCGGAAAAAAAGTTAAAATTAATAAATATACACTTGGTATAGAACTTGAAGTATGTTTTTTAATTAAAAAAAATTTCTTTTTATCAAAACAAAGAATTTCAAAAAAAAATATATCAAAATTTATTAGTCATATGGCACCATGTTTAGAAATTGTTGGGTACAGACAAAGAAAAAAAGGAGTTAAATTTCTGGGTGATTTATGTAGTGATTTTGGTGCTAATGTTAAGTTTTTAATTGGTAAAAGAAAAAAATTTAAAAAAATTAACATTGAAAACCTTAAAACTTTTATTTTAAACAAGATCAATAGAAAAAAAATTATTGGTAATACAAATACTGTTTATGGCAATCCAATAAATTCCCTTAATTTTGTTCTAAATAAAATAAGAAAAGATAAAATTTTTTTAAATAAAAATTTTTATGTATTTACTGGATCTACAGTTGGAATTGTTCCAATAGAAAAAAAACGTACCTATATTGGAAAAATTAATAAGATTGGTTCTGTCAAAACAATTATTTATTAATTTAACTACATCATTTTATAAGGATGCTCAATTAAAGAATTTAAATACTTTGAATTTTTACTTATTCTCAAAGATATATTGTTTAAACTTTCTCTTACACAAAAATCTTTTTCATTAGAATATTTTATTTCAAGTATTACTGATTTTGAAAATTTATTTAAATTAAAATTCAAATTATTTTGTAAATTAAAATAATTTATATTGAAATCCAATGTTGCTCGAATGTTATAATATGAAGAAATAAAATATAATCTATTATAATGTGTTGAGGATATAGGAATTTTATTTACTAAAAAATCATTTTTAATTTTTAGTTTTTTTAAAATGAAATCTATATTAGATTTATTAAATTTTAATGGTTTCAAAATTTGAAGTTTATTAATTTTTTTAAAATTTAAGTACCCATGTTTATTTTTCACTTCAAATACAGGTAAATAAATAATCTTTTTGTCTCCATACCAACGTAATCTGTATTTAGTCTTAAAATTATTTCCATCTAAATTTTCTAAAATTGAACTCGAAACAGAATCATCAAAATAAATTGAATTAACACTTCTTTGTGGATAATTGTTTTTAAAATGTAATTTTGAATTTCTTAGTAAATTTTCTAGTTGGGGAATAGTAAAATCATTTATTATAAATTTTCTTTCGTATCTAAAATCTGATTTCATAAATTAAATTATTTCTTCAATAATCTTATCAACTTTTTTGTTATTATTGCCTAGTACATCATTTGTCCTATTATTGTAGATTATTGAATTATTATCTCTTATGAATTTTTGTTTAAAATTATCTAAAGAAAAATTATCAAGATATAATTTACCATAATTGTAAGCTTTTTTCTTTTGGTAAGCTGCAAATGGGTAATCGATATTAGAAAATGATATATTTTTAGCAAATGTTTCAGACCCGTCTTTTGTAGCTATTCCAACCAATGCATTTTTGCCGATAACGTCAGATATCTTAATATTAGAATTTTCACCTACACTGATACCTTTGTCTCCAACTTTTTTAAAATCTATAGAAAATAATTCAGATTTGGATCCAGAAAAATCAATTGCATCGTTACCTATATTAAAAAAAACACTTTCTTCAATTTTACCATTTCCAAAATCAATGTCTATTGCATCACTTCTAATATTTTGGAAATTTGTTTTTGAGATTTTATAATTTGATGAAACTATATTCAATGCATCCTCGGATAATATGTTGTCAAAAATCGTATCTTTAATAATAACATCTGATTGAAAAAAATTTACCGATCCCATAATTAGACGTTCGTTAAAAAAATTATTTTCGTCGAATTTATTTTTTTTTAATCCAGATAGATATTTAAACTCTGAATTCACTATTAAATTTTTTTTTTTATTATCATAAATTATTATACCTCCTCCAAAGTTTTCTTTTGATCCTTTTATAGTAGTTTTTTTATTATAATCACCAATTTGCCAACTCGAATTAGAAAAAATAAATGAATTATTTTCGAGTATGATTTCTTGTCCCCCTTTAATAATTACTTTGTAACCTTTTGGGATAAATATATTTTTATTAATCTTTGTTGATTTTTCTTTTAAAAATAATTGATTACCTCTTGCCTTAAAAATATCTAAAAAGTTTAATTTTGTAGTTTTGGCATCTTTGTTGAATGAATTATATTTGTTAATATCAAAAACAAAGTAATTGCCTGATATACTATCCTGAAACGAAATTTTTTTGCAAGAAGGATTATATTTATTGCTTGTTTTTATATCTGATTTTTTTTTATTAATTCTTAGATTTATCAAATCTATTTTATAATTTTCACATATAATTTTTCCATTTTTTAAGAAGTAATTATTAGTGTCATAATTAATAAAAGTTAATTTGTTCGTATTTTCCTCAATGAACAAAGCTGCTTTATTTACAGAAAAATTTTTAGATAAAAATTCCGCCCTTCTATAAATTTCTTTCTTATCAAAAAAATAAATTCCTAATCCTGATTTTCTTCTTGTATTAACATCATATTTATAAGAGTCTGTATAAATTCCAGAATTAATTTTTTTTATTTGATGTTTTCTTACTTTAAAAAAATTATCTAGAAAATCTTTTGATGTAATTTTTTTAATAGCTTTTAAGTATGCTTGATAAAAATTTTCATTTAATTTGCCATTTTGATAAAAAAAATCTTTCTCAATTGTTGGCCAAAAACTTCTAGTATATTCATCTTTTGAGGTATTTTTTTTTTTAGCTTTTGAAAAATTGGTACTATTTAGTTCAGGTAATTTTTTCAAAATATATTTACTATAATTTGGCAAAAATCTATGTCCATCAAAACCAATAGGTTCAAATTTACCGTTTATTGGATTATAATAAAATTTTACACTTTTAACTCCAACGCCATGATATGTGTAAGTGAGATCAGTCACAGCAAAAAACCAAGCCCATTTTTCTATATCAAAAACATTTTCAAACTTTTCATGACCTTCAAGGTAGCTATTCATCTTTTGAATAGCAGATTTTACAATTATAATATTTTCATCTTTTTCCCAGAATTTTTTATTATAAACTTCATACTTATTTTCATCTAAAAAAGTATTTACATCTTCAAAGGTCGAAAAAATTGGTCCATTTCTTCTTTTGTTTCTCTCTAACAAAACTTTTCCAAAACTCTCTTCCAAAGAATAGTAACCTGCATATTTACCATTCAAATAAAAATCATAGAAATCATATTTAGGTTTTACTAAATTTTCTTCTCCTAATAGTTCATGAAATATCCACTCTGTTAAATAGTTTCTGATTCTAGGTTTCTGTATAGAAAATTTCTTCATACCACTAAAAACCTCGCCTCTTTTTACATCAATTCTATAAGAAGAGTTTTTTCGATCCTCAAAATGAATATTTCTGTCGCCTTTAAGCCTGATGCCAATTTTTAATTTTTTATTTTTATCAAGAATAAAAGCAGAAGCTTTTTTGAAGGGTACAACGTGTTGAAAAGTTTTTTGATCACCATCAAGAAAATCTAAGATATCTTTTCGGTTACTCTCGATTTTTAAAATATTTTTTTGATCAATGCTTATATAAATTTTTTTTTGATCTTCGAATAAAGAGTTGATTTTATAATATAAAATTTCTGGTAAAAATTTATAATTATATATTCCATTTAAATGAATTCTTTCAAAAAAAGTTTTTTTATTTCTTTCCCATGTACCAGATTGAAAAAAAACTAAACTTAAAAATATTAAAAAAATAATCGTAAAGAAAAAGTAAAATTTAAAAAAAAAATTTACATTTAAAAATTTATTTAAGAAACTTATATTGGAGTTTCTCCTAAATTTAATCTTCATAAGGATATATTGCCTTTTCTAGAAAATATTATTTTTAAATTTTTTATTTTTGTATTAGACTCTTTATTTATTATCGAAATTGATTTCGCTGAATTTGGAAAAATTTCAAAGTGTATACTTAATTCGTTTTTTTCAGATGACATTGAAATAAAATCAACTTCTTTACAATTAGCATTTAATATTGGCAAAATTGTTGAAAATATATCATCTGAAACATTTTTATTTACAACAAATGAAAGTTGAAAAATATTTAAGTCTAATTTTTTTATTTTTTTTTTAGAAAAAGTGCTAAATATAATTATAACAATCAAAGCAACTAAAACTCCTAGAGTTGTTATTTTTACTTGATTTGCCCCAACACCTAGACCAGTTGCTATAACCAAAAACAAATATATTAACTCTTCAGGTTCTTTTATTGCGGCTCGAAATCTTACGATAGATAAAGCTCCAACTAATCCAAGTGATAGGGCCAATGATGATTTAACAATAGTAATCACTAGACAAGTCGTAACACCTAGAACAATAAAATTTTTTGAAAAGTAGTCTTTATTACTTAAACTTTGAGAATATTTATTGTAAACAATCCTAATTAAAAAAGAAAGAACAACAGCAATTAATAAGTTAATTCCAAAATTTGATAGATTTATTTCGACGTTTTCATTTAAAAAAAAGTTACTTATTGTTTTGTCCATGGATATTAAATTAGTTTATAATAATCAAAGTTCATTCTATTAAAATTTTTAACATTAGTGAAGATTAAATTTTCGTTTGATCAGTTAAAGCAACTACATATTAATTAATGTATTTTATAATGTATGGATAAATTGCTTCTGCAATTTTTTTAGATCCTTTTGGTGTTGTATGAACTTCATCATAAAAATCATTGATATCCAGTTCTATTATTTCATCTAAAGGAATTAATGGAAAATTATTTTTTCTTGTAAATTTTTTTAACTCATTATTTATCAAAAATATATTATGATCATGGAGACCATTATACATAACTTGAGTTATAAAAATTGGTTGAACACCATATTTTTCTATGGATTTCTTTAATTTAATTAATCTTGAATTAAATTTTTTAATCAATAGTTTTTTTTTATTTGTTCTTGGAGAATGTATTTTTTTTGCATCTTCATAATTTACATAATCAAAATTTGTGTATAAATCTTTAAAATCAACATAATAACCAGATGTAATTTTTGGGAAAAATTTATTTTTAATATTTTTATATTTGTCAGCTAGAAAACTATTATTTTTTACATAATCTTTAATCTTGTCTATATTTTTAATACTCACTTTATAATCCCAATATTTTTGCCCTTCATCAATAACTCTATCATTAACTCCTATATAAAATATAAAGTACTCAGGTTCAAAATTTGGTATTTTGGGAAACCAGTATAAAAAATCATTAACGTAGCCAGCAACTGATTTTCCATCAGTTGAAGCGTTATAAATTACTGTTTTTCTACCATCAGATATTAATTTTTTATTTAGTTGACCTACTATAGTAAAATCTTCTGGAGTCATTCTTTGATTTCCTGTGCTACCTCCTTCAAAAACAATTTTGACATTCTTTGGCTCAAACTCGCTTCCTCTAAAACCCCAAAAATTTCTCTTATAAAAAAAACTATAATCTTTATTGTTAAACTTAACATTGGTTTGCCAATTTACTTTTCTTTCTTTTCTCATATAGATTCCAAAATTTTCTTTTTTAAACCAGTACCCAAATATTGCCTCTAAAAGAATTACAAAAAAAAGAAATACAAAAAAATTATACGCAACAATCTTCAAAAATTTCATAGTGAATTAATCTAATTCAAATTCTGTTTTATAGTCCTGTTTAAGACTCTTATCTTGCTTATTTTTATCTAAAATACAATTACCAATAACTAAATAATCTAATTCAGTACCCATAAAACAGTTAAAAGCATCAGTAGGTGAATTTACAATTGGTTCACCTCTGACATTAAATGAAGTGTTTACTATTATTGGACATCCTGTTTTTTCTTTAAATTTTGATATTAAATCGTAATAACGTTTATTAGTATTTTTAGATACCGTTTGAATTCTAGCTGAATAATCAACATGTGTTACCGCTGGGATTTCTGATCTTTTAATATTTAGTTTATCTATCCCAAAAAGTTTTTTTTGATTATCGGTCATTTCAATTTTTTTATCAGATTTAATATTTGCTACTAGTAACATGTAAGGACTATCAACATTAGTATCAAACCAATCTGATAAATCTTCTCTAAGAACTGATGGTGCGAAAGGTCGAAAGCTTTCTCTGTACTTTACTTTTAAGTTTAGATTTTTTTGCATATCATCAGATCTTGGGTCGCCTAAAATAGATCTTCCACCCAATGCTCTTGGACCAAACTCCATCCTGCCTTGGAACCAACCTATGGCTTTTTCTTTTGATAAAAATTCTGAGGTTTTGTTTATTAAATCATCATAATTTAATGTTTCAAAATTAGCTCCAACTGATTGTAATTCATTTTCAATTTCTTCTTGGTTAAACTCAGTTCCTAAATAAGAGCCTTTCATATCATCCACTGAGTTTACCGTTCTTTTGTTTTTATGCTCTATATGCCAGAGAGCTAATGCAGCTCCTAAAGAACCTCCAGCATCTCCTGCTGCCGGCTGAATCCAAATATTATCAAAAATTTTTTCTTTTAAAATTTTACCATTAGCTACACAATTTAATGCGACTCCACCAGCTAAACATAAATTTTTAATATCATATTCTTTACGAACTGCTTTTGCTAATTTAATCATTATCTCTTCTGTTACTTTTTGGGTAGATGCAGCTATATCCATATGAAATTGGGTAATTTTTTCCTTTTGTGGATTACGAGGGTTTTGACCAAATAAATTATTAAATTTATCATTAGTCATAGTGAGTCCAGTTGCATAATTAAAATATTTTTGATCTAATCTAAAAGTTCCATCTTCTTTAATGTCTACTAGATGTTTAATCTTATCCTCGTAAATAGGATTTCCATAAGGTGCTAAGCCCATTAATTTATATTCACCACTGTTAACTTTAAATCCAGTATAATAGGTAAATGCTGAGTAAAGTAATCCAAGAGAGTGGGGAAAGTGAATTTCTTTTTTGACTTCTAAATTATTATCTTTTCCTACAGCAACTGTTGTTGTAGCCCATTCTCCTACACCATCTGCTGTCAAAACAACCGCTTCATCAAAAGGAGACGGAAAAAAAGCACTTGCTGCATGACTTAAATGGTGGTCTGAAAAGAAAATATTTTTATCAGATTTATAATTTTTATCATGAGTTTTAAGTTTATTAAATAAAAGATTTTTTTGAAAAAGTTTTTCTTTAATCCATATAGGCATTGCTTTGCTAAATGAAACAAATCCTTTTGGTGCAAATGCAACATAGGTTTCTAGCAATCTTTCAAATTTTAAAAAAGGTTTTTCAAAAAAAACTATTTGATCTACTTCACTTAACTTTAGCTTTGCATAACTTAAAACAAATTCTATTGCGTTATGAGGATAGCTTGGATCATGTTTTTTTCTTGTAAATCTTTCTTCTTGAGCAGCAGCAATTATTTTACCGTCTATTAAAATACAGGCTGCGCTGTCATGGTAAAATGCAGATATACCTAATATTGATGTCACTTTAAAATATTGTGTAAATAAAGGGAGCTACAGCTGAGCCTTGAGTTAAAACAATTAATCCACCAAAAAGAGTGAGAACTAATATAATAGGTAAAAGCCAATATTTTTTTCTAACTTTCAAAAACTCCCAAAACTCTTTTAAAAAATTCATTCTAAAATTGATTTTTCATTTTACTTTTCGGACCGGTTTTTTCAATCCAATACGATTTATCTTTATTGTATTTAAGGTTTAACAAATCTTTACCTAACATCCTCATCACGAAGCCTATAGGTGTCACAACTAAAAAAAATATTATTACCATGATTGCAGGAGAAATAATTTTTCCTAAAAATAATCCAAATTTAAACCATAAATTATTTAAAGGTGTTAAAATTTTAGAATTTAATAATCCTAAAATCAGAAAAATTAATGAAATTACTAAAGACCATACTCTTGTATCTTCATTATTTATTAAAGGATAAAAAGCTATAACTAAAAATACTATAAAAAAAACTATACCGAAATTTCGATTGGAGCTTATTTTAATATTATCCATTCAAAGATTTTTGAGGCTTCATATCTGCCTTATTTATTCCGGCAACTTTAACGGGTTTTTTCATTGCATCTCTTCTAAATGGCTCTCCCAACTCTTGATTCAGAATTACTTCAATAAAAGTTGTGATTCCTTTTTTTTGCTCTTCACAAGATTTTTTAATGGCTGAAGTTGTTTCTTCCATTGTTCTAACTGTTACTCCTTTTAAACCACAAGCATTAGCTACTTTTGCATAACTTAATTCTGGATCAAGCTCAGTGCCAACAAAGTTATCATCGAACCAAAGTATTGAATTTCTTTTTTCTGCACCCCACTGATAATTTCTAAAAATTACCATTGTTATTGATGGCCATTCTTTTCTTGCACAAGAACTCATTTCGTTCATACTTATTCCAAAAGCTCCGTCACCCGCAAAACCTATGACTGGTGTATCGGGACATCCAATTTTTGCACCCAAGATAGATGGAAACCCATAACCACAAGGTCCAAATAAACCTGGAGCTAAATATTTTCTTCCCTTTTCAAAAGTTGGATATGCATTTCCGATAGCACAATTATTGCCTATGTCACTTGAAATTATAGCATCGTTAGGCATGCCTTCTTGGATTGCTCTCCAAGCTTGTCTGGGTGACATTCTATCTTTATCTCTTTCTCTAGCTTCCTTGTTCCAAACTGTACCTGGATCATCTTCTTCATGATCTAAACCTGTTAAAGTTTGTAACCAAGCAGATTTAGTTTGGTGTATTGAATTTTTTCTTTCTTCCCTTCCACTATCTCCAGCTTTCGATGAAAGTTTATCTAAAAGCTGCTTGGAAACTAATTTTGCATCTCCACAGATACCAACTGTTACTTTTTTTGTAAGCCCAATTCTATCTGGATTCATATCTACTTGAATAATTTTTGCATTCTTAGGCCAATAGTCAATTCCATAACCTGGTAAAGTTGAAAAAGGATTTAATCTAGTTCCTAAAGCTAGAACAACATCAGCTTTTGAAATTAACTGCATCGCTGCTTTGGAGCCATTGTAACCTAAAGGTCCAACTGCTAGTGGATGACTTCCTGGAAAACTATCGTTGTGTTGATATCCGCTACAAACTGGTGCATCTAATTTTTCAGCAAGTTTTTTGCAATCTTCAATGGCGTCACCAATTACAACTCCAGCACCAGATAAAATAACTGGGAATTTTGATTCAGATAATAGCTTTGCTGCTCTATCAATTGCTTCTTTTCCACCACCTTGTCTTTCAAATCTTACAATTGGTGGAAGATCAATATCAATAACTTGTGTCCAGTAATCTCTTGGAACATTTATTTGTGCTGGTGCAGAACCTCTTACTGCTTTTTCTATAACTCTATTTAAAACCTCTGCCATTCTTGATGGGTCTCTAACTTCTTCTTGATAACAAACCATATCTTTAAATAAATTCATTTGTTCTACTTCTTGAAATCCACCTTGTCCCATAGTTTTGTTTGCAGCCTGAGGTGTTACCAAAAGCAAAGGGGTGTGATTCCAATAAGCTGTTTTAATTGGAGTAACAAGTCCTGTAATGCCAGGACCGTTTTGTGCTATAACCATAGAAATTTTTCCAGTAGCTCTTGTATAACCGTCTGCTATCAAACCACCATTAGTTTCGTGCGCAACATCCCAAAAAGTAATTCCGGCTTTTGGAAATAAATCTGAAATTGGCATGAATGCCGAACCTATTATTCCAAAAGCATGTTCAATACCGTGCATTTGAAGAACTTTAATAAAAGCTTCTTCTGTAGTCATTTTAGACATTTTTATTCCTTTTCATAGTTTCTATTAGTAAATTTAATTAATGTAAAGATTTAATGTTAATAAAATTATCTGAAAGTTTTTTATTATTTTTTTTTATATCTTCATAAAAATTCCATGCCAAAACAAGAATTGTAGAATTCTTATTTATAATTTTATTCTTTGAATAAATAGGTATTTTAGCTCCTGGAATAAATTTATTGTGTTTGAGCTTATTGTCTTCAACGATGAAATTAATTTCTTTTGAAATACCAAAAAAATTGAGTGCAGTTGTTGCTTTTGCTGGCGCTCCATAACCAATAATTTTTTTATTTTTTTTAACTAGATTATTTATGTTTCTAATTACATTTTTTCTTATGTTTTCTATTTTTTCACCAAACTCTTTATATGTTTCAAATTTTTTTATGCCAAATTCTTCCTCTTCTTTAAGTAAAGATAATACATTTTTTTCAATTTTTACTTTGTTATCTTTTTTCAAATATACTCTTATAGATCCACCATGAGTGTCAATTTTTTCTGCTCTATATATTTTAATGTTAAGCTGTTTAAAAAAATTTACAAGTGAGGTTAAAGACCAATAGTTGTAATGTTCATGATAAATATTATCAAAAGTTAAATCTTTTAATGTATTCAATAAATACTGCACCTCCAATATTATTTGACCTTTTTTGCTTAAAAGATCTATCATACAACAAGCCATTTCTTTTAAATCGTCCGAGTGAGCAAATACGTTTGATGCTAAAATTAAGTCTGCATTTTTTTTAATCTTTTTCAAATTTTTCTTATTCAAAAAACCATTAAATGTTTTAATCTTATTTTTATTTGCTAATTTTGATAAATTTTTTGCAGGTTCAATGCCTAAGATATTTTTAAATTTTTGGTCTCTGAAAGGTTTAAGAGCAACACCATCATTGCTTCCAACGTCTATTATGTAAGATTTTTTTGGTTTTAGCTTAAATTCTTTAATATATTTATTCGCTGCTTTAACAAAATGATCTCTAAATATTTTTGAGGTTGATGATGTATATAAATACTTTGTAAACATTTTTTTTGGGTCTACAGATACAGATAATTGACAGTTATGACAGTTTTCACAATAATTTAATTCAAGTGGATACAATTCACTTTCCTCATTCAAATTATTTAACAAATTATTAGCAAGAGGTTGGTATCCTAATGAAACAGCTCTTTTTAAATTTTTATTACCACATGATCTACATTCAAATTTGTAGCATTTAATTAATAAATTTTTTTCTCTTTCATCTACTAATACATGTTTAAGAGTGTGTGTTATTCCATAATTTTCATGTTCCCTTTCGCCTCTTACTAAATTTAAAAAATTCGTATCTTTTGTAAAAACCATTGCATGCGCAACATTTGGTTTGATCACTGATATCTGTCCTTCATTTACAACTTGTGTAATTTTTGGTGAATTTGGTGTAAGCAAATCTTGAAACACTTCTATAATTTGACCTTTTGTGAACAAGCACTTTTGCTCTTGTTGTGGATGGTAATGATTAGCTCTAATTGTACCCTTTTTTGAACTTATTAGACCAATCATATTAATTGGTTCTGTTAACTCATGATTACTTATCTTGCCTCTAAAATCTTCATATTCATTCTCTCCATTTTTAACATATTCTAAATCTTTAATAAATTTTTGTTTAGACCATCTCAATATCATTTCTTTGATACTTTCTTCTAAGTTATAAAGAAATTTAAAACCTGTTTTTAAAATTTTTTTATTTGATAATGAAAATCCCAAATTAGGAACTTCATCATTTGTTTCCTTTAATGCAATTTTAGGATTATATTTCTCACATAATTGAGCAACTTGTTTAACTGTTACAGTATCTTTAGTAAAATTAAATAATTCATTAGAAATATCGTTTCTTTCCTCCATAAATTTAAAACATCTTGCAACATCAATTAATGGCACCAAGCTTTTGATTTGTCTACCTCCTGCAAAAAGCTTTAAGGTTCCGTTTTGGGAGGTAATTTTTGAAAAAAAATTTGTCATTATGTCTATCCTTGTGGTATCAACAGAGTAACCATAAACAGACCCCAATCTTAAAATTACATAATTTTTACCCGATTTTATAAGTTGTTGTTCATTAAAGGCTTTTGATTTCCCATAGCTAAGTGATGGACATGTTTTTTCGTCTTCTAATATATTTTTTTTAACTTCTTTAATTCCTTCATATACAACGTGTGTAGAAGGCATTATAATTTTACATTGATTGCTTATAACATCCAAAATGTTTTGGGTTCCTTCTTTAGCAATAGTTTTAATTTTTGCTTCATGGTCTGGATTTGTATCGGTCGCAACTCTTGGGACATCAGTAATTCCGGCTAAATGATGAACTACATCTGCATTTTCACAATATTTTTTTATAATCTTTTTATCTAAAATGTCTCCATGGACAAAATTCATATTCCAATTTCTCAGCTGATTAACCCTCTCAGAAATGAATCTATTGTCGATAATGGTAATGTTGTCTTTCCAGCTGTAACCTGAATAAATTTTACATAGTTCTGTGCCTATATAGCCTAGACCTCCAGTAATAACTATTTCCTTCATATATTGTTCGTCTTATCAGATATTGTTACTTAAATAAATTATAATTGCAAAAAACAAATTAATATATAAATTCATAAAAAATTCTAATAGAAAAATAATAAAATGGCTAATACAGACATTATAATACACGATGAAAAAGATAATGTAGGTGTAGTTGTTATAGAAAAAATTCAACCTGATCAAAAATGCAATTGTTGGATAATGGAAAACGATAAATCAACTACAATTGAATCTATTAATGAAATTAAATTAGGTCATAAAGTAGCAATGATTGATCTTAAAGAGGGTGACACAATAATAAAATACGGCCACGATATTGGTAAGGTTGTTAAATCAATTAAAAAAGGGGAACATGTTCATGTTCATAACGTAAAAACTAAGAAGTGGTAATAATATGGAAATTCCAAAAAGTTTTTTAGGATATAAAAGAGAAAACGGTAGAGTTGGAACCAGAAACCATGTGGTGATTCTCCCTGTAGATGATATTTCAAACGCCTGTGCTGAAGCAGTTGCTAATAATATAAAAGGAACTTTTGCGATTCCTCATGCTTATGGAAGACTTCAGTTTGGTGCTGACTTAGAATTATTTTTCGACACAATGATCGGAACTGGTAAAAATCCAAATGTTGCTGCGTGTATTGTAATTGGTATTGAACCTAAATGGACTAAAAGAATAGTTGATGAAGTAGCTAAAACAGGAAAACCAGTTGAAGGATTTAGCATTGAAGGTTCAGGCGATATTAAAACTATTATGAAAGCTTCTCAAAAAGCACAAGAATTTTCTCAATGGGCATCAGAAAAACAAAGAGAAGAATGTCCTTTAAGTGATCTTTGGATATCTGTAAAATGTGGAGAATCTGATACTACATCAGGTATGGCTGCTAATCCTGCGGTTGGAAATTTAATGGATAAATTAGAACCATTAGGAGTTCATCTCTGTTTCGGAGAAACTTCTGAGTTAACAGGAGCTGAAAAAGTCTGTGCCACAAGAGGAGCAACACCAGAAGCTTCAGAAAAATTCATAAAAACTTGGAGCGATTATAACGATTTTATTTTAAAAGAAGCTACGAATGACCTTTCTGAAAGTCAACCAACTGCTGGAAATATTGCAGGAGGTTTAACAACAATTGAAGAAAAAGCTTTCGGAAATTTCCAAAAAATTGGGTCAAGAAAATTTATTGATGTACTAACACCTGCAGAAGAACCAAAAAAAGGTCCCGGCTTGTATTTTATGGATACCTCATCAGCTGCGGGTGAATGTTTAACTTTACAAGCTGCCGCAGGATTTAATATTCACTTATTTCCAACTGGACAAGGTAATATCATAGGTAATGCTATAGAACCTGTAGTAAAATTAACAGGTAACCCAAGTACAGCAATAAACATGAGAGAGCATATTGATTTAGATGTTTCAAAAATTCTTAAAAGAGAAATGAATATGGATCAAGCTGGCGACGAATTGATAATGACAACTATAAGAGCAGCAAGTGGTCGTCTTACTTGTGCAGAAGTTCTAGGCCATAAAGAGTTTGTAATGACCAAATTATTTCGAAGTGCTTAAAAATTATTTTTTTTGAGCTGTCGAAGGTTTGGGAAAGTACTTTTTTCTCAAATTCGAAAGTTGTCTTCTAACTATAGCGGCGCCTACTCCTAAAACCAAAGCAAGTACGATTGAAAATAAACCATATAAAATTGGAACTTCTTCAGAGAGTCTTTTAACAAATTGGGAAACAGGTCCCAAGGTATTTGTTCTATTATCCATAGCATTTACAATGGTTTCTTCTGTAAAGAAAGTTTCATAAGCTATTGCTATTCCAACTAATAATAACAACAATGCTAAGATTGTTTTAAATTGTGAACTATCGACAGTCTCACCAATTTTTTGTCCAACCTGAACTCCTAAAATTGAGCCACATATTAATACAGTCACTAAAATTAAATCGATAGATCCATAATTAAACGCATGCAAAATAGTAACAATTGTACTCACAAATATCGTAACAAATAAAGATGTTCCAGGAATTAACTTAGTTGGCATTCCAATAATATAAATCATTGCAGGCACAAGAATAAAAGCACCACCAATACCCATTATTGCAGCTAAGAATCCAACTATTAAACCAATTATTATCGGTGTAAATATACTTTCGTATAATCTTGACTTTTTAAAACGCATTCTAAATGGTAGTCCATGAAACCAATAGTGATAATGTAATTTTTTCTTTAATACTATTTTTCTTCTCGCTCTATCAATTTCACTTATACCTTGGACCAACATTATGGTACCAATAATTGCAAGTATGTACATATAAGCTAAGGAAATAACTATATTTATTTTTCCCATGTCTTGAAAGTAAGTAAATGTCAAAATTCCAAATATTGTTCCAACAGTTCCTCCTGCAGCGATTATCAGGCCCATTTTATAATCTAGTGTTCCTCTTAAATAATGAGTAGTAGATCCAGATATTGATGTTCCTAAGATATTGTTTGCTTCGTTAGGCACAGCGTATGCTGGTGGAATTCCCAAAAAAATTAAAAAGGGTGTCATTAAAAACCCTCCTCCAACTCCAAATAATCCAGACAAAATTCCAACGACTAAACTAAGAGTAAATATTAGAGGTAAACTTACATAAACTTCTGCTATTGGAAGAAAAAACTCCATAAATAATAATTATTCCTCAAAAATATCAAAGTCAACTAGTTGATAAAAAATTATATTTTAAATTACGTTTAGAAGAGTACCCGCAACTATTACACACCAATATACTGCTAAACCAAAATATACAGCTGATTTAGAGGTCAAAATTGAAATATTTTCTGGGAAAAACTTAATAATTTTTTTTATGTTTTTGTTAAAATTATCAAGCATATCCTCGGAATACACCTACCAATAAAAATTTGCAAGTTAAATTTTAAAATATTGTAGCTCCAAAGACCTTGGTGGTACCATCCTCCTCACCCAAAACAAGCCGGCCTAAAAAATCTCCTGGCATCTTCGTGCTAGTTTGTTTGTAAAGGACAGTTATATAAAGTCCTCTTCTTAAACAGCCAAAAGGTTTATAATCATTTGATAAAGTTGAGATCAACTCGTTACTGGCCCATTGTTTTCCTAGTTCAACTTCATTGGCTCCATAAAGCATTTGAGATGAGAAATCTCTAGTAAAACCTCCATAATCTTTCATATTTGAGCATTTAATTAAGTTTGACCAAATGGGGTCTGCAATTTTAAAGATTTCTTGGTCTAGTTTGTCAAGAAGACTCATTAATTTATTTAAGAAGCTTCTTTTTTTTCTTTTTCATCATCAATAATATGATAGACAGGCGCTTTCTCCATGGTAAATTTTCCAGTTTTTGGATCTCTTCTTGATAAAGTAAGGCAATGCCAATTGTCATCATCAAGTTTCATAAAATCACCTCTATAGTAATAGCCTGGCCAACGAGTTTCTTGTCTAAAAAGAGTATGTTCGGTTACACATTGAGATGTGAGAGTTCTATGTTTTAATTCCCATGCCCTCATAAGCTGGTGATAATCTTCAGCACCTATATGCTCAAGATCTTCTTGTAACCAATGTAATAATTCTAAACCTCTTTTAAGAGTATTTTCATTTGTCATATAATTATATGAAATACCACCAACATACTCATCCATAATTTTTTGTAGACGTTGAAGCCCTTGTATAGGCGATATATAGCTTGGAGAGACAGTTCCTCCAGTAATTTCGTTTCTTCCAACTGTATAATTTTCTAAAGGTTTGAAAATAATTTTTTTAAATTCTTCACACTGTTTTTCACTAACTTTAATGTCTTTTGCTTTTTGCTCTTCTATATATTTTACAGCTGCTTTAGCTGCTAAACGTCCTTCGGTGAAAGATCCTGATGAAAACTTATGGGCACTGCCTCCAACTGTATCACCCGCACCAAATAAACCTTCGACTGTAGTCATTCTGTTATAACCCCAAAAATATTCTGGTGGGGAAATATCCTCAGGCCCACTTACCCAAGCACCAGAACATGTTGCATGTGAACCCATTACATAAGGTTCTGATGTAGTTAGTTCTGGGTTGGTATACTTTGGATCAATATTTTGAGATGCCCAAACAACTGCTTGTCCAACAGTCATGCCAAGAAAATTTTCCCAGCCAATCGTTTCTAGGTGTGGATCTTGAAATGCTTCTTTTGTAACCATGTGAATTGGTCCACCTCCAGCCATCGTTTCTTGAATAAATGCATGATTTCTTAAACATGTTGGTGTTGGATGATGATCTATATATTCACCAACTAGTTCTTTAGTTTGATTATACCATTTCTTCTCATAGTTTTCGCCATTAGCATTTTGAGTATATGTTTTGAGATGTAGAAAGTAAGCACCAACTGGACCATAGCCATCTTTAAATCTGCATAAAACAATTCTATTTTCCATTTGCGTCATTTTAGCTCCAGCTGCAATAGGAAGAGCATAAGCAGATCCATTGCTCCAGGGGGCATACCAAGTTCTTCCCATGCCTTCACCAACAGCTCTAGGTTTGAAAATATGTGACGCTCCTCCAGCAGCAACTATTACAGTTTTTGCTCTAAAGACATAATAATCACCTGTTCTCATATTAAATCCAACAGCTCCACCTACTCTATTTTCTTTTGTCTCATCCATAAGGAGATGAGTTATCATTATTCTATTGTAAATTTTGTCAGCAGATTTTTTTGCAGCTTCAGCCACTATTGGTTTGTAGCTTTCTCCATGTATCATTATTTGCCATTTTCCTTCACGTTGATAACGACCTGTCTCCTTATTTTTCATCATAGGCAAGCCCCATTCATCAAACATATGAACTGTAGAATCTACGTGACGAGCCATGTCATATCCAAGATCTTCTCTAACCAATCCCATTAAATCATTTCTTGCATAACGAACATGATCTTCAGGTTGATTTTCGCCCCATTGCATTCCCATATAACAATTAATTGCGTATAAACCTTGAGCAACAGCACCACTTCTATCTATATTAGCTTTTTCAACACATACGATTTTTAAATCTCTTCCCCAGTGTCTCGCTTCAAAAGTGGCGCCTGTACCGGCCATACCTCCACCTACAACGAGTATATCACAATCTTCAAATATAGTTTTTTTTGCCATTAATAGTAAACACCTTTTTTAAATGCACTCTTTTCAACTTTAGGTAATTCTTTGTTTGTATTTAAACCCTTTGGTTCATTATATAAAATTTGTGAATTAATTTCACCTTGGTTTGGTTTATCTCCTTCAGCAAGTTTTGGAATAAATTTCCCCCAGGGTTTAGTTGTTATTGGTGAAACAAAATCTTTAACTGTTCCGTTTCTAAATTTAATTTTCCAAGATATTGTTCCTTTTTCTTCTTCTCTTCTAACTCTTACGCTATGTCCCATTGGTGCAAAGTCAGCGTAGCCTCTTACATCAATTGCATGATTTGGACATGCCTTAACACAAGAGTAACATTCCCAACAAAAATTTGGTTCAATATTTTTTGCACGTCTAATTGTTTCATCAATATGCATAATATCTGAGGGACATATATCAACGCAATGTCCACAGCCATCACAACGTGTCATGTACACAAAAGTTGACATAATTTATTTTTTTCTTTCCTTTATCATATTTAATAATGTTTTGGATCTTCTCTTGTTATACCCAATCCAAACTGTTTTGGGGCATCAGATTCGGGCGGCAAATTGTCTCTAGATCCATCTGCTTCCGCTAAATTTTTTTGTATTGCTGCACCAGGCTTGTAAAACATATGAGCAAATTTTGACCAATATACTCCTCCAAACAAAACTAGGTTTGATACAATAAACAATACTAAAAAAACTTTATCATCCCATCTGTCATTTAAATTTAATGTTTGCAAATATGACCAAATTAGACCGAATAAAGAAGATGCCATAAGAGCAAGAACAAATAAATCTGCTTTGATAATTCTGTACCAAGGTTGAGCTTCTGAATAAACATCTACTCTTAAAAAAAACCAAAACCAACCTCCGCCAATAACTGTCATTATTGCACCAACGTGCCAAATGATTGGCCAAAAAGATGGTGTATCTGAAGATGGATTTGAATAACAAAAAATCATTATTGCTGATCCAATCCAAAATAAAATTGTTCCGTACATTCCAAGAAGATGAGCGACTCTTCTTTTTCCTGCACCTAACTCTGATGTTGTGGCTATATCACTAACAATAGTTTTAGAAATTACAGATATTTTTTCACCTGTAGTTAAAGTTTTTGTAGCAGATAGTTTTGCTTTTTTTGCATTTTCAAAAAAATACTTAACATTTTTTTTATGAATAATGTCTAAAAGAGTTCCAATAATAATCAGTGCAACCATTGCAACAACAAACAACTGCATATAAATAGGTGAAATCGTTTCTGCCAAAATTGAAAACGGATTGACTGATAACATCATGATTTTTCCTTCCCTTTAGATGAAAGTTTTTAGTATAGATGTGAAAATAGATCAACCGTTATATCGAGGACAGTTCGTAACGGCTTTTGCATAAATTTTCGATAAAAATCTATAATTTTTTAAACTTTTTCTTTTCCAATCTGTTTTTTTGATACGATTCACAGAAACTACTCCTTTGCCAGAACCAATAAGTATAATTTCATCATAAATATTAAGAGAATCAATTGATATATTTTTTTTTATAATTTTTTTTATTTTTTTATAAAAAAATTTATATGTGGTTCCTTCATAAAAGTTATTAATTGGAGAATATATCTTATCATCTCTTATAAATAAGAGATTAGAGGTTCCAGTTTCTAATATTTTATTATCTTTATATAAAGCTATATCCGATTTGCTTGTATCTAATCTTTTAAGAAAATTTAAGATTTTTTTATATTTTAAATTTTTATGTTTAGGATCTATTCTTTTATAGTTAAGTAAATTAAGAGTAAAATTTGATTTTGGTTTTATTCTTTTTCTTAAAGAAATAGATGTCATTTTATTATTTAGAGCTATCCTAAATAAGTGATCATATTTTTTATTTTTATTAATATTTAATTTAATTAAATGACGAATATTTCTTTTTGTATTATTTTTATTAATTCTATAAATTTTTAATGATCTAATTAAATTATTAATATGTTGCCTAAAAAATAAAATTTTTGCAGGTTTCCCAATAATTCTCATGGTTGTAAAAACACCATAGGAGTTCCAAAGATTATTAAATTTTATTTCTTTTAGATCTTTATGCCGATAAGATTTTTTTAATAATAGTTTGACCATTTTCAGTTAAAAAAGATTCTGGATGAAATTGAAAACCGTATACACTATTTTTCGAGTCTTCAATAGCCATTGGAATGTTTGATTTTGTACATCTCATTGTTATTTTTATATTATTTGACTTGTACGGTTCATATAATTTTAAAGAATGATATCTTCCAACTTTAAATATTTTATTTTTTTTAAATAATATACTTTCATTTGTTACCTTGATCTTTGATTGATAACCATGAAAAATATTTTTTTGCTGTATAATTTTTCCTTTTTCATTAAATAAAATTTGTTGATATCCCAGACAAATTCCTATTATTTTCTTTTTTCCTTTATATTTTTTATAAATCTTTGAAGTTATTGGATAATCCTTTGGAGATCCCGGTCCTGGTGATAAAACTATTACTCTAGACTGATCTAATTTTTTTTTATTTATATTAAAATAATTTGAACAATATACTTTATCAAATTTTGAAAATTGGTGGACAACGTTCCAAGTGAAAGAATCTTGATGATCAATTATGTAAATCATTTATATAGTTCCAATAATGATTTTGCTTTTATAAAATTTTCATTAAATTCTTTTTTAGAAGAACTATCTAAAACTACTCCTGATGCCGCTGAAACTTCTGACATATTTCTAAAATTTAAAATTGATCTTATAATTATATTAAATTTCATATTTTGATTAAATTTAATGTAGCCAAAACTACCTGTGAATATATTTCTATCTTCTTTTTCTTGTTTATTTAAAAGTTCAAGCGTTCTAATCTTTGGGCACCCAATTACTGACCCCCCAGGCATCATTGATTTGACTATGTTTTTTATGGTCGTGTTTTTTTTTAATTTACCCTGAATGGATGTTACATAGTGAAAAAGGTGCTTATACTCTTCAACATATTTTTTTTTTAATATTTTCACTGATCCTGGTTTACATATTCTTGATAAATCACTTCTTTCCATATCAACAATCATATTATGTTCTTTAGTTTCTTTTTCATTATTTCTAAAAAATCTTAGTGCTTTAATTTTATTGATTTTATTATTTTTTTTAAGAGTTCCGGCTATAGGTTTAGTAATTATTTTATTTCCTTTTTTATCTATAAGAGTTTCAGGAGAACAACTTACTATTGAAAAATTTTTATCTCTAATCATAAAAGACTCGGGTGATGAATTTATTTTCATTAATTTCCAAAAAAAGTTAACTGGGTTAATCGTCGATTTATTTTTATACTTAGTGCAAATTTTAATTTGATAAGTTTCACCTTGTCTTATTTTTTTTGAAAACAAATCAAATATTTTTTTATATTTTTTGTAATTAATGTTTGTTTTGAAAGGACTCAAAATTTGAGTTTTGTTAAAATAATTATTGAATTTATGTCTTTTAATTGATGATATTATTTTTATATCTTTTCTTATTTTTATTAATGTTTCTGGTTTATAAAATACACCTTTATAAAAATTTAATTTTTGTTGATTCTTAATTTTAATATTTAATAAATCACAAAGAATTTCATATCCAAAAAATCCTATTAAAAGATCGGTCTCTTTATTAAATTTTTTTCTTCTAAATGAATTAAAAAAACTATTAATATTTTTTTTTGTTAATATAATTTTTTTTGAAAAGTCCGTGTATAAATTATATCCATCTTTTACTTTATAAATAATCAAAGCCTTATCAGAGTGATATAATTTTTCTAAATAAGAATTAAATTTCAGATGTTGCGAGCTGTTGTCTTTCAATTGCTTTCTCTTTTATGGGTAAATGTATCAAGCCTGCAAATAAAGATAAAGCAATAGAAATGTACCAGGCATAATCAAGCGAACCATATAAATCATGGAATAATCCACCAAGATATGCTCCTAAAAATGACCCTACTTGATGACTTAAAAAAACAAATCCATATAATAGAGTTATATACTTTGTTCCAAATATGTGTCCAACTATACCATTGGTAGGAGGAACAGTGGCTAACCAGAGGTATCCAAAAGTAATTCCAAAAATCAAGGCATTAATTACATTGGGCGGCATAAAGATAAAATAAATTAAAGAGATGCCTCTTAGTAAATAAATAGCACTTAATAGTTTTTTTTTGCTAATTCTTGTTGATAAATAACCGCTGCTTAAAGTTCCAAAAATATTAAATAACCCAATTAATGCAAGTATTGCTGTTGCAGTCCAATCTTCTAGACCATTATCTCTTATGTGCATAGGTATATGAGTTGCTACAAGAGCTATATGCCATCCACAAACAAAGAAACCCAAAGTTAAATAATTAAAACTTTTATTTGAAAATGCCTCTTTTATTGCTTCTGTTGCTGTTTGTTTGTCTTCATTTTTTTGCTCAGGTTGTTTCATTGGTGTGGATAGGAAGAAAGCTACAATCAAGCCTGCAATGATCATTATTCCAAAAATAACTAGCGTAGCATTCCAACCAAACTCTAATAATGTGTATCTAGTATACATAGGAGAAATAAAATAACCAAATGAACCAGCTGCTGTTACTATGCCGGTTGCCATAGTTCTTGTATTTAATGGAAAATGTTTCGCTACAATTGAAACTGGAATACTTATTGCGGTAGCTCCCAGGCCTATACCAATAAGAATCCCAATATCAAAAGTAAACCAATGACCAGTGTTTGGTCCATAATTTAAAAAGTAGAGTCCAGCCAAGTAAAACAAAAATCCAATGATTACAGCTATTCTTCCACCATATTTATCAGTAATTATTCCAAAAACCGGGCCCAGCAAACCCCAAAATAATAATTGGATACCCATTGCAAATCCAAATTGAGTTTGTGTACAACCAAGATCAATTTCAAAATCAAAAAAGAATAAACCAAATGTTTGCCTAATTCCCAAAGAAATAATTACAACTAAACATGCGGCTATTAATGTTATTAAAGCTGTTTTATTTGGAATAAAATTTTTTTGAATCATTTTATAAATCTTAAAGACCTTTTTAAATCATTAATTAAATCCTTTGGGTCTTCAAGACCAATATGTAGTCTAACTAAATGTTCATTTTTTTCTAATTTTAAAAAATTTCTTTTTCCTAATTCTCTAAATTCTTGATGTAATGCTAAACTTTCAAACCCTCCCCAACTGTAACCATAACCAAATAATTTTAAAGAATTTACGAACTTGTTAACAGAATTTTTATTTTTTGCCTTAATTTTTAAACCCATTAATCCAGATGCTCCTGAATAATATTTTTTCCACATTTGATAATTATGAGAGTTTTTTTTATAAGGATATAAAAGCTTAACTTTTTTGTGACGAGATAGAAAAGATGCAACTTTTTTTGCATTTTCTTCATGTCTATCTAATCGAACATCTAAGGTTCTTAATCCTCTTATTATAAGATATGCATCATCAGGTCCTAATCTTAAACCTGTTATTTTGTTCGCTTTTTCAACATATTTAAAAACTCTTTTATTAACCGCCAAACTTCCTCCCATTACATCTGAATGACCTGAATAATACTTTGTTGCAGATACAATTGACATATCGAATCCTAATTGAATAGGTTTTAAATAATATGGTGTTCCCCAAGTATTATCTATTACTGAAAATAATTTATTCTTCTTTGCTATTGAAATTATTTTAGATAAATCCTGAAATTCAAAAGAGTTACTGCCTGGATTTTCAACATAAATTAATTTTGTTTTTTTTGTAATACTTTTTTTTAATGTACTTAAATCATTTGGATTATAAAAAACTGTTTTAATATTAAATGATTTTAAAAAATCTCCAGTTAAAAGCCTAGTTGGAGAATATACAGGATCAGCAGCAATAATTTCATCTCCTGGTCGAACAATACTAAAAATTGATAAGAAAACTGAACCAAAACCAGTTGGTGTTAAAAATACATGATAACACTCCTCCATTTTTTTTAACATTTGTTGCAAAATGAAAGTTGTTGAAGTTCCTTGTCTTCCATATTCAAAGTGACCTCCTATAGGATTTTTTTTGCCTTTAGATTGAGTTTTTCTTAGCTCATTCATTGATTTAAATATAATGGTTGAAGCTCTCACAACAGGGGGATTTACAGACTGATTATAATAATCTTTTGCTGTATGCTTTAAAAAGGTTTTAAATGATTTTGACATAAAAAATTTGATAAGTATTTATGACAATGCTATATCCAACAAATAAGTCAATAAAATTATAAAAATTGAGGTAATTATGGGATATCCAAAAAAGCATAGAGGCCGAAGAAAAATGGGCTCTAAAAAAAGAAGAGCAAGAAAAAAAAATAAGAAAAAATAACTTTTTCAATTAATGGAAAATATAGCAAAAGTAAAATCCATAAGTATTTGGATTTTTATTATACCTTTTGTAGCAGTTAATGCATGTTTACTTTTAATCACTCAGTTCCATGGACTCTTCCCAAACTCAGCTCACGTAATTCACAACACTTTTCCTTACATTGATGGTGGAGCATCTATAAGTAGAACGGCAAGAGTTTTTCCTACCTATTTAATTTTTAAACCTGCGATGATATTTACATCGTTTTTATTAATTAAGTATTGGTTATATAATAAAGAAATAATTAACTCCTTTGAACCAAATCACAAAAATATTAAACTATTTGTTTTTTTTGGTATAAGTTCAGCTATATTTCTAATACTCCATTCAATTTTTTTAGGAATAAAATTTGATAATGATCTATATAAATTATTCCGTAGAGTTATATTGTTATCATTTATAATTTTTGAAATAGCAGCGCAGCTTTATTTAGTTAAAACTATTTATTCCCTTAAAGAAAAAATATTTAAATTTCTCAACGAAAAAATTCTTAAAACAAAATTGATTCTAGTCTCTTTATTAATAATAGTTGCAATAATTAGCATTCCACTAATAAGTATGCCAGGTAATACCCACTTAAAACACGCATTAGAATGGGATTATTTTTTAGGAGTTATTGCCTTTTATTTATTAACCTTTTTGATGTGGAAAAAAAATCTTAATGAGTAAAAGTTATTTCCCTGAAATCGACGGGTTAAGAGCTCTAGCTGTAATTTTAGTTTTATTATTTCATTTAAAAATTCCTGGTTTTGATGGTGGATTTATAGGGGTTGATATTTTTTTTGTAATTAGTGGATATTTAATAACTTCAATTTATTTTAAGGAAGTTAAAAAAACTGGTAATTTTAATTTTTACAATTATTTTTTAAAAAGAATATTTAGACTATTTCCTGCTTTATGTTTTGTAGTTTTTTTATCTTTAATTGTAAGTT
>CACLQI010000010.1 GCA_902608975.1 uncultured Pelagibacteraceae bacterium
AAAAACAACTTTAGGCGGATGTGTTATTCAAAAAGTAAGTGAAACTATCGTTATTTTTTCAGAAAGATCATGAAAAAGACAAATTTTGTACCAAAATGACACTTGTTTAATTTATAATAATTCTTATCTTAATAATAATGAATTTTAAAAATTTAGCTATGTGGGCAGTTATAGTCTTTTTGACTATAGGACTTTACAATATGTTTAAAAATCCACAAGGATCAATAAACAAAACAAACAATATTATATTTTCTGAATTTTTATCAGAAGTTGACAATGGAAGAGTTGTTAAAGTCGAAATTAAAGAAAACAATATTAAAGGAGTGATGTCTGATGGCGAAATTTTTACAACTTATTCACCAGACTATCCAAATCTTATAGAAAGACTTTCAGAAAAAGGAGTTAGTATATCCGCATCACCAGTTGATGAAAAAATGCCATCGCTTCTTGGTGTTCTTTTATCTTGGTTCCCAATGTTATTATTAATAGCAGTGTGGATTTTCTTTATGCGACAAATGCAAGGTGGAAAAGGTGGAGCAATGGGATTTGGTCGTTCAAAAGCAAAAATGATGAACGAATTAAAAGGAAAAGTAACTTTCAATGACGTAGCCGGCGTAGAAGAAGCCAAAGAAGAAGTTGAAGAAGTAGTAGAATTTTTAAAAGATCCAAAAAAATTTAGTAGACTAGGTGGAAAAATTCCAAGAGGATGTTTACTAGTTGGTCCTCCAGGAACTGGAAAAACTTTATTAGCTAGAGCTATAGCTGGAGAAGCTGGCGTTCCATTCTTTACAATTTCAGGATCTGATTTTGTTGAAATGTTTGTTGGGGTTGGTGCTTCAAGAGTGAGAGATATGTTTGAACAAGGTAAAAAACATTCTCCATGTATAATTTTTATAGATGAAATTGATGCGGTCGGAAGAAGTAGAGGAGCAGGTCTTGGTGGTGGAAATGATGAAAGAGAACAAACTTTAAACCAATTATTAGTTGAAATGGATGGTTTTGATACCAACGAAGGTGTAATTATAATTGCGGCAACTAATAGACCAGACGTGCTAGACCCTGCGTTATTGAGACCCGGAAGATTTGATAGACAAGTAGTTGTTTCGTTACCAGATATAATTGGAAGAGAAAAAATATTAAAAGTACATGCCAAAAAAATATCAATGGCTCCTGATGTAAATTTAAGAACAGTTGCAAGAGGAACACCTGGATTTTCAGGTGCTGACTTAGCAAACTTAGTAAATGAAGCAGCTTTGCTAGCAGCAAGAAAAAACAAAAGAATAGTAACTTATATTGAGTTTGAAGAAGCTAAAGACAAAGTTATGATGGGAGCTGAAAGAAGATCAATGGTCATGACTGAAGATGAAAAGAAACTAACAGCGTACCATGAGGGTGGTCACGCCTTAGTTTCGTTTAATATGCCTGGTTATGATCCAATACACAAAGCTACAATAATACCGAGAGGAAGAGCTTTAGGAATGGTAATGAACATACCCGAAAAAGATAAACATGGTTATTCAATTAAGTTTTTAAAAGCTAGATTGGCAGTATGTTTTGGAGGAAGAGTAGCTGAAGAAATAATATTTGGAAAAGACAATATATCAACGGGAGCTGGAGGTGGTAGTGGGTCAGATATAAATCAAGCAACTCAACTGGCTAGAGCGATGGTTACAAAATATGGCATGACTGAAGAATTGGGCCCTGTTGAATATGGAGAAAACGAAGAAGAAGTATTTTTAGGAAGATCGGTTGCCAGAACGCAGAGTGTATCTGAAGCTGTGGCACAAAAAATTGATAAAGAAATTAGAAAGTTAGTAGACGAAGGTTATAATAAAGCTAGAGAAATTTTGACTTCTAAAATAGATGATTTGCATAAATTAGCTAAAGCATTACTGACATATGAAACATTAACTGGCGAAGAAATTGAAAATTTAATAAATAAAAACATATATCCTTCAAACAAAGAGGATTTAAAAGAAGAAGATAAAAAGCAAGACTCTGCTCTGGACTCTATGGGGTTAAAGCCCAAGATAGTTCATTAGATTATAATGATAAAATATTACACTAGGGCGTGTAATTTTTATTTTGGACAAAAATCAAAAAAAAAGGTCAATCAGGGAAAAGCACTACCTTTATGTGATAACAATCTAATATCATTTGATACAATTGAAATAATATCCAGAAAAAATAAAAAAAAAATTCATATAAGAGAAATAAAAAAACAGACCTATAAAATTAGACAAAAGATTAAAGAGGATGTTAAATTAATTACAAAACAAAAAAAATTTAAGAGATTGAATTTTAAAGACTTCCCAATTTTAATGGGAGTAATTAATTTAACACCAGATAGCTTTTCAGATGGAGGGAAATATAATAAAAAAAACTTAGGTTTTACTCATGCAAGATATTTAATAAAGAAAGGATGTCAAATTCTCGATATAGGTGGAGAGTCGACAAGACCAGGGGCAAAAGATGTTAATGTAAAAGTAGAATGGAAAAGAATTAATAAAACTTTAAAAAAAATTAAAAAATTAAATAAGTTTATTTCTTTAGATACAAGAAAAAGCTGGATTATGAAGCAAGGGATAAATAGCAAAGTTGATTTAATAAACGATGTGTCTAGTTTCAAATATGATGCTAATTCTGCAAATATAGTAAAAAAAAATAAAACTCCGTTTGTTATTCATCATATGCAGGGAAATCCAAAAAATATGCAAAAAAATCCAAGGTATAAAAATGTTCTTTTGGATATTTATGATTTTTTTGAAAATAAAATAAAAAAAATGAGATCTTTGGGAATTAAACATAATAATATTATTTTGGATCCAGGAATTGGATTTGGTAAAAACTTGAAACATAATATGACCTTAATTAAGTATGTTTCTATTTTTCACTCACTTGGATTTCCTATAATGTTAGGTGTTTCTAGAAAAAGATTTATTAAAGATTTATCTGGAATTAATGACAGTAAAGAAAGGTTGGGTGGCACAATATCATCCAGTTTATATGCAATGACACAAGGAGTTCAAATATTAAGAGTTCACGATGTAAACGAGGTGAATCAAAGTATAAAAGTTTTTAAATCATTAAATTTTAAATAATGTCAAAAAAATATTTTGGTACTGATGGAATTAGAGGCAAAGTAAATGAAGGAAATATTAATGGTGAAATGTTTTTTAAATTTGGCTTAGCAGCAGGAACATACTTTAAAAATCTCAAAAAAAATAAACAAATAGCAATTATTGCAAAAGATACAAGGTTGTCAGGTTATACCTTGGAGCCAGCTTTAGTTTCTGGATTAGCTTCAGCTGGAATGCATGTTTATACTTTAGGACCTTTGCCAACTAACGGTCTTGCTATGCTTACAAAAAGAATGAAGGCAAATATGGGTATTATGATAACAGCATCACATAATCCTTATTTTGATAATGGATTAAAATTATTTGGTCCTGATGGTTTAAAATTATCTGATAAAATCGAAAAAAAAATTGAAAAGTTAATAGACTCGAAAATTACAAAAAATTTATCCAAACCAGGTATTCTTGGTAGAGTAAAAAGGTTAGAGAATGCCAATGACAAATATATTGAAATTTTAAAATCAAATTTTCCTAATAATTTTAGTCTAAAGGGAATTAAAATCGCAATAGATTGTGCTAACGGGGCTGGATATAAATCTGGACCAAAACTTTTAAAATCTTTGGGGGCCAAAGTTTATAATGTAGGTACATCTCCAAATGGTCTAAATATTAACCAAAATTGTGGATCTACTTTTCCTAAAAAAATTAAATCTTTAGTTAAAAAATATAAAGTTAATTTGGGTATATCATTAGATGGCGACGCTGACAGAATTATTCTATGCGATGAAAAAGGAAATATAATTGATGGTGATCAGATTATAGCGATGCTAGCCAATAGATGGAAAAGAAAAAAAATCCTTAAAGGTGGTGTAATCGGTACTTTAATGTCTAATTATGGATTACAAAGTTATTTTAAAAAACAAAAAATAAGATTTATAAGATCCAATGTTGGAGACAGATATGTTAAAGAAAAAATGCAAAAATATAAGTTTAACCTCGGAGGAGAGCAATCAGGTCATATTATATTAGGAAATTTTGCAACAACAGGCGATGGTTTGTTAGTAGCTTTAGAGGTTTTATTTTCAATGAGAAAAGGAAAAAAAGCAAGCGAGCTAATAAATATCTTTAAACCAATGCCTCAAATTTTAGAAAATATTATTGTCAGAGATAAAAATATAATAAATAAGTTGAAGTGCAAAAAGGCAATTAAAAAAGCAAATAAACTTATGGGAAAAAATGGAAGACTTTTGGTTAGAAAATCTGGCACTGAACCAAAAATAAGAATTATGGGTGAGTCTTATAATAAACATTTAATTATAAAGTGTATAAAAACAATTAAACGGTCAATAAAATATTGAAACCTAAGTCTAAAATTTTAATAATTGCAGGATCAGATTCTTCTGGAGGCGCAGGCATACAAGCTGACATTAAAACTGTTACAGCCCTTGGCTCATATGCAATGACTGCAATAACTGCTGTAACTTCCCAAAATACTACAGGCGTAACATCGATCGAGGCTATATCACCAAGAGAAATATCAAAACAAATAGAATTTACATCAAAAGATATTAAGCCCGACTCAGTTAAAATAGGAATGTTGCATTCAACCAAGGTAATAAAAGCTGTATTAAATTCTTTAAACAAAATAAAAGCAAAAAAAATTATTTTAGATCCTGTAATGGTTGCTAAAGGAGGGACTAAATTAATAAATGATGCTTCAATAAAAATTTTAAAATCTAAATTAATCGAAAATGTAAGTTTGATAACACCAAATATACCTGAGGCAGAAATTTTGACAAAAATACGAATCTCTTCAACAGACGATATGATAAGTGCAGCAAAAATTTTACTAAATTTTGGAGCAAAAAACGTATTGGTTAAAGGAGGACATCTTAAATCAAATATTATGGTTGATGTTTTTTTAAGCAAAAATCAAATAACAACTTTTAAAAACAAAAAAATTAATACAAAAAATACACACGGTACTGGATGTACATTATCTAGTGCTATTGCTACATATTACTCATGTGGAAAAACATTAAAGAAATCTTGTGAGATGGCGATTAAGTATGTTAACCATTCAATTGGTACAGGACTAAAGTACGGCAAAGGTCATGGACCAATAAATCATTTAAGTGCAATAAGTATAAATAAAAAGTTTAGATGAAAAATGTAGTTGTTGTTGGATCTCAATGGGGAGATGAAGGCAAAGGAAAGATTGTTGATTGGCTTTCTAGCGAAGCTGATGTTGTTATAAGGTTTCAGGGCGGCCATAATGCAGGACATACTTTGGTGATAGGTGGCACAACATACAAATTAAGATTATTACCTTCAGGAATTGTAAGAAAAGAAAAAGTATCTATTATTGGAAATGGTGTAGTTGTTGACCCGTGGGCCTTGTTGGATGAAATTAAAGAAATTAAATCAAAAGGCATTGAAATTACTCAAAAAAATTTAATTGTTTCAGAGGCTGCAAATTTAATTTTACCATTTCATAAAGAAATGGATGAAATAAGAGAGGATGCGGCTGGTAAAGCTAAAATTGGAACTACAAGGAGAGGAATTGGTCCGGCATATGAAGATAAGGTTGGCAGAAGGTCAATAAGAGTTATGGATTTAATTTCTGAAGAAAACCTGGATCACAGATTAGAAACTGTTTTAATGCACCATAATGCAATAAGAAAAGGATTGGGAAAAGAAATTTATAAAAAAAATAAGTTAAAGCAAGATTTATTAGAAATAGCACCGAAAATTTTAAAGTATTCACAACCAGTTTGGAAAAAAATAGATGAGTTTAAATCACAAGGAAAAAAAATATTATTTGAAGGAGCACAAGGTATTTTGCTTGATGTTGATCATGGAACATATCCATTTGTTACATCTTCAAATACAGTAGCTTCAGCTGCTGCTACAGGTTCTGGTTGTGGTCCTAATTCAATAAATTATGTTTTAGGCATAACAAAAGCCTACACTACCAGGGTTGGAGAAGGTCCTTTTCCAACGGAATTGAAAGATGATATAGGAGAAAAACTAGGCACTGTGGGAAAAGAATTTGGAACAGTAACAAGTAGAAAAAGACGGTGTGGATGGTTTGATGGTGTTTTAGTCAGACAAACAATTAAAATTGCAGGAATAGATGGTATAGCATTAACTAAATTAGATGTTTTGGATCAACTAGATGAAATAAAAATGTGTGTTGCCTATAAAGTTGGTAATAAAAAAATGGATTATTTACCTGCAGCTGTTGAAGACCAATTAAAAGCAAAACCAATTTATAAAAATTTTAAAGGTTGGAAATGTTCAACCAAAGGTATAAAAAATTTTGAAAAACTACCTCAAAATGCCAAAATTTATATTAAAGAATTAGAAAAATTTATAGAAACAAAAGTTGCTAGTATTTCTACAAGCCCAGAAAGAAATGATACTATATTAATAGTCGATCCTTTTAGCAATTAATTTGCTGGCAAAAGATTTTTTGATTTAGCAGAATTAAGCATATGTTTTTGAAGCTTCTCGAAAGCTTTGTTTTCAATTTGTCTTATTCTCTCTCTGCTTATTTTATATTTTTTACTTAAATTTTCCAAAGTAGTAGGTTCATCGTTTAATCTTCTAGAGTATAAAATTTCTTTTTCTCTATCATTTAGTATTTTAATAGAGTCTTTTAAAAGATCTTTTCTTTGATCCATCTCTTCTTTTTGAGCTAATTTTAATTCTTGATCCATTTCTTTATCTACTATCCAATCTTGCCACTCATCACCATCTTCTCCGATTTGGGCATTAAGAGAATGTTCTTTTCCGGACAACCTTCTATTCATTGAAATAACTTCATCTTCACTTACGTTTAATTTATCTGCTATTTCAGAAACATGTTCTTTTCTTAAATCACCTTCAGCTCGAGGTGCGATTTGATTTTTTAGTTTTTTTAAATTAAAAAATAATTTTTTTTGTGCTGTTGTTGTTCCAATTTTTACTAAACTCCATGATCTTAAAATATATTCTTGAATAGATGCTTTTATCCACCACATAGCATATGTAGCCAATCTAAAACCTTTTTCTGGTTCAAATTTTTTTACAGCTTGCATAAGGCCGATATTACCTTCTGAAATCATTTCATTAACAGGAAGTCCGTAACCCTTATAGCCCATCGCAATTTTTGCAACTAATCTTAAATGGCTTGTAACAAGTTTTTCTGCAGATTTAATATTACCGGTTGATTTCCAATTTTTTGCCAACATATACTCTTCTTCTGCATCTAACATAGGAAATTTTTTGATTTGAGCTAGGTAAGCAGATAATCCACTATCATTAGATAGAGCGGGAAGATTATAACTAGTAGTTGTACTCATAGAAGTATTTATTTAATTAAGATTTTTTATTTTACAATGATTTATTTATCAATATTTCTTAGGGTTTTTACTATATTATTTAAATCATTTGGCAAAATAGAAGTAAATCTTAATTTTTCTCTAGATTTAGGATGAATAAAACCAATTACTTTTGCATGTAAAAATTGCCTATTTAAACTGTAGATAAGTTTTTCAAGATATTGATTAATATTTTTTATTTTTTTAAATTTTTTTCTATATTTTTTATCTCCTAAAATATTATTTCCTTTATGACTCATATGAACTCTTATTTGATGTGTTCTTCCAGTTTCAAGTTTACACTCGACTAAACTTAGAGTGGGGGTTTTGTCATTTTCAAATACTTCTAAGGTTTTATAATTTGTAATCGCTTTTTTTCCTTTCGTAACCCCAACTTCCATTAGTTGTCTATTTTTTGCACTTCGAGTAATTAAAGTTTCAATTTTTCCGTTTTGTGGTCTTAATTTTCCCCAAACTATCAATTCATATATTCTTTCGATAGAATGTTCATTAAATTGATTTGATAAGTTTTCATGAGCAAAATTATTTTTTGCCACCACAACTAATCCAGAGGTATCTTTATCTATCCTGTGAACAATTCCAGGTCTTAATTCGCCACCTATATTTGATAAACTTTTTCCACAATGATTTACAAGAGCGTTTACTATAGTGTTATCATAATTCCCTGCACCAGGATGCATTACAATTCCAGAAGGCTTGTTTAATACCAATAGATCATCATCTTCATGGATTATATCAATTTTAAATTTGTATGGCTTTAAAGAAGCTTTTTTTGGCTCAGGTATAACTAAATTAATTTTGTCTCCAGTAGCAACTTTTTGCGATGGATTGATTACTATTACGTTATTTAACTTAAGATTTTTTTGTAGTATTAAATTTTTAATTCTAGTTCTACTTAATTCTTTTTCTTTTTTTGAAATAAATGAGTCAATACGGCCACCATTTTCCTCATCTTTAACAATTATATTAATGATATTTTTCATATTTTATAATAATAATATTATATGCGCTTGTAGCTCAATTGGATAGAGCGCCTGACTTCGGATCAGGAGGTTGAGGGTTCAAGTCCTTCCGGGCGCACCATTATTCACCAATATTTATTAAAGTTCCTTTTTTTCTAGCTTTCTCAAAAGAGTAATAAAACAAAGATATTCCAATAATTAGATAGGTTCCATTTAAATAAAATGCCTTTATTATATTTTGATAATCTACACTTTGATTAATAAGTATATTCCTTGCTTCCTCAAAAATGTAAACAAGTGGAAGCAAGTAAGCTATTTTTTGAAAGAAATCAGGTAAAATTTCTATAGGGTAATAAATACATCCAAAAGGTGCTAATAAAAACATTGTTGACCATGCAATATTTTCAAATGAAGGACCAAATCTTAACAAACCTGAGGAAACAAATATTCCCAAAGTAATTCCAAATATATATAAACTTAAAAAAAGAAAAAACAAATGTATACCTAGATCTAATAAAGATATTCCAAAAAGCGGGGATGTTAATAAAATTGCAGGTATTAAACCAATCAGAGCTCGAACTAAGGCTGTAAAAACTAATGAAATAATTATTTCACTTATCTTTATTGGAGAAATAAATAAATTCGTAAAATTTCTGCTCCATATTTCTTCTAAAAACAGCATATTAAAACCAATACTTGTTCTAAATAAAAAATCGTACAATATTGCACAAGTTAATATCACCCCGACAGCATTATTATAATATGTGCTATGAGAGGCAAAAAAATTAGAGATAAAACCCCACAATGTTATTTGAATCGACGGCCAGTATATTAAGTCTAGAATTCTTGGAAAAGATCTTGTAATTAAAAAAAAATGTCTTAAAAAAAGACCATATATTCTATTAAATTTCATTTTTATTTCTCGTAAGTTTTAAAAATACTTCTTCTAAATTTTGTCTACCATGTTTTGCAATTAGTTCTTCGGGTTTGCCTTTATCTATGATTACTCCATCCTTCATCATTAATACAGATGCACACAGTCTAGTTACTTCACTCATGTTATGTGATGCTAATAAAACAGATATTTTTTTTTCTTTTTTGTAATTTTCTAAAAAAGTTCTAACAAAATCTCCTACCTCTGGGTCCAAAGATGCCGTAGGTTCATCTAGAAATAAAACAATAGGATTATTGATTAAAGCCTTTGCTAAACTTACCCTATTTTTCTGACCTGATGATAGTTCACCTGTTATCTTATTCAATAAGTCTTCAAGTCTTAATTCATTCACAAGATATTCAATTCTATTTTTTATATTTTTGACACTATATAGTTTGCCATATACAATTAAATTTTGTTTTACAGTTAGTTTTTTTGGTAATTCTATATATGGCGAAATAAAATTTATTTTTTGAAGAATTTTAATTCTATTTTTTTCAATTTTCATTCCATTTATATTTATTTGACCATCGGTAGGTTTTAACAAACCAAGCAGCATACCTATAGTTGTTGTTTTTCCACAACCATTTGGACCTAAGAGTCCTATTATTTCGTTTTCTCTAATTTTAAAATTGATACCTTTTACAGCTTCTTTTTTTCCATAAGATTTAGAAAGATTTATAACTTCTACTAAATTTTCCATTAAAATTTTGACGCCCTAAGTAATCTATCATTAATTGCTTCGCCAAAACCTTTATTAGGTATTTTTTCGACTGCAATGCTTTTAAATCTTTTTTTCTTTATCATTCGTAAAGTCTTGTATAAGTTTTTTGCTGCATCTTTAAGATTTTTATTTTTAGTCAAATAATAGAAGTTTTTATCAGGTAATTTTCTTTTTTTAATTAATATAAATGCCTCATCTTGATTTGCTTCATTAGCATTTAACCTTATTGGAATTCCAGGAGAATAATGAACCTTTCCTTGTCCTGGAGAGTCAATTTTTTTCTTTTTATTATTGTACTTGACATCTGATTTGATTATTTTTTTTATTTTTTTTATTTCAATTCCACCCAACCTTAAAATTTCAGGTTTATTTACTAGACTAATTATAGTTGACTCAAGACCTATTTTTGATCTTCCCCCATCAAGGATAAATTTAATTTTTTTTCCAAACTCATCTTTTACATCTTCTTTTGAAACTGCACTAATTTTAGTTGAAATATTTGCACTAGGTGCAGCAAGAGGATAACTAAGATTTTTAAGTAATTTTTTTGTAATAGAATTTTTTGGAAATCTTACAGCTAATGTTTTTTTGTTATTAGTAACATTTTTTGAAATTTTACTATTTTTTTTTAATTTTAAAACGAATGTAATAGGTCCAGGACAAAATTTTTTATACAATTTATAAAAAGATTTATTCGTATCGCAATCAATTTTTAACATTTGTAAACTATGATAATGAACTATTAAGGGGTTTCTTTTAGGCCTTCTTTTTAATCTAAATATTTTTGCTGTCGCAATATTTGAATAGGCATTTGCAGCCAATCCATATACAGTTTCTGTCGGAATGCCTACGCAATCGTTTTTATCCAAATAGTATTTAGCTTTTTTAATATTTGAAAGATTGTTTTTCATGTAATATTACAACTATTATATGAAAGATAAAAATTTTCCAAACGATATTAAAAATAAATCTCTAAACGAACTTACAGAATTAGCTAATAGTATAATTGAAAATCTTGAAAAAGAGAAAGATTTAGAAAGTTCAATAAATAAGTATCAAGAATTATTAAGATTGAATAATTTAATTGAAAAAAAATTTCAAAAGACATCAAAAAATATATCCCAAAATACTAAAGAAAAAATAAGTAAATTAATCATAAGCAAAGATGAAAAAAAAATTAAATAAAATCGCCAAAGATACCAATTCTTTATTATTAAAATTTTTGTCAAAACAGAAAAAAACAGATTTAATTAAGCCGATGAAGTATGGCTTATTTCCAGGTGGTAAAAAAATTAGAACAAAGTTAGTGGTTGATGTTGGAAAAATTTTTCGTATAAAATATAAAAATCTTATCCAAGTTGGGGCAGCTGTAGAGTGCATTCACGCTTATTCTTTAATTCATGACGATCTTCCATGTATGGATAATGATTTATTAAGAAGAGGTAAACCATCAACACATAAAAAATTTGGAGAGTCTACAGCTATACTTGCTGGTAATTCTCTACTTACTATAGCATTTGAAATTTTGAGTCAAAAAAGTTTTCAGGTTGATTGTAAAACTAAAATAAAGTTAGTTAAATTAATATCAGAATGTTCTGGACATTCAGGAATAGCAGGAGGCCAATACTCTGATTTGAATTTTGAAGGTAAAAAAGTTTCTCTAAGTAAAATTGTAGAAATGCAAATAAAAAAAACAGGAAAACTTTTTAGTTTTTGTTGTATGGCTCCTGTGATTATGAGTAAAAAAAATAGCTATTTAAAAAATTTTGATGTAATTGGTTCTGATATTGGGCTGTTATTTCAAATAGCAGATGATCTTATCGATTATAGTGGTAATTCAAAAGAAGCTGGAAAGAAAACAAGGAAAGATCTAAAAAAAGGAAAAGCAACACTAATCAGTTTACTAGGTCATCAAAATACTATTAAATACGGGAATAGACTCAAATATAAGATATTTAAAAAAATTGATAAATTTGGAAAAAAGTCTGAAGATTTAAAAGGAACAATTAAATATATAATAGAAAGAACAAAGTGAAAAAAAAATATAAATATTTAGATAAAATTAATTTTCCTGCAGATATTAAAAAACTTAAACAGTCAGAACTAAGTTCTTTAGCGGGTGAAGTAAGAGAAGAAATGATCGATGCGGTTTCTGAAACTGGAGGTCATTTAGGAGCCGGTTTGGGAGTAGTAGAATTAACTGTAGCTTTACATTATATTTTTAATACTCCAAATGATAAATTAATCTGGGACGTCGGCCACCAAACTTATCCTCACAAAATATTGACCGGCAGAAAAGATAGAATTCGAACACTGAGAAAAGGAAAGGGTTTATCGGGTTTTACAAAAAGAAATGAAAGTGAATATGATCCTTTTGGCGCAGCTCATAGTTCTACATCAATTTCTTCGGCATTGGGAATCGCTGTAGCAAATAGATTGTCTAATAAATCCGATAATGTAGTTGCGATCATAGGTGATGGAGCGATGAGTGCAGGTATGGCTTACGAAGCCATGAATAATGCGGGAACAAGTAAAACAAAAATGATTGTTATTTTAAATGATAACGATATGTCGATTGCAAAACCTGTAGGTGCAATGAGATCGTATTTAGCAAAAATATTATCAGGCAAAATGTATTTTAGTTTAAGAGAAACATTTAAGTTGATTATTTCTGCATTTTCAAAAAGATTTAGTAAAAAAGCAGGAAAGGCAGAAGATTTTTTAAGGTCAGCTGTTACTGGTGGAACCTTATTTAATTCTCTTGGTTTTTATTATGTTGGTCCAATTGACGGACACGATATGGACTCTTTAATATCTGTGCTGAAAAATGTAAAAGAAGTAAACTATAATGGTCCAGTTTTAATTCATTTAAAAACAGAAAAAGGCAAGGGTTACAAATTTGCCGAAAGATCAGAGGATAAATATCATGGTGTTTCAAAGTTTAACGTAAATACAGGGGTTCAAGAAAAATCTCAGTCAAATATACCAGCATATACAAAAGTTTTTGCAAATACTCTCGTCAAACATGCTGAAAAAGATAGCAAGATTATTGGAATAACAGCTGCTATGCCATCAGGAACAGGAATGGATATTTTTGGTAAAAAATTTCCGTTAAGAACTTTTGATGTAGGAATAGCAGAGCAACATGCTGTTACTTTTGCAGCAGGTTTAGCAACAGAGGGCTATAAACCTTTCGCAGCAATTTATTCAACTTTTCTTCAAAGAGCATACGATCAGGTTGTTCATGATGTAGCCATTCAAAGTTTACCAGTAAGATTTGCTATAGATAGAGCAGGATTAGTCGGTGCAGATGGACCTACTCATGCAGGATCATTTGACATTACATATTTAGCTACTCTTCCAAATTTTATAGTTATGGCTGCGAGCGACGAAGCTGAACTTGTTAGAATGGTTAATACGTCTGTAGATATCAATAATAAACCGTGCGCCTTTAGATATCCAAGAGGCAATGGAATTGGAGTAGAATTACCTTCCATTGATGAAAAATTAGAAATTGGAAAAGGAAAGGTGATCACAGAAGGTAAAAAAATTGCTATACTTAATTTCGGTGCAAGATTAAACGAATGTTTGATTGCTAGAGAAAATCTCTTAAAAAAAGGAATCAACCTCACAATTATAGACGCTAGATTTGCAAAACCTCTAGATCAAAATTTAATTTGGCAATTAGCGACTGATCACGAGATATTAATTTCAATTGAAGAAGGTTCAATTGGAGGTTTTGGTTCTCATGTTGGACAATTTTTATCAGACAAAAATTTGTTAGATAATAATTTAAAGTATAGATCTATGATTTTACCTGATAGATTTATAGATCATGACAAGCCTAATTTAATGTATAAGTATGTTGGTTTAGATGCAGATAGTATTGAAAATAAAGTATTAGACACTCTTAATTCAAAAATAATTATAAAGAAAACTAATTAACTTTTACACTGAGCACTATTCATCAAATAGTGATCTAATAAAACACAATGCATCATTGCTTCTCCTATTGGAACAGCTCTTATACCAACACAAGGATCATGTCTGCCTTTAACAGATATTGAAGTGTTTTTTCCAAATTTATCAATAGTTTTTCTAGAAGTAAGAATTGAAGATGTTGGTTTTACGGCGAAAGACACAATTATATCTTGTCCAGATGATATACCACCAAGAATTCCACCAGCATTATTTGATTTAAAATTTGTTGATTTTCTACTTTGAGATATTTCATCAGAATTTTGTTCTCCAGTTAATTGTGCAGAATTCATCCCAGACCCTATATTGACCCCTTTAACTGCATTAATACTCATCATTGCAGAAGCTAAATCCATATCTAGTTTTGAATATATTGGTGCACCTAAACCAATCGGAACACCTCTTGCTCTTACTTCGATTATTGCTCCACATGATGAACCCACTTTTCTTATACTTAATAAATATTTTTCCCAAAGTTTTATTATTGATTTGTCAGGACAAAAAAAAGGATTTTTCGAAATAAAGTTATCATTCCATTTTTTTGTATCACAACCAAGTATCCCTAACTGAGTAACTGCCCCAACAACTTTATATTTTTTTCCAATTTTATTTTCTAAAACTTTTTTTGCTATTGCGCCAGCCGCCACTCTTGATGCAGTTTCTCTAGCAGATTGCCTGCCGCCTCCTCTATAGTCTCTAATCCCATATTTTTTAAAATATGTATAATCTGCATGACCTGGTCTAAATTTATTTTTAATTGTTTCATAGTCCCTTGATCTCATATCTTTGTTATAAATAATCATCGAAATGGGAGTTCCTGTAGTTTTTCCTTCAAACACGCCCGAAAGAATGATTACATTATCATCCTCTTTTCTTTGCGTTGTAAACTTTGATTGCCCTGGTTTTCTCTTATTTAGTTCAACTTGAATATCCTTTTCTTTAATGCTTATATTTGGAGGACATCCATCAACAACACATCCTATCGCGGGTCCATGAGATTCACCCCAAGTTGTGAAACGAAATATCTTTCCAAAAGTATTAAATGACATTAAATATATTATATAAGTTATTTTGTTGAAATTATGAATCAAAAAAATTCTCTTGGCCTAAATAAATGCTTTAAGGATCTTGATGATCCATTAAAACTCTTTGAAGAATGGTTTGAAGAGGCAAAAAAAACCGAAATTAATGACCCAAATGCCTTAGCTCTATCAACAGCAGACAAATCAGGAATTCCGTCTGTGAGGATGGTTTTATTGAAAAATTTTAGTGATAATGGTTTTGTATTTTACACAAATTTTAATAGCAAGAAGAGTGTTGAATTAAAAGAAAATCCAAATGCATCTTTATGCTTCCATTGGAAAAGTCTTTTAAGACAAATAAGAATTAGCGGAAAAATCTCAAGCGTATCAGACGAAGAAGCCGACATATATTATAATACGAGATCGTATGGTAGTAAAATTGGTGCATGGGCATCTCAACAAAGTTCGATTTTAAAAACTAGAGATGAATTATATAAATCAATTGAAGAATATAAAAAAAAATATCCTAATGAAAATAATGTTCCAAGACCAAAACATTGGTCTGGATGGATTTTAAATCCAAATAATATTGAATTTTGGCTTGACGGAGAAAATAGAATTCATCAAAGATTAAAATATGTAAGAATTAACGGTAAAAATTGGCAAAAGTATTTATTGAGTCCTTAGAATGATCTTTCTAAACTAAAAGATGTTAAGCCTTGAAGCATATCCTTTTCTTTTGACTGTTCAAATATACTTAGTGAATTTGAAGCAAGGTTTATAAAATGTTCTGCTTTTCTATAACATTCAAAAATTATGTTATATTTTTTAATCATTAATAAAACGTTCTTAAATTCTTCTACTGATCTATCTTTTTTTATAAATAACTCTTTTAATTCTTTTTGTTCGCTATTTTTTGATTTTTGATAAAGTAAAATTATTGGTAAAGTTACTTTTCCCTCAAAAAAATCATTTCCAATTTCTTTTCCAAATAATTTTAGTTCGGAATTATAATCCAAGGTATCATCTGCTATTTGGAATGTTAATCCAAGGTTTTTTCCATAAAATTCTAAAGCATCTTTTATTTTATTTTCTTTATTGGATAAAATAGATCCAACTTTTGTTGCTGCAGCAAATAACGAAGCTGTTTTAGCACATATTATTTTAAGATATGTTTCTTCCAACATATCAACTTCTCCTTCATGTTGTAGTTGTAATACTTCTCCCTGTGATATTTCGGCAGAAGTTTTTGAAAGAAGTTTTAAAACTTCGAGGCTTCCGTCTTCAACCATCATTTCAAAACATCTACTTAACAAATAATCCCCAACTAAAATTGAAGATTTATTTCCCCAAATATTATTTAAAGTTTTTTTTCCTCTTCTAATCTCTCCGTTGTCAATAACATCATCATGCATTAACGTTGCTGCATGTATCAGTTCCACACATGCTGCAAGATTAATATCTCTAGATCCTTTTGAATAACCACAAAGTTTAGATGAACCAAGTGTAAGCATAGCTCTCAACCTTTTACCTCCAGTCCTAAGATGGTATTTAGTCATATCATCAACCAACTCAACTTTACTTGATAATTTTGATTTAATCTTTTCCTCAACTAAAACTAGCTTATCATCGACAGAATTTTTGAGCTCTGAGTATGAATTGTTTATTCGATTCTTTAACTGAACAACGGTTCCCATAAGAATAAGTTAGTACAATTGTCACAATATTATACTTATCAATTGACGCACCCCAAACTACAACTATAAGGAGACTTTATATTAAATCAAAAATTCTGTAAGCATTATTTATGTTTTCTTTTTTTAAAAAAAAAAAAATTATTCCACATATAAGGCTAACCGGTGTTATTGGATCTGCTGGTAGATTTAAACAAGGTATTGATTTTTCAGGTCAACAAGAAATTATAAAAAAAGCTTTTTCATTTAAAAAGTCAAAAAATATAGCGATATCAATTAATTCTCCAGGCGGCTCACCTGTCCAATCTCATTTAATTCATGATTACATAAGGCAGTTGGCTAAAAAAAATAATAAAAAAGTTATAGTTTTTGCTGAAGATGTTGCGGCATCAGGTGGATACTTAATAGCTTGTGCAGGAGACGAAATATATGCAAATTCAAGTTCTATAGTAGGTTCAATTGGTGTTATCTCTGCTTCTTTTGGATTTCAAGACGCTATCAAAAAAATTGGTGTTCAAAGAAGAGTTTATACCGCAGGAAAAAATAAAAGTACCTTAGATCCTTTTAAAGAAGAAAAAGAAGAAGATATTGAAAGAATAAAAAAATTACAACTAGAGCTACATTCAGATTTTATTGAAGTTGTAAAAAAAAGTAGAGGGTCAAAACTTAAAGATCCTGAAAAAAATAATACTTTCACAGGGGAATTTTGGTCAGGCACCGCATCAATGAAATTAGGATTAATAGATGGTATTGGTAATGCAGAACAAATTTTAAGAGAAAAATTTGGAGAAGACATAGATATTAAAAAACTAGAGAAACAAAAAAGTTTTATAGCAAAAAAATTGTCATCTTCTATAGATAATCAAATTGACAACATTGCTAGCGTTATAGAAGAAAGAGCCTTGTGGCAAAAATTTGGTTTATAAATGCCAAAGAAAATAAAAAAAATAAAAAAAAAAAATAAACCTATATTTCAATCTTTTCAAGATACAATCTTGAATTTACAAAAATATTGGAGCAAACAAGGTTGTGTTATTGTGCAACCTTATGATATGGAGGTAGGAGCTGGAACGTTTCATCCTGCAACTACCTTAAGATCTTTAGGACCAAAACCTTGGAAAGTCGCATATGTACAGCCTTCAAGAAGACCAACTGATGGAAGGTACGGGGACAATCCAAATAGATTGCAACATTATTATCAGTTTCAAGTTTTGATAAAACCATCTCCTAAAGAAATAAAAAAACTTTATTTAAACAGTTTAAATGTTATTGGCATTAGTCATAAAGATCATGATATTAGATTTGTTGAAGATGATTGGGAAAGTCCAACACTAGGAGCTGCAGGATTGGGTTGGGAGGTTTGGTGTGATGGAATGGAAATTACTCAATTTACTTATTTTCAACAAATGGCAGGTATGGAATGCAAACCCGTCTCTGTTGAATTAACTTATGGACTTGAAAGAATCTGTATGTTTACACAACAAAAAAAAAATGTATTTGATCTTTTGTGGAATAATGAAGGAATTCAATATAGAGAAGTGTTTCACCAAGCCGAAAAAGAGTTTTCTGCATATAACTTTGAACACGCAAATACTGAAAACTTATTTAAGATTTTTGACATGTTAGAATTGGAAGCTAAATCTCTCATAGAAAAAAAAATATCTTTACCCGCTTATGATCAGTGTTTAAAGGCAAGTCATGTTTTTAATATTTTAGATGCAAGAGGTGTAATTAGTGTTGCACAAAGAGCAGAATATATTGGTAAAATAAGAGATATAACAAAAAGTGTTGCTGAAATTTGGGTTAACAGTCAAAAATAGCAATGGCAGAATTTTTTTTAGAACTTTTTAGTGAAGAAATACCTCCAAATTTACAAAAAAATGCAAGAGTATTCTTTTTGGAAAATTTTCAAAAGTTATTTGAAGAAAAAAATTTAAAATTTAAAAAATCTGCTACTTACTCAACTCCTAACAGATTAATAGTTTTATTCGAGGGCATAGGTAAAGAAGTTAGAGAAAAATCTGAAGAAATCAAAGGTCCAAATATCAATGCACCTGAAAAGGCTTTAGATGGGTTTTTAAGATCAAATAAAATTACTAAAAATGAAGTTTATAAAAAAAAAATTGAAAAAGGAGAATTTTATTTTTTTAAAAAGTCAGAAAAAATTATTAAAACTTTAGATTTGTTAGAAAAGAATGTTCCGTTAATTTTAGATAAAATACCATGGAAAAAATCAATGAAATGGGGAGATTTTGAAATGGAGTGGGGAAGACCATTAAAATCAATTTTGTGTGTTTTTGACAATAAAAGCCTTCCATTTAAATTTTATCACTTAGAAAGCTCAAACAACACGTTTATTGATAAAGAATTTGAGGAGAAACGACGAACGTTTAAAAACTTCAAAAATTATCAAAGCTATTTTAAAAAAATAGGCATTATTATTGATCAAAATTCCAGAAAGAAATTAATTGAAAATGCGCTTCATAAAATTTCAAAAAGAAAAAATCTTAAACTAGATATTAGTAATAAGCTTTTGAGTGAGGTTGTTGATTTAGTAGAACAGCCAAATATTTTAAGTTGTAAATTTGATCAAAAATTCCTGGAAATACCCAAAGAAATTCTTATTGTTACAATGCAGTATCATCAAAAATATTTTCATACTTTTGATCAAAAAGACAATATTACTAATGAATTCTTTATTGTAGCAAATAGTAAAGATACTAAAGGTTTTATAAAATTAGGAAACGAAAGAGTTGTCGATGCAAGATTGAATGATGCCAGATTTTTTTGGGAAAAAAATAAATCTCAGAATTTAATTAAGCAAATCTCAAAATTAAAATCAATCAATTATTTTCAGGGATTGGGCTCATATTTTGACAAAGTTCAAAGGATGAGAAAACTTGGTGCAATGATTTCAGACAAAATGCTTATAAGCAAAGACAAGGTAGAGCTTTCAACATCTATATGCAAAATAGATTTAATTTCAGACATCGTCAATGAGTTTCCAGAACTACAAGGGATAATGGGGGGATACTTTGCTAATTCACAAGGTTTTGATAAAGATATTTCTTTATCTATAAGTGAACATTATTTACCCACAGGAATTGACAGTAGAGTTCCAAGAAAACCCTATAGTGTTGCTTTAGCATTAACCGATAAAATGGATACACTCGTAGGTTTTTTTGGAATTAATCAAAAACCCACAAGCTCAAAAGATCCGTATGCTTTGAGGAGATCAGCACTAGGAATTATCAGATTATTGTTGGAAAATAAAAAAGAATTTAAAATTAGTGATTTAATAAATTTTTCAATTTCACTTTACAAAAATCAAGGGTTTGAATTTAAAAATAAAAATGTTCAAAATGAATTATCTTTATTTTTGATTGATAGATTAAAATTTTATATGAAAGAAAAAAATATTCGTCATGATATTATTGACGCAAGCATAAATTCTTTTTCAATAGACCATATATCAAAAATGTTCGACAAAGCTTTAGCTTTAAATAAAGTGATAATTAAAGATGTTGGCAACGATATAATTGCTAGTTACAAAAGAGCTTCAAATATTTTAGACAATGAACTTAGAAATAAAGAATTAGATCTTTCAAATAGTACTGATCCAGCAATTTTTAAAAATGATTATGAAAAAAATTTATATAAAAAAGTGCGCGAATTAAGAAAATATTTTACAAACATTAACAAAGATGAGGATTACCAGGTAACCCTCGAAAATTTAGCTGGCGCCAAAGCTACTATAGCTGAATTTTTTGATAATGTTATTGTTAATGATCAAGACCAAAGTATAAAGAAAAATCGATTGGAACTTCTACAAATGTTATGTAAAACGTTCGACAACTATATAAATTTTTCAAATATTGAAAGCACTTAGTGAATAAATTAATTATAAATTTTAAATCTAAGCAGTCACAAAAGATAAAAAACTCCAAGAACTTTTTGGGAGGAAAGGGAGATAACCTTTCTCAAATGGGAAGAATGGGTTTACCAGTTCCACCCGGTTTTACAATTTCGACAAAAGTATGCGAGACATTTTATAAAAATAAAAGAAAACTAAATTCAAAAATAGTTAAAAATATTAAAATAGAACTTAAAAAGATAGAAAAAGAAACTGGAAAAAAGTTTGGTGATTTAAAAAACCCATTGTTGGTATCAGTGAGGTCTGGGGCCAGAGTATCTATGCCGGGCATGATGGATACAATTTTAAATCTCGGTTTAAATGACAAAACAGTTTTGGGATTGGGAAAAAAAACTTCCAATGCTAGATTCGCAAAAGATAGTTACAGAAGATTTATTCAAATGTATTCAAGTGTTGTTCTAGGAATTGAAAGTTATAACTTTGAAGAATTGATTGAAAACTATAAACTTACAAAAGGTGTTCTTCTCGATACAGAATTGGATTCCAATGACTGGGATGGTTTAATTAATGATTTTAAACATTTAGTAAAAGAAAAAACAAAAAAAGAATTTCCACAAGATGTTTATCAACAATTGATCGGATCTATTTCGGCAGTATTTTTATCTTGGGAAAGCAACAGAGCTAAAGTTTATAGAAAACTTAACCATATACCTTCAGACTGGGGGACAGCAGTTAATGTTCAGTCAATGGTATTTGGTAATATGGGCAATGATTGTGCAACTGGAGTTGTATTCACAAGAAATCCATCTGATGGAATAAATGAAATTTATGGCGAATATTTAATTAATGCTCAAGGAGAAGACGTGGTAGCTGGTACAAGAACACCTCAATATATAACTAACAAAGCTAGAAAAAAATCAAACTCAAAAAAAAGTTCCATGGAAGATTCTATGCCTAAAATTTTTAAAGAATTAAAAAAAATTCTTAAAATTTTAGAAAAACATTACAGAGACATGCAAGATGTTGAGTTTACAGTTGAAAATCAAAAGCTTTGGATTTTACAAACTAGATCAGGAAAAAGAACGGCAAAATCTGCTGTGAAAATTGCAGTTGACATGGTCAAAGAAAAAATAATTTCAAAAAAAGAAGCAGTTTTAAGAATAGACCCTAATACTTTAGAAACTTTGTTACATCCAAGTCTAGATGAAAAAAGTGAATTACATGTAATAGCCAAAGGTTTACCTGCTTCTCCAGGAGCAGCAAGTGGAAAAGTAGTTTTTTCATCAGATGAAGCAGAAAGGCTTAATAGTGTTATGCAAAATACAATTTTAGTTAGAGTAGAAACATCTCCTGACGATATTCATGGCATGCATGCAGCAAAAGGAATTCTCACTGCAAGAGGAGGGATGACAAGCCATGCAGCGGTAGTAGCTAGAGGAATGGGTAGACCTTGTGTATCAGGATCTAGTGAAATTGAGATTGATTATAAAAATAAATTATTCAAAACAAAAAATCATGAAGTTAAAGAAGGTGATGTAATTACTATTGATGGTTCAACTGGTAGAATAATTTTGGGAAAAGTTAAAACAATAAAACCAGAGATTTCGAATGATTTTTCTAAACTTTTGAATTGGGCAGATAGTTCAAGAAAATTAAAAATTAGAACAAATTCTGAAACTCCGCTTGATAGTAAAATCGCTAGGGAGTTTGGTGCTGAAGGCATTGGATTATGTAGAACAGAACACATGTTTTTTGAAGAAGAAAGAATTCTTTCGGTTAGACAAATGATATTATCAAAATCCAAAGAAGATAGAGATAAAGCTTTGACTAAGTTGTTGCCTCATCAAAAAAATGACTTTGTTGAAATATTTAAAATAATGAATGGATTGCCAGTTACAGTAAGATTATTGGATCCCCCCTTGCATGAGTTTTTGCCAAAAAACGAAAATGAAATAAATGACGTAGCCAAATCTCTCAACTTATCAATCGAAGAAGTCAAAGTTAGAACCGGCGAACTTCATGAACACAATCCAATGTTGGGACATAGAGGATGTAGATTAGGAATTTCTTTTCCAGAAATTTATGAAATGCAATGTACAGCTATATTTGAAGCATTAATTGAATGTAAAAACAAAAAATTAAAACCTATTATGCCAGAAATAATGATACCATTAGTTTCAACAGAAGCTGAGATAAAAATCATGAAAGATTTGGTAATCAGGGTAGCAAGAAGAGTTCAAGATGAAAATAAAGCCAAGATAAATTTTTTGGTGGGTACAATGATAGAACTTCCAAGAGCAGCTTTAAAAGCAAAAGATATCGCAAAACATGCCGAATTTTTTAGTTTTGGAACAAACGATTTAACACAGACAACATTTGGAATTAGCAGAGATGATAGTGGAAAATTTTTAAATGACTACATTGAAAATAAGATTTTTGACATAGATCCTTTCATATCAATTGACGAAGGAGTTGGGGATCTAATTGAAATTGCAACTTTAAGAGGAAAGAAACAAAACAAAAAAATTAAATTGGGAATATGCGGAGAGCACGGTGGAGATCCAAAAAGTATTCATTTTTGTTCTAAAACAGGTTTGGATTATGTTTCTTGTTCACCTTATAGAGTTCCTGTTGCAAGATTATCAGCTGCGCAAGCAGAATTAAAAAAATAACTAAACTTCCAATTTTAAATCTAAAGAATTAAAAGAATGTGTTAGAGATCCAATTGAAATTCTTTCTACACCAGTGTTAGCAATTTTTTTTACATTTTTTAATGTAATTCCTCCCGAGGCTTCTGTTTCATAAAATTTTTTTGATAGCATTACACCTTTTCTTAAAATTTTAGGCTTCATATTATCAAATAATATTCGGTCAAATTTTAAACCAATTATTTTTTTTAGTTGACTAAGATTATCTATCTCAACTGTAATTTTTTTTCCATTCTTTTTCTTTATAGCCAATTGTATTAATTTTTTAATATCTGTGCTTGCAACATGATTATCTTTTATCAAATATTCATCGCTCAAATTAAATCTGTGGTTAGTTCCGCCACCCAATTTTACAGCATATTTTTGTATTACTCTTAAATTTGGTATTGTTTTTCTCGTACAGCAGATTTTACTTTTTTTTTTCACTTTTTTTACAAACTGATTTGTTGTGGTAGCAATCCCTGATATGTGAGATAAGAAATTTAATGCAACTCTTTCTCCGGTTAATATATGTTTTGTATTACCCTCTATTATAGCAATTAGATCACCTTTTTTAATTTTAGATCCTTCTTTTTTTTTTAAATTAATTCTGATTTTTTTATCTATTAATTGAAATGTTTGTTTAACAAACTCTAATCCACCTATTATTCCGGATTGATTAGAAATTAGTTTTATCTTTTTTTTAACATTATTTTTTAAAAGATTTGAAGAAATATCTCCCGAAGGATAAAGATCTTCATTTAAAGCTAATTTGCAAATGTTTTGTATAAAATTTTTACTTAGAATTATTTTTGACACAGACTTTATCTGCCTATTTTTGTCATTCTTTCTACTGATTTTCTTGCTTTCTCAATAGTTACTTCATCCATTAAAATTTCGTTAGTTTCATTTTGTAGGCAATCTAAAATTTTTGGTAGAGTAATTTTTTTCATATGAGGACATAAGTTGCATGGTCTTATAAATTTAACATTTGGGTTATCTACTTGGACATTATCGCTCATCGAACACTCTGTAACCATCATGACTTTTTCTGGTTGATTATCTTTTACATATTTTATCATTCCGCTAGTAGACCCAGTAAAATCACTTGCTTTTATAACATCGGGCGGGCATTCAGGATGAGCTATTACTTTAATTCCAGGATTATTTTTTCTAATTTCATTTATTTCTTGATCATTAAATTGTTCGTGAACTTCACATGTTCCTTTCCAAGATATTATTTCAACATCTGTTTGAGATGCCACGTATTTTGCTAAGTAATCATCAGGCAAAAAAATTACTTTTTTAACACCAAGTGAATTTACTATTTTAACTGCATTTGCTGAAGTACAACAAACATCAGTCTCAGATTTTACATCTGCTGAAGTGTTAACATAAGACACTACAGGAACACCTGGATATTTTTTTTTCAAATTTCTTACATCTTTACCTGTAATAGAGGACGACAATGAACAGCCCGCACTCATATCTGGAAGCAAAACTTTTTTATTTGGACTCATAAGTTTTGCAGTTTCCGCCATAAAGTGTACACCACACATAACAATAATATCTGCTTTTGTTTTTGCAGCTTCAACAGCTAAAGCAAGTGAGTCAGCTGAAAAATCCGATATCCCGTGGTATATTTCTGGAGTTTGATAATTGTGAGCAAGTATAACAGCGTTCTTTTCTTTTTTTAATTTATTGATTGCATAAATATAAGGGGCATGACTTGACCATTCAATTTCTGGAACAGCCTTTGAAATTTTTTGATAAATTGGTTCTGTTACTTTTCTTATTTCAGCAGTAAACTCCATATTTAAATCTATCAACTTGAAACATAAATGTCATTCAATTATTCTGACGCATGAGCGCGGCCATGCTGAAATTGGTAGACAGGCACGGTTGAGGGCCGTGTGGGCCTAGCCCATGAGAGTTCGAGTCTCTCTGGCCGCACCAAAAATTGATATTTATTGATAAATTTTTTTTAACACAAAAAACCAAACCGGAGCATTTTGTTTATTTTTTTTTATTGATTTAATTATAGATATTGAAATTTTATGACCAAACCAGTCAGAGAGCAAATAAGGAAAAAAATTTGCCTCTACTCCAAAAGGATCCATCTTACCCGAAGCCAAAACACCATGTTGTTCAGAATGTTCTATAAAAATATAACCATTCATTTTTATTTGATTTAGCCAAATCTCTAAAGCTTTTTTTGGATCATAGCTTTGATCTAATGAATTTGTATACACAAAGTCAAAAAAATTAATCCACTCACTTTTTTCTTTATGAAAATCCCAAACAACAGTGTTTTTAAAATTTGTTGCATTATCAGAAATATCTGTACCTACAATTTCAGAGTTTGTTATATTTTGGTTTATAATTTTTTGTTCAAACCCATTTCTAGATCCATGGCAAATTCCTCTAATATTATCTTTTAAAATATTTTTTTTAATAAAGTTACAGATTTTGATTAAATTTTCCTCATCAGCCCAAACGTGATTAATCTTTTCTTTATTATAAAAAGTTTGTGTATTTTTGTAATCATCGTAATTATCATATTTATGTATTTTAAATAATTCGTGCGAATTATTAATTTTTGAAACTCTATATCCTAACTTAAAAAGAAAATTATTAATTAAATTCTTTATCTTAATTATCATAAATTATCCATTCAGGTTTTTTAATTTTAATAATTGCATTTTTACATTTAAATTTTTTTTCTATATCAAAAAATTCACTTCTATACTTGATTAAACCAAAGGGATATTCGTCATCAATCAGGATTTTCCCAATTTCATTGTTATCAGCAAATATATTTTCACCTACTTTAATTTTGCCTTCTATTACCTCAATAGGTAGTAGTCTTTTATTTAATTTATTTTTTAATTTAATTCTTGCAGTATTTTCTTGTCCTACGTAACATCCTTTTTTGAAATCAATACCGTTTAGTTCATCAAAATTACATTCAATGCCAAATAATTGATTTTTTAATTGATCACTACGAAGTGGCGGTATTCCTAATTTAAAACTAAAATTGTAATAATTTTTGCTTTCTGCAATTTTTAATTCTAATCTTTTTGTTGAAAGATAAAGCTTTTCTAAATTTATGATTAATCTTCCACCTAACTCTTTGTTTCTTGGATCTAAAACTATTGGATCTTCTCTATACTTTAAAGTAAAGCCATTTTTTTCTTTTGAATTTTCTAAAGACATAAATTTTTCTTTATTAATTGCAACTACTACAAATTCATTGCTTAGATTTAAAATTTCAATCTTGGATCTTAATTTGTATATCTGTAATTGCTTATAGAGTTGATCTATTTGTGTTTTTTCACAATCTATAAAATAACCTTTTTTATGTTTTATAATAATAAAATCAAATAGGTATTTTCCCTGAGGCGTTAATAGTGAAGCAAAACAACTCATATTATCTGTTACTTTGTTAATGTCATTAGTTACAATATTTTGTAAATATTCCACAACATCTTCGCCATGAACATAAAGTATGCCTCTGTCTTCTAGTGTGTAAACATCGTTTGTATTCATAATTGATTATTACTAATTTATAATATAATTACTTTTCTGAAAAATGTTAGATCTTATAATAAAAAATGGTACTTGTTTTATTGACGGAAAACTTCAAAAAAAGGATATTGGTATAACTAGCGGAAAAATAACATACATTGAAAATTCAATTAACGACTCCTCAAAAGATACTTTACATGCAGACAAGTTAATTGTACTCCCCGGATGTATAGACACCCAAGTTCATTTTAGAGAACCAGGTTCAACAGATACTGAAGATCTTAATTCTGGAAGCAGAGCTGCGATTGTAGGAGGAATTACAGCAGTTTTTGAAATGCCTAATACTAATCCGCCAACATCAACAAAAAAAGAATTTCAAAGAAAATTAGATCTGGCTAAAAATAGAATGTATTGTAATTATGCATTTTATTTTGGAGCGACAGCTGACAATGCAAAGGAATTAGCTGATTTAAAAAATTTAGAGGGTTGTTGTGGAATTAAACTATTTGCCGGTTCTTCAACTGGGAATCTTTTAGTAGCAGATGATAAAGATATTGAAACTGTATTTCAAAATAGTTCCAAGGTTGTAGCTGTTCACTCTGAAGATGAAGCTATCTTAAATATTAATAAAAAATTAATTAAAAGCGGAGATGTAAATTCCCATCCAATTTGGAGAAGTGAGGAATGTGCAATTTCATCTACAAGAAGAATAGTTCGAATTGCTGAACGCTATAATAAAAAGGCTCATATTCTCCATATAACAACTAAGCAAGAGATAGACTTTTTATCACAACATAAGGGCAACATTACTTTTGAGATCACACCACAACATTTAACAATTTATGCTCCAGATTGTTATGATAAGCTTGGTACCTATGCCCAGATGAATCCTCCCTTAAGAGATAAATCTCACTATGATAGATTATGGTATGCAGTTAAAAATAATCTTAATGATACAATCGGTTCAGACCACGCTCCTCATCTAAAGGTTAATAAAGATAAAAAATACCCAGATACACCATCGGGAATGCCTGGAGTGCAAACGTTACTACCCGTGATGCTTAATCACGTAAACAAAGGTAAATTAACAATAGAACAACTTATAAATCTAGTTTGTGAAAACCCGGTCAAAATC
>CACLQI010000011.1 GCA_902608975.1 uncultured Pelagibacteraceae bacterium
GATATTTTGGCAATATCTGCAGAATTAACTTTTTTATATCCTTTGGCTGCTACAACAACATAAGAAGACTTTATATTTATATTTAAGTCTTTGGCTTCTTTTATAATTTCAGAATTAGAATCTTTTCTTGTATCTAATACAATTGGATCTATTCCATTTTTTTTGAATTCTATAGCAGTTTCATATCCGCTATCATTATTTGTAAATACTAATGGTTTTTTTCCAACTAATACTCCATAAATCTTTAAGTACTCTTTAGCTGCTGACGAAAGCATAACACCTGGAGTGTCATTATTTCCAAAAACCAAAGGTCTTTCAATTGATCCAGAGGAAATAATAACTTCTTTTGCACGGATGTACCAAAGTCTCTGTTTTGGACTATATTTTTCTGTTTTAGGTAAATGATCACTAATTCTCTCAGACATAACAAGCATGTTATGATCGTAATAACCAAAAACTTGAGATCTATTTTTGACAACTACATTTGGCATCGATTTAAGTTCAGAAATTATTTTTTCTGCCCATTCTTGTCCGCTTTGATTTCCAATTGTAACTTCGCTAGTTAGAAGACTTCCACCAAACCTTGATTTGTCTTCAGCTAAAATTACTTTTGCTCCATTTTGAGCCGCAGCATAAGCGCTTGCTAAACCTGAGGGACCAGATCCTGTAATTAGTAGATCACAATATTCGTATTTATGTTCATATCTTTCTTTATCATGTTTTACTGAAGCTGCTCCAAAACCTGCAGCTTTTCTAATAATTGGTTCGTATACTTTATACCAAAAACTTTTGGGCCACATAAAAGTTTTATAGTAAAAACCTGCAGGAAAAAATTTACCTAAAAAATTATTTATTGCTCCAATATCAAAATCAACATTTGGCCAACAATTTACACTTTTTGCCTCTAAACCTTCAAATAACTCTTGTTCAGTTGCTCTTACATTAGGATCAACTTCATTATTTCTATTCATTTGAACTATCGCATATGGTTCATCAACACCCGCTCCAAAAAATCCTCTAGGTCTATGATATTTAAAGCTTCTACCAACTAAATGAACTCCATTAGCAAGCAGAGCAGAAGCTAATGTATCGCCTTCATAGCCAAAATATTTTTTTCCATTAAATTTAAATGAAATTTTTTTATTTCTATTTATTAATCCACCTTTATGTAATCTAAAATTCTCCGACATTTTTATATTTCTTCGTTTGCTTTTAGTGTTGTAAATATTTCATGAGTTAATGTGTCTCTTTCAACTTTAATCCATTGTCTACATCCTGAAATATGTTGCCATAACTCCAGATGTTTTCCTCTTGGGCTTTTTCTTAAATAAACAAAATTATCCCAATCCTGATCTGAAACTTCTTTATTTAGCTCTGGTCTTTTAACTGTTGCATCACCGCCATATGAAAATTCATTTTGAGATCTTAATCCACAGTGAGGGCATTTAATATGTAGCATTTAAGAAATCCAAGTTTTTGTTCCAAGACCTTTTTCGTCAATTAAATGTCCAGTGCTGAATCTATTTAGACTATAACCCTCATTTAATTCATGTGGTTTGTCTTGAGCAATTGTATGGGCAAAAGTCCAGCCAGATGCAGGAGTTGCTTTAAATCCTCCATAACACCATCCACAATTTAAATATAAACCTTCAATATGTGTTTTATCAATAATAGGTGATCCATCCATAGACATATCCATAATTCCACCCCATGTTCTAAGCATTTTCAATTTACTTAAAAAAGGAAACATTGCTATTCCTTCGGTTAATACATGTTGTAATGTTGGAAGATTTCCTCTTTGAGCATAACTATTATATCCATCTAGATCTCCACCCATAACCATTTCACCTTTGTCAGATTGACTACAATAAAAATGTCCAGCACCAAACGTTACTACATTATCTAATATTGGTTTAATAGGTTCTGACACACATGCTTGCAAAAGATGTGTTTCTATAGGTAATGTCATATTTAATTTCTCTGCTAAAATATTTGTACTTCCAGCAACACAAAGACCAATTTTTTTTGCTTTAATATCTCCCTTCGAGGTTCTTATTCCAAAAATTTTACCGTTAGAAACATCAAATCCTGTAACTTCACAATTTTGAATTATATCTACTCCCATTGAGTCCGCTTGACGTGCATACCCCCAAGCAACCGCATCATGTCTAGCTGTTCCTGCGCTTGGTTGCATTAGTCCACCAAATATTGGAAATCTCACATTTTCAGAAAAATCTGCCATCGGAATAATTTTTCTGACTTCTTCTCTGTTTAATAAAACTGCATCAATTCCGTTTAAACGCATTGAATTTCCTCTTCTAGAATAAGTATTCATTTGCGCGTCAGAATGTGCAAGATTAATTATTCCTCTAGGGGAAAACATTACGTTAAAATTTAAATCCTGACTCATATTTCTCCACAAATCCATGCCAAATTCACTGAACAATCCATTTTCATCATGCATATAATTTGATCTAATTATGGTAGTGTTTCTTCCAACGTTACCTCCTCCTATCCAACCTTTTTCAATAATAGCAACTTTTGTAATATTGTGTTCTTTAGCAAGATAATATGCTGTAGCTAAACCATGACCTCCTCCACCTATTATAACAACATCGTATTCTGATTTTGGAGTAGGATCTTTCCATGCAACTTCCCAGTCTTTATGACCTTTAAAAGCATTTTTTATCAAATTAAATACGGAGTATTTTTGCATAGGCAAATTTTATAGTAATAAATATAAATAGTTCTTTATTTTTTTTATATATATTTTTTAGAACTTTCAAAAATCTATAAAAAGAGATATTAATCCAGCTTCTAATGAATTTAGATGTATATAAATAGCCTGTTAATATGAGAAAAACAAAATCAGATATTGAAATAGCAAGAGAAGCAAAGATGAAACCCATACAAGAAATTCTTGATGGGATAAATGTACCAGATAAAGCGGAGGCATATAGCCCAATCAGCAGATACATGGCAAAAATTAAACCTGAATATCTAGCAACCCTAAAAGATAAAAAAGACGGCAAATTAATTTTAGTTACAGCAATCACTCCAACTCCTGCTGGTGAAGGTAAAACTACAACATCTGTAGGTCTTTGTGATGGTTTAAATAAAATAGGAAAAAAATCAATTGTTTGTTTAAGAGAACCAAGCTTAGGTCCTTCTTTTGGAATGAAAGGTGGGGCAGCTGGAGGTGGATATGCTCAAGTAGTTCCAATGGAACAAATTAATTTACATTTTACTGGAGATTTTCATGCAATCACTTCGGCACATAATTTATTGTCTGCTTTAATTGATAACCACATTTATTGGGGAAATAAATTAAATATTGATGTTAGGAGAATTGTTTGGAAAAGAGTTATGGATATGAATGACCGTTCATTAAGATCAATTGTTGTAGACCTTGGAGGTATAGCTAATGGTTATCCTAGGCAAGATGGCTTTGATATTACAGTAGCTTCAGAGATCATGGCAATCTTCTGTTTGTCAAATGATTTAAAAGATTTAGAAAATAGAATTGGCAATATTACCATTGGGTATACTAGGGATAAAAAACCAATATATGCAAAAGATTTGAATGCAAATGGTCCAATGACAGTACTTTTAAAAGATGCAATTAGACCAAATGTAACTCAAACTTTAGAAAATAACCCTGCAATTATACATGGAGGTCCTTTTGCTAATATAGCGCATGGTTGTAACTCTGTTATAGCAACAAAAACTGGATTAAAATTGTCTGATTATGTTGTAACAGAAGCTGGTTTTGGAGCTGATCTCGGTGCTGAAAAATTTTTAGATATTAAATGTAAAAAATCAGGATTAAAGCCTGATTGCGTTGTAATCGTTGCAACTATACGAGCTTTAAAAATGCATGGTGGAATTCAAAAAGATGATCTTAAAAAAGAAGGTGTTGAATCTTTAAAAAAAGGCTTAGTTAACTTAGAAAGACATATTAATAATCTTAAAAAATTTGGATTACCAGTTGTTGTAGCTGTAAACCATTTTATTACAGATACAGATAAAGAAGTAGATGCTTTAATTGATTTTTGCAAAAATCTTGGTGTAAAGGTATCTTTATGTACACATTGGTCTAATGGTGGTGAAGGGACAAAAGATCTTGCAAAAACTGTTGTTGAGATATGTGATAAAAATGAAAGCAAATTTAAATTTTTATATGAAGATAAAATTCCATTATTTAAAAAAATTGAAACAATTGCTAAAGAAATTTATCACGCAAGTGAAGTGGTTGCAGATACAAAAATTAGAAATCAATTAAAAGATTTTGAAACTAAAGGATATGGAAACCTTCCAATTTGTATAGCTAAAACTCAGTACAGTTTTTCTACTGATCCGAGTCTAAAAGGAGCACCATCTGGTCACGTTCTTCCTGTTAGAGAAACAAGGCTTTCTTCTGGGGCAGAATTTATTGTTGTTATATGCGGTGAGATAATGACTATGCCAGGATTACCAAGAGTTCCTGCGGCAGACTCTATTAAAGTAAATAGCAAAGGTGAAGTAGAGGGGTTATTTTAATTAAGCGGCAGTTTTTAAATAATTCAACCAATTTTTTAATTCTAACATTCTAGATTCTTTTACTGATAGTTTTATTTCTCTTTCTATAAAATCAATATGTTTCATAATTTCTTCCTCATCTTTAAAACATTTCCTAACATTTATTAATTTTTCTTTTCTAAATTTAATTAAACTTATCATTTTATGATATGTAATTTCAGGATGATATTGTAAACCCCATATATCACTTATTCCCGATTTAAAATGAAGGCTTTGAACTTTATTAATATTGTTTGATGCAAGGTTAATAGCTCCTTTGGGCAAGGTAGCCACTTCATCAAAATTAAAAGCTGGAGAATTAAATTTTTTATTTTTTGATTTATACAATGGATGATTTAAACCATTTTCATTAATTTCAATGTCATTTGCAATTCCAATATGAGCACCTTTTGATGATTTCTTAACTTCACCTCCGGCAGCGGTAACAGCAACCTGCATTCCCCAGCATATTGCTAAAATCTTTTTAATATTTTTAAAACATTCTTTCATGAAAGAAATTTGTCTACGAATTTCAATACAATCATTATAGATATTTAAGCTGCTACCTCCCCAAATTAACCCATTATATTTTTTAATATTTGGTAATATTTTATCAAAATTTTTCTCAGAGCATGGATTAAAAACATCAATATTTATATTTTTTGAATAATATTCAAGACTATCTTTTAAACTTTCCGCATGAGTTTGGATTCCGTTTTTTCTAAAATTTTCATTCTCCTTTTGAAGATTTCCTTCGACAACTAATAAATTTAAACTTCTCATTAAAACAATTTTCCAGAAATGCTATGTTCGTATAATATTTTCATATCGTCAATTGTCATTTTCTTAGGATTTCCTGGGGTTGACGGATCTTCTAAAGCCATTTTTGATAATTTTTCTATATCAATATTTTTAGATTCAATTACATCAGAAAGTTTATGTGGAATATTTAGTTCTTCTCTTAAATTTAAAATCCAATTTAAAAAACTATCGAAATTTTTATCCAAACCAAGACAGTCACAAATAGAAACAATTCTATCTTTAATTAAATTTTTATTAAAAGTTAAAACATATGGCATAAAAATTGCATTTGACAATCCATGGTGAATATTAAATTGTGAATTAACAGGATGACTTAAAGAATGAATAGCACCCAATCCTTTTTGAAATGCAGTTGATCCCATGCTTGCTGCTACTAAAAGATCCAACCTTGCATTTAGATCTTTTCCATTCTTTACTGCTACTATTAAAGATCTTTTAATTAATTTAATTCCTTCAACTGCAATTCCATCTGCCATTGGATGATAACCAGTTGCACAAAGTGCTTCTAAATTGTGAGCTAGTGCGTCCATTCCAGTGGCTGCTGTTAGTCTTGGTGAAAGATCAACTGTTAATACTGGATCTAGAATAACAATAGAAGGTAAAAACTTTGGATGAAAAATAATTTTTTTCACTCCAGTTTCTTTGTTTATAATTGCTGATGCTCTACCTGTCTCTGAACCTGTTCCTGCTGTTGTTGGTATAGCAATTATTGGAGCAATATTATCACTGTTTGCTCTTTTCCAATAATCTCCAATATCTTCAAAATCCCAAATTGGTCTAGTTTGTCCAAACATGAATGCGATTGCTTTTCCAACATCGAGAGCACTTCCTCCTCCAACAGCAATCACACCGTCACTATTACTTTTTTTAAAAACTTCTACACCCTCTTCAATATTTTCACCAACGGGATTGCCGGAAAAATTTGAAAAAATACTAAACTGACTAAATTTTTTTTTCAAATTAGATATAATATTTTTAATAAACGGTAATTCTATTAGATCTTTATCGGTTACAAATAAAGGTTTGTTAATTTTTAGGTTTTCACAAGCGTCTGGCAAATCATCAATCCTATTTTTTCCTACCCAAACATTTGTTGGATAATTCCAATTAAATTTCATATCTTTATATTAATTAATCTTTAATTTTTTGTTCTTTAAAACAGCTTTAAATAAATTAGTCATTAAAGGAACTTTTCTTTTATCAATTTTTTTAATTATAAATGGTGCAATTTCTCTAGCTAGCTGTTCACCTTCAACAGTGTCTTTTTTCATGAACTTTTTTTTAGCTGTTTTAAATGTAAATCCTTTACCTAAATAACTTCCCATTTTACTATTTCTTCCACCGGCAGCACTTACATATAAATCACCAACTCCAGCAAGGCCTTCTATTGTAGTTTCTTTACCTTTAAAATATTTAGTTAAATATTTCATTTCGATTAATGATTTTTGAAATAAACTAGATGATGTATTTAAACTTTGCCCCGAACCTATAATCATTGAATATATATTCTTGATCGCTGAACATATTTCTACACCAATTATATCTCTAGAGTATTCTATTAAGTAATATTTGGTAGAAATTTGCTTTCCAATCCATTTTGCAATGTTTATATTTTTATTAGCTATAATTACACTTGTTTTATTTTTTCTTGCTAGCTCTTTTGCTAAACAAGGTCCTTTTAAAGCAGAAACATTCATTCCATTATATTTTTTTTTAAGCAGTTCTGAAATTGTAAATATTTTATTTCTTTTTTTTTCATATTTTAATCCTTTTGTAAGAACTAAAATAGGAGTTTTAATTTTAAGACTTTTCAATTCTTTGCCTATAAAATCTATTCCTGAAAGACTCAAAGCAATGACTATTAAATCAAACTTTTCTTGCAATAGCTTTTGTGAAAATTTTTTAAATCTTAATTTTTTTGAAAGTTTAATCTTTAAGGCTGAGTGAAATTTATTTTTTGATGAAAGATCTTTTATGAATATCTTACTATATGGCTCAGTAATCGTAACTTTATTTTTATTTTCAAGGCATGGAACTGTAAATGCCGATCCCATAGCTCCACCCCCAATTATTAAAATTTTTGTCATAACAAAATTATGCTAAAGTTTTTCTAATTGCTTGTTTCCATCCTTGCAATAACTTATTTCGATAAGTTTTGTTCAATTTTGGTATAAAATCCCTTCTTTTTTTCCATTTGGATTTTATATGACCAAGAGATTTATAAACACCAACTTGGTATCCTGCCATAAAGGCTACTCCCAATGCTGTTGTTTCCTCTGTTTTAGATCTTGTTACTTTTATATTTAATATGTCAGCTAAAAATTGTGAAAACCAATTATTTGCAACCATTCCTCCATCAACTTTAACAATTTTTGCTCTTAACCCATCTTTTCTCATAGACTCAAATAAATCAAAACTTTGATAAGCTACTGATTCAACAACCGCTCTTACCAAATCTTTCCAATCAGTATTTCTTGTAAGACCTGTTATAAGCCCACGTGAGTTTGGGCTCCAATAAGGTGCACCTAAACCTGTAAAGGCTGGCACAAGATAAATCCCTTGGTTATTTTTTTTTGATTTTGCAATCTTTTCGGTTTCATATGCATTATTAATTAATTTAATTTTATCTCTTAGCCATTGAACTCCAGCGCCAGCTATAAAAATTGAACCCTCTAAGGCATAAGTTGTTTTATTATTTAAACGGTAGCAAATTGTGCTAAGTAAATTATTTTTTGATATTAATTTTTTGTTACCTGTATTCATTATAACAAAAGCTCCAGTACCGTATGTACTTTTAACAGATCCTTTTTCAAAACAAGCTTGACCAACTGCTGCTGCTTGTTGATCTCCGAGAACGGCAGAAATCGATATTCTTTTACCAAGAATTTTTTTACTTGTGAAACCAAAGTCATCAGCAGAATTTTTAACAATTGGTAGAATATTTTTCTTTATTTTAAAAATTTTTAAAATATCGTAATCCCATTTATTTTTGTTCAGATTAAAAAGCATCGTCCTAGAAGCGTTTGTTGCATCCGTTGCATGTAGTTTTCCTCCTGTCAATTTCCAGATTAAAAAACTATCGATTGTTCCAAATAGTAAGAGGTTTTTTTTTGAAAGTTTTTTTGCCTTTGTAACATTATCTAATACCCATCTAATTTTAGTTGCTGAAAAATAAGGATCAATTAATAAGCCTGTTTTTTTTCTAATTAAATTTTCTTTATTTTTAATTTTTTTACAATAATTTTCGGTTCTTCTATCTTGCCACACAATTGCATTATAAACTGGTTTTCCGTTTGTTTTATCCCATAGTACTGTTGTTTCACGCTGATTTGTAATTCCAATTGTAATAATTTTTATTTTATTTTTTTTACATTTGTTTGTTACATTTTTTATTACTTTTAAAGTTTTTAACCAAATTTCATTTGGATTATGCTCAACCCATCCGCTTTTTGGAAAGTATTGCTTAAATTCTAGTTGCGAAGAAAATAATTTTTTACCATCAGCTGAAAAAGCTATTGCTCTTGTTGATGTTGTGCCTTGATCTATAGCTAATATAGCTTTCATTATTTTAATTCTCTTCTGCCCATAGAAAAGTAGGATAATAAGTTAATTTTCATAATAAAATATTATTTCAATTATTAGTTTTTTGTTAGTAAAATACATTTATAAATTTAATTTAGGTGGAAAAAATTTTATGACAAAAGTAGCAATTATAGGTGCAGGACCATGTGGTTTGTCTATGTTGAGATCTTTCGAACTGGCAGAAAAAAAAGGTGAAAAAATACCGCAAATAACATGCTTTGAAAAACAAGAAGATTGGGGAGGCTTGTGGAACTACAGTTGGAGAACAGGATCTGATCAATACGGCGATCCAGTTCCTAATAGTATGTACAGATATCTTTGGTCAAATGGCCCTAAAGAGTGTTTAGAACTTGCCGACTATTCATTTGATGAACATTTTGGAAAGCAAATTCCATCATTCCCACCAAGAGAAGTTTTATATGATTATATAACTAGTAGAGTAAAAAAAGGTAATTTAAAAAACAAAGTAAGATTTAACACTAGTGTTTCTAGTGTTATTTTTAATGGAAATAATTTTGAAATTACCTCTCACGATAAAAAGAATGATAATTTTTCAAATGATATTTTTGATTTTGTAGTTGTATCTACTGGACATTTTTCTGTTCCTTTTATCCCAGAATATCCTGGGATGAAATCCTTTCCTGGTAGAATCATGCATTCGCATGATTTTAGAGATGCTGAAGAGTTTAGAGGAAAAAATGTTATAGTTTTAGGAAGCAGTTATTCAGCCGAAGATGTTGCTCTTCAATGCCACAAGTATGGTGCCAAGAGTGTAACTATAGGCTACAGAAATAACCCAATGGGATTTAAATGGCCTAAAGGAGTAAAAGAGGTACATTATTTAGATAGACTGGAAGGAAATAAAGCAATCTTCAAAGATGGTCACAAGCAAGAGGCCGATGCAATAATTTTATGTTCTGGTTATCTGCATCATTTTCCCTTTTTAACTGAAGACCTGAAACTAAAAACTAGAAACAGACTATATCCACCGAAACTATATAAAGGGGTTGTATGGCAAGATAATCACAAATTACTTTATTTAGGTATGCAAGATCAATTTCATACTTTTAATATGTTCGACTGTCAGGCTTGGTTTGCAAGGGATGTGATAATGCAAAAAATTAAAATGCCAAATAGTTCTGAAATAGAAAAAGATATAAATAAATGGGTTGCTTTGGAAGAAAAATTAGAAAATCCAGATCAAATGATAGATTTCCAAACAGAATATACAAAAGAACTTCATAAATTATCAGATTATCCAAAAATTGACTTTGAGTTGATTAGGAAGCATTTTAAAGAATGGGAACATCACAAAGTGGAAGATATTATGACTTATAGAAATAAATCTTTTTCTTCGCCTGTTACTGGCTCTATTGCACCAATTCACCATACACCTTGGGCAACAGCAATGGATGACTCTTCAAAAGCTTTTTTAAAACAACAAAAAAAATAGTTTAATTTTCTTTTTTTAGATAAGGTATTAAAAAAACTAAACAGCCAAATAAAAAGAAAATACTTCCAAACATAGCCCAAAAATTTCCAAAGCTAGATATAATGAAGCCAATTGAAGAAATTAAAAATAAAATCCAGCCAATAATATTTATAATTTTAATATTCATTTTTAATCTATTCCAAGATGTTTTTTTCTTTTTTCTACCCAAGTACGAATTAAATTGTCAAATATAAGACCTATGAAAGCAACACAAATACCAAGTACCAACCCTTTGCCCCCACCTGCCTTATCAGATAAAGCTTTTAAAATATATTGTCCTAAATCTTCTGTTCCTATAAATGCTCCTATAATTACCATAAACAAAGCAAATACGATTGTTTGATTTAAACCAAGCATCATATGAGGAAATGCTAAAGGAAATTCTATTTTGAATAATCTTTGCAATTTAGTTACACCCGACATTGTGGCTGCATCATGCAAAGCAGCTGGAACACTTTTTAACCCTTCAATGGTATATCTTGTTGCGGGTATAGTAGCATAAACAATTACGGCAATTAGTACCGAAGTGTCCGTAACTCCAAACAACATCATTACTGGGATTAAGTATACAAAGGAAGGAAATGTTTGAAAAATATCACAAACTCCTAACATAAAATTTGTAGTATATTTGTTTTGTTGACATAAAGTTCCAACAGTAAAACCAATTGTACAAGATATGATGACACCAAAAGTTGCCATGTATGTTGTGACTAATGCTCTATCCCACCATGGACTTAGAGCAATAAACAATGTTAATCCACCTACTGTAAAAGCTGAACGAATTCCACCAATTATGTAGCCCGCACCAACAACTAAAACTAAAGTTGCAACTGCTGGCATTCTTAGATATAGTGCTCTCATTGGCTGAAGAACTTCAGTAATCAACCATGTATTAAATGCTTTTATGTATACAAAAAAAGTATCAAAAATCCAATCAACACCTTTGTTCCAGAAATCTGCAGTTGATATTCCTTTATTATGAGGAACCTCATATAAATAATTAAAGCCTTCTTTAAAGAAAAAAGATCCTGCAAGAGCAAGTATTGCCCCAATCAACAAAGCTCCACCAAAAAATATTGTGTTTTTATAACGCTGAAAAAATGTCAAATTACCGAAATAATCAGTTTGTTTATTGGCCCAAGCTAAAGACATTTTATCCAAAAGTATTGCAATCAAACTAATGCATAAGCCTGCTTCTAATGCTAATCCAATATTTAGTTGATTTAAAGCTAGTAATAAATTCCACCCTAGACCTTTGGCGCCTATAAAAGCTGAAATAACCGCCATAGAAAAACAAACCATAATTACTTGGTTCACACCAATCAAAATATCTCTTCTTGCAGTTGGAATTAATACCTCAGTCAAAAGTTGCCAATTACTACATCCGCTCATTTTACCAGCTTCAATAACTTCTGGAGATACTCCTCTAAGACCTAACAAAGTTAATAGGATCATAGGAGGAATAGCAACAACCATTGTTATTATAACTGCAGCATGATCACCAATACCAAACAGAACCATAGCAGGGACGAGAACAGCATATTGAGGCATAGTCTGCATAACTAAAAGTATTGGATACAATGCTTTCTCAACACGTTTACTTTTATAAGCCATAACACCTAAGCTTAATCCAAAAATAAAAGAAAGTGGTGCTGCTACCAAGATAAAAGAAAGTGTTTGCATTGATGGTTTCCATTGACCAAACACTGAAATATAAATCATTACTAAGCCAGCAAATATTGCTAAGCCCTTGCCGCTTAATTTGTAAGCCAAGATGGCTGCACCCGCAGCAACAATTGTCCAAGGTAAGCCTGGTAGTTTTGCCCAGGGATATGCACTTACAAAATTCCAACTTGTAAATGCAACAATTGTTTCAACGCCACCTAATAAAATTTCTCTTATTAATTCAATAAGAAATGTCATAAACGCAGTTACATTTCTTGATATTTGCAATACTAAAGGTCGAGTTTTATATTCTTGTGTAGCTGAATCCCAAAATTCCATTGGCATCCATTCATTCAATAGAAAAAATAGGCCGTCATTTATCCAAATAGGCAGCCATCCAAGTAAAGGGGGCAATCTCCAGAAATTATCAAAGGCGTAATATCTTACTTCTTTACCAAAAAGTATATAAGTACTTTGGTTTGGATCTTTTATAAATTCAGCTTGACCTCTTATAAATTTATAGGTTTCAGGAACATCAATTGCAAAACATAAACCAAAAAATACAATTAACAAAAATAACCATTGAAATAATTTTGGATATTTTTTTAATAATTCCATAATTTAACTGTTTTCTTTTCTTCCTCCAAAAACAGTATGGATTATTTTTGAAGGATGAACAGTTCCAACAATTTTATTATTACTATCTATTACACCTACTGATTTTTCTTGAGATAAAATTTTTTCAGCTACATTTTCTATTATCTCATCTTTTGAAACTTTTAGATCACTTAAATTATCTGATGCTGGTGCATCCATTACATCTTCTATTATTAAAACCTTTTCCCTTGGCACTTCTTCAGTAAATTTTTTTACATACTCTGTGGCTGGACTTAGTACAATTTTCGCAGGTGTATCTAACTGTTCAATTATTCCATCTTTCATGATTGCTATTCGATCAGCAAGTTTTAATGCTTCATCAAAATCATGAGTAATAAACATAATTGTTTTTTTTAGTTTTTCTTGAAGTCTTAAAAATTCATCTTGCATTTCTTTTCTAATCAATGGATCTAATGCAGAAAAAGGTTCGTCTAGAAACCAAATATCAGGTTCAACAGCTAATGAACGAGCGATACCTACTCTTTGTTGTTGTCCCCCTGAAAGTTCTCTTGGAAAATAATTTTCTCTTCCATCAAGACCAACAAGTTTAACCATGTCCATGGCCTTATTAATACTTTTTTCAGTTTCTAAACCTTTGATTTGGAGTGGAAAAGCAATATTTTCCAAGACTGTTTTATGTGGAAGTAAAGCAAAACTCTGAAAAACCATTCCCATTTTATTTCTTCTAAGTTCAATTAAATCCTTATCTTTTAATGATAATAAATCTTGGCCCTCTATATAAATTTTTCCTCCCGTCGCATCTGTTAATCTAGAAATACATCTTAATAATGTAGATTTTCCAGAACCAGATAATCCCATTACTACCAGCATTTCTCCTTTTGAAACTTCAAATGAAGCATTGTTGACCCCTACAATACATCCTTTTTCTTGGAATGTTTTTGCATCTACATTTCCATTTGCTTCTTGGAGCATTTTTTTTGCATTTGTACCAAATATTTTGTAAACAGATTCACATTTAATTACAGCATCAGTCATTTTATTTAACAAGTTATACGATATTCAATAAAAATAAAATCTATATAATCGTTGTTTTTCCTCCCTAAAAATTTTTAATAAAATAAACTCTGGTATCTATTCCCGTACTTAAAAAACTTAAAACTTCTCCTGTAACATTTGCTGTTTCGTTCACTCCAACATTTTTTCCACTTACGGTGTAACCAGCAAAACATTTATTTGCATTTTTGTCCCATTCGACAAACGTATCATTAATTTTATTACCATTGATAGTATATAATTCATAAGCTTTATAATTTAAGAAATGAGCAGCCATAATAGCACGCTGTGGAATAAGTTTAGTTATTTTACAAACCGCTTCATATTGTTCTTTAGATAATTTGTAATGATCAGTTCCATCATAAAATACTACAATACCCGATGGGAGACTTGATATAACTTCATTTAGTTTTTTTTCTTGTGCAATTCTTTCTTCTTCTATTTTCATTTTTCTAATTAACTCATCACCACCGCCCCAATAAATATTTAAAATAGTAAAAGATAAAATTACAAAAACTGTTATTGAAACTAAACCACCAAATTGTCGTACTGGTTCGGGTAAATCATTTAACAATTTATTTAAATATTTATTTTTAAGCATTATTTTATTTTAATTACTCTTGCAATTTACCGTTTTTCCAAATTCCTTTTTTTTGTTTTCCATCCGCCCAGGTAAATGTTCCTTTTCCATTCATGAAACCATTAGCCCATTCTCCTTCATAAGTTGCACCATTTGGAAAAGTTAAAATGCCTTGTCCACTCCATTCACTATTTTTAAATTCACCTTTGTAAATATAGCCGTTAGGCCAAGTTTCTACTCCTTGACCATTTTTTTTTGTTCCAGCCCATTCTCCTTCATATGTAGTTCCATCTGTTGAAACCCACAAACCAAAACCATTTTCGCAATTTCCCTCTTTACATCCTACTTTTCGAGCTGAAGCCGAAGATGTAATTAAAAAGCTTAAAATTATAATAAAGACATATTTTTTCATTTTTACATTTTACACAAATTTTTATAAAAAAAAATCCCCCCCAACAAAGTTGGGAGAGATTTTAAATTTATAAGCTTTTATACTCTATAATTAGTTCATCCAAGCTTTCCAAACTGACTCATTATCAGCTAACCATTTTTTAGCTGCATCTTCGTGAGTCATTTTGTCAAGGTCAACTAAAGCTGCCATTGCACCAATTTGACCTGTAGAGAATGACATTTTTTTGAAAATGCCTGCTGCTCCTGGATGAGTTTTTGGAAAGTCTGCATTAACAGCCTTTTTCAAATAACCATCTGGAGATCCACATTTACCATCTCCGCCATCTTCTGGTCTACAGCCAGCTGTATATGGAGGAAATTTTATGAATGTGAAACCAGCACCATCTGTAAAGTTTGGCGTCCAGTTAAAGATTATAGTTCCTCTATCTTCTTTTTTAGCTGCCGCTAATTCTGCCCAAAGTGCATCTGCGCTTCCAGCAAATTTAACTACCCAAAGATCACCTAATCCTAAAGCGTCAATTCTTTGAGGGATTAAATCTCCGTGCCAAGTTTGAGGTCCTTCTAACATACGACCTTTTCCACCTGAGTCAGGTGTTACAAAAGCTTTTGCACAGTCAGGATTTTTTAAAGCTGTCCAATCAGGTAAACCCGGACATTTAGCAGCAACCCAATCAGGATATCCCATATCCTCAAGAGTTCTTGCTTCATGATCTCCCCAGTCAAGTATACCACCCTTATCAAGAGCAGTAGTGAATGATTTACCAAAAGCAGATTCCCAAACTTCGTGTGATATTGTTACATCACCTATACGAATTGATTCATATACAGCTTGTGAGTCAGCAGGAACATATTTAACATTATTCCCGTTCGCTTCGAAAATACCTCCTATTACATAGGCCATTACAACTTGGCTTGACCAGTTGTGAGTTGGTATTACAATCGGCTCTGCGCTATCACCAGCTTTCTTTGCAGTTTTATCTCCTTGCTGCATAAAGAAAATAACACCAATAATAACTACTACACCAATTAGTATTAGTGGTAAGTTTTTGTTTTTCATTGTTACCCCTTTCCTTAATATTAAGATGAACAATTATGGGCTTAAGGAAATTTATAGTCAACAAGAACATATATATATATTATAGACATATAAAAAAGAGCGCTGTTTATGTCGTTAACTAGTAATGCTATTAAAAACCCAGGTTTAAGAACTTTGCCACCTGGAGTTGAAAGATATCATATTCAAGGTGGTGGTATTAATATTCTAGAAATATTTCCAGAGGATAAAATAGAAATAATTAATGATGAAGGAAAACAAATTTGCGAAATAATTGTATTTAATGCCAAAGGAAAAGGAGATTTATCAATCCTTAGTTTAAAAGAAAATTCAAATGGTGATTACTTAAAAAAGGCCATTAATCAAGATAGAAAAATTTTACAATTATTAAAAAAAAAGAAACTCGAATTAAACAAATCAAAATCATCAATTGTATTTAGTGAAGACTGCCCAATGGGTGAAAAAATAAATCTAAAGTCAAAAGATGCATGTATCGTAATGTTGGCTTCACCAGGTATGGCAATGGATGTTCATAATCAAAACCCACCCTCAAGTTTAACAATTTTTTTGCATAGAGCTAAATTTGAATTAAAAAAAGAACAGTATGTTTTGCCTGAACCACTTTACGATCCAGTTTCTGAAAAATTTATTAAAAGAATGACTGCTGAAACTTATGATGTAAAAAAAGGAGATTACATTCAAATCATCGACACAAGTGGTAGACAATGTTCAGATTTTTTAGCTTTCGATAAAAAAAAACTTGATAAAGGCATTGAAGACATAATTGACCCTACTGCAACTCGAACATTTATGGGCTCTGCTTATCCTATGCCAGGTTTATTTTCTAAATTTTTCGATGCTAACCACGATCCAGTAATTGAAGTTGTAAGAGATACAGTTGGAAGGCATGATACTTTTAATTACGCGTGTACAGCTAAATATTACGAGGATATGGGATATTTTGGACACATAAATTGTTCTACAAATTTTAACAATGTCCTAAAAAATTATGATGTAAAACCAAGAAAAGGTTGGATAGCAATTAATCTTTTTTTTAATACAGCAATTGACGCTAACAACGTTGCTTCTTTCGATGAGCCTTGGTCCAGACCAGGTGATTATGTGCTATTTAGAGCATTAAAAGATTTAACATGTGCATCTTCAGCATGTCCTTGTGATGTTGATCCAGCAAATGGATGGAATCCAACAGATATATTTGTTAGAACTTACGCTAAAGATAAAAAAATTTCAAAAGGAGTTGCTTTTAGAGTGAATACAGATTCGGAACCAAAACTTACTCAAGAAACTGGCTTTCATGCCAAAACATCTAAACTAACTAAAAATTTTATAAACTATAATGGTTATTGGTTAGCAAATAATTATACGAGACATGGCGCAGTCAAAGAATATACCTCATGTAGAGAAAGTGCGATTGTTACAGATTTATCTCCACTAAGAAAATTTGAAATTTTAGGACCTGATGCTGAAAACTTAATGCAATATACACTTACTCGTAATGTAAAAAAACTTTCTGCGGGTCAAGTTGTTTATTCTGCAATGTGCTACGAAAATGGCTGCATGATAGACGATGGGACATTAATGAAATTTGGACAAGATAATTTTAGATGGATCGGCGGGCAAGAATATGGTGGTGAGTGGCTAAAAGAGCAAGCAAAAAAGAAAAATTTTAAAGTTTGGGTAAAATCATCAACTGATCAAATTCACAATATTGCAGTTCAGGGTCCAAATAGTAGAAAAATTTTGGAAAAATTTGTATGGACACCTGACACTCAACCGTCAATTAAAGATTTAGAATGGTTTAGATTGACTATTGGAAGAATTGAATCCGTAACCGGAACACCAATTATGGTATCAAGAACCGGTTATACAGGTGAATTAGGATTCGAAATCTGGTGCCACCCGAAAGATGCGGGTACAGTTTGGGACAAAGTTTTTGAGTCTGGTAAAGAATTTAAAATATCCCCTTTGGGATTAGAAGCTTTAGATATGGTTCGTATAGAAGCTGGACTAATATTTTATGGTTACGAGTTTGATGATAAAACAGACCCTTTTGAAGCAGGCATAGGGTTTACGGTACCACTTAAAACTAAAGAAGATGATTTCATTGGTAAAGAAGAGTTAATAAAAAGAAAAAATAATCCGCAAAAAAAACTTGTTGGTCTTGAATTGGTGGGCCATGAACCAGCTGTAACTGGTAATACAGTTCATATTGGAAGAGGCCAAGTAGGAGTAATTACTAGCGGTATGCTATCCAAGACTTTAAATAAAAATATTGCTCTTTGTAGAATAGATGTAAAACATGCAGAAATAGGAAACGAAGTTGAGGTAGGAAAAATGGATGGCCATCAAAAAAGAATTCCAGCAAAAATAGTTCCATTTCCTTTTTATGATCCACAAAAAACAAAAGTGAGAGCTTAAATGAAAAGTACAAAAGCTTTGCTAGAGTTTTGGGAAGAACAGATGAAGCAGTCTCACACTTCAAGTAATTTTTTTTTTAGAAAGTCACCTTCTCACTACCATATGATGCTTATAATCATGGCATATTATAAACAAAATATGCCTATAACTGTAGAGGAGTTAAAAACAAAACTTTTCAAAACTTCGAGACCAAAATCTGCATTAATAATTAACGAAGCTTGTGAAAAAGGTTTTTTTTATTTACAAAAAACAGTAAAGGATCAAAGAAAAAAAAATATCAAGCCAACTGAAAGTTTTGTAGAAGAATTCGAAAATTATCTTAAAAAGTTAAGAGAGATATCTCTTTAACCGGTATTCTTCATCGCCGCAGATATACCTGCTATTGATGTCATCATTGCATCATTAAGATATTTCTTATCATTAGATTTGAATTTTTTCTTTGATAATTTATTCATAACTACGGCTTGTAGTATATTTAAAACTTCAGAATAAATGTCTCTAACTAGGACTGTTGTTCTAAATTTTTTTCTTTGATTAATTATTTCCCGTGGAGTTATGTATCTATTTAATTTTTTAATCATTCCAAACTCTGATCTAAGTTTGTCACCTACTTCTGTTAATTTTTTATCAGCAAGAGCTTTTTCATAAACTTCTGATATCTCTGGGTCAACTTTTGAAATAACCATATCTAAAATATCCATTGTAGAATTGAAAAATGGCCAATTTTTTTCCATATCAGTGAGGGTAATTTTATGTTTTTTTACTGAAGAATATTTTAAGGCATCGCCAGTTCCCAACCAAGCTGGTAACATTAATCTTATTTGCGTCCATGCAAATACCCAAGGTATTGCTCTTAAGCTTTGGATGTTATCTACATTTTTTCTTTTGGAAGGTCGTGATCCTATTGATAATTTTCCAAGAGCTAAGTGAGGTGTAACAGTTTTAAAATATCTTATAAAATCTGAGTTCTCGTTTATATTTTTTCTATAAGCTAAAGTAGAAATTTTTGTCATTTTTTCTATTAATTTTCTCCAACCATCTTTAGGTTGTGGTGGTGGGTTTAGAGTAGCCTCCATTATAGATCCTATGTAACTACATAAATTATATTTTGCTAGAGGTTCGTAACCATATTTTTGTTGTATCATTTCTCCTTGGTCAGTAATTCTAATACGACCATATACCGAATTTGGAGGTTGAGATCTCATCGTTGCTTGAATTGGTCCACCGCCCCTTCCAGCTGAACCTCCTCTGCCATGAAAAAAAGTAAGATTAATTTTATATTTTTTTGCGATAGTTAAAACTTCTTCTTGAAGTTTATATTGATGCCAGCTAGCAGATAATTTTCCAGCATCTTTACTAGAGTCTGAATAACCAATCATAATTTCTTGATTGTTTTTGATTAATTTTCTGTACCACTTTAATGAAAAAAGTTTTTCCATAATAGTTTTTGCATTTTTTAAATCCTGCAAAGTTTCAAAAAGTGGAACTACTCGTAATTTATTTTTAATATTTGCCTGCATTTGCATTAAATAAACTGCTAAGACATCTGAAGCTGCTGAAGTCATTGATATTACATAAGCACCCAAACATTCTGATGGCTCATCAGCTAAAATCTTAAAAGTTGACCAAACTTCTTTGTTTTCTTTATTTTTAAAATTAAAATTTTTGAAAATTTTTTTATTTTTCTTCATTTCATTTACTAAATATTTAATTTTTTTATTTTCATCCCAATTTAAATAATTAGATTTATTTTTTTTCTTTACATATTCTACTAATAATTGTGAATGCCTTGATGACTCTTGTCTTATATCCAATTTTGCTAAATTTATACCAAAGCATTTAGCTCGTCTCATTAAATCAAGCAATTCACCGCTTGCAATGTTTTCACTTTGGTTTTGCTCTAATGACTCTCTTACAACTCTTAAAGGTTTTAGAATTTCCTCTTTAGAAGATAAAAGTTTTTTTTGATCTAATGGTTTTTTTGCCACCAAATGTCTTTCTATTAATCTATGCGTCTTTCTCATTTCATCTCTTAATGGTCTTAAATAAACTCTATAAGGTTCAAAAGTTTTTCCGGTAGTTTTTAGAATTTTTTTTGAACATTTTTCCATTGAAAGTCCTCTAATTAATTTTGTTAATTCTTTCTCGTAAAGTTTTGCTGCTTCCCACCTTGATAAAAGTATTACCTCTTTAGTAATAGCTGCTGTTACATTTGGGTTGCCGTCTCTATCTCCTCCCATCCAAGATCCAAATTCAATTGGATTAAAATTTTTAGGTAAACCTCTGCCCATATGTTTTACAAAAATAGCATTTAATCTCCTGTAAACTTTTGGAATTGTTTCCCAAAGACTGTCTTCAATTACTGCCAAACCCCATCTTGCTTCCTCAGCTGGAGTAGGTTTAAATCTTTTTAAATCATCAGTATTCCAAATAATTGTAAACTCATCATAAAGTTTTTTATCCAAAATTTTTAATCGTGATGGTTTATCCTTCAAAAGATCTCTTTGATCCATTATCTCAGTTATTTTATGGTATTTTTGTATTAAAGTTCTTCTTTTAACTTCAGTTGGATGAGCTGTAAGAACTATCCCGATATGAAGATTTTTTGCAATATTATAAATTTTTTGAGGTTTAATTTTTTTATTTTTAAAAAAATTTTCGAAAATTTCTTCAATGAAAATATTCTTATGTTTATCTTTCAGGCCAGAATTTTCAAATTCATCTAATTTTCTAGAGGCATCTATAGATTCACTAAGATTAATAAAATTCATAAAATGAGTAAATGCTCTTGCTAATTTAAATATTTTAATTGGTTTAAGTCTTTGAATTTCTGAAGTAATTTTATTAAATCTATTTTTATTATTTTTATTTTTAATGTTTGCTTTTGATAGCAATCTTATTCTCTCTACTAAATTAAAAAAACTTTCTCCCTCCTGTTTTTTTATTACTCTACCTAAAATATTTCCCAAGTATCGAACGTCATCTCTCAAAGATTTTGTGGGTATTCTTTCGTAATAGAGGTCTCTTTTTAGCATTTGGTATAAACTATTAATGTAAGATAATTATACTATACAATAATCTTTATGGTTAACTATTTGCTTTATATTTTAATTTTTACTATTTAAAGCTGATTTTACAGTTTCTCCCATTACTGAAGGGTTTTGTGAAATAGTAACTCCACATTCTTTTAAGAGTTCAACTTTTTCTACTGCGCTTTCTCCGAAGGCTGACACGATCGCTCCAGCATGTCCCATTACTCTGCCCTTTGGGGCTGTTAATCCTGCTATATAAGCTATAACTGGTTTTTTCATATTTTCTTTAGCAAACTTTCCTGCTGCTACTTCTTGTGGTCCACCTATTTCTCCGATCATTAAAACTGCTTCCGTTTCATTGTCTTCTTCGAATTTTTCTAAAATGTCTTTAAAAGAACTTCCATTAATAGGATCTCCTCCAATTCCTACACTTGTAGAAACCCCAATATTTAAGTTTTTTAATTGTTGAGCAGCTTCATAACCAAGCGTACCTGATCTACCTATAATTCCTACTTTGCCTTCTTTGTATATGTGACCTGGCATTATACCTAACATTGCTTTTCCAGGACTAATAATTCCAGCGCAATTTGGACCAACAAGAGTCATTTTTTCTGTTCTAGAATATCTCCTCATATAACGTTTAATTTTAATCATGTCGTGTGATGGGATTCCATCAACAATTGCTACACACGTCTTTATCCCGGCATCAGCAGCTTCCATTGCGGAGTCTGCTGCAAAAGCAGGTGGAACAAATAAAATTGAAGCTGTTGCGCCTGTACTTTTTACTGCTTCTTTAACAGTATTAAAAACTGGTAAGTTTAAATGTTTCAATCCACCTTTTCCAGGTGTAACTCCCCCTACTACATTCGATCCATATTTTATCATTTCTTCAGCATGAAAAGATCCCATTTTTCCAGTAAAACCTTGAATAATAATTTTTGTTTTTTTATCTATTAAGACTGACATTTTTATTTTCCTAAAGCTTTAACTGCTTTATTAGCAGCATCCTCTAAAGTGTTGGCTTCTATATAGTTAATTTTACTTTCTTTTAAAATTTTATTTCCTTTATCAACGTTTGTTCCAGCCAATCTAATCACCAGAGGAACTTTGATTTCTATTTTTTGTAATGCTTGAACTATACCCTCAGCAACCCAATCACATCTATTAATTCCTGCAAAAATATTAACTAGTATAACCTTAACTTTTTTATCCATTGATATTAATTTAAAAGCTTTAACTATTTTTTCGGGAGTTGCCCCACCACCTACGTCTAAAAAATTAGCTGGTTCTCCTCCAGCCAATTTAATCATATCCATAGATGCCATTGCTAAGCCCGCACCATTGATTATATTTCCAATATTTCCGTCTAAACTTACGTAGCTAAGTCCTCTGTCTGATGCATAAACTTCATTACTATTTTCTTGTGTTTTATCTCTTAACTCTGAAACTTGATTTCTTCTAAATAAGGCATTGTTATCAAAGCTCATTTTACAATCTAATGCAAGTATTTGATCTTGATTTGAAATAACTAATGGATTTACCTCTACCATGGTAGCATCTAATTCGCTGAATGCTCTGTAACATCCAATAATTGTTTCTGCCGCTCTTGCTATTAGTTTTGGCTCAATTTTTAATCCAAACGCGATTTCTCTTGCTTGAAATTTTTGCATTCCAACAGCAACTTCAATTTTTGATCTTATGATAGTCTCCGGTTTTTTCTTAGAAATTTCTTCAACGCTCATTCCTCCTTCTGTTGATGCCACTACCATTATACTTTCTGAACTACGATCAAATACTAGTCCTAGATATAACTCTTTTTTAATTTCAGTAGCTTCCTCTATGTAAACTCTATTTGTAATTTTTCCTTCTGGGCCTGTTTGATTTGTGACTAATTTTTTACCAAGAAGTTTATCTGCTGCTTGCGCTACTTCTAGAGCACTATTACAAACAATTATACCACCTGCTTTTCCCCTGGCTCCAGAATGAATTTGTGCTTTAACAACCCATTTAGATCCACCAAGTTCTCTAGCTTTATTTTCTGCATTCTCTGGGCTGTAGACAATTCCACCTCTTGGAATTGTAACTCCAAATCCTGAAAGTATTTTTTTTGCTTGATACTCGTGAATATCCATTTTATTTATTTTGAATAAGTTTATCTATATTTACAATATTTTCTGCCATACGTGCAGATGCTGCATCAATCATCCTTCCATCTAGTTGTGCAGCTCCTTTTCCTTCTTTTGCAGCTTTATCTAGTTCTTCAAGAATTCTTTTAGCTTTATTTACTTCAGATTCTGGTGGAGAAAAAACTTTATTTGCTAAATCAATTTGAGATGGATGTATTGCCCATTTGCCTTCAATCCCAATTGCAGCTGCTCTTTTTGCTGATGCTATATATGCATTGCTATCATTAAAATCTCCAAATGGTCCGTCGATCGCTCTTAAGCCGTAAGCTCTACATGTCATAACCAGTTTAGACAAACCGTGGTGCCATTGATCACCAGGATAATCAGGGTTTAATCCTCCTATCACAACTGTTCTTGCTCTTAAACTTGCAGCATAGTCTGCCACGCCAAAATGCAGAGCTTCTAATCTACTGCTAGATTTTGCAATATCTTTTATGTTCGACATTCCTAAAGCTGTTTCAATTAAACATTCAATTCCTATTTTATTTTTTATTTTTTTATTAGCTTCAATTTGTGTTAACAAACAATCAACCATGTAAACGTCACTGGCTGTACCTGCTTTTGGTACCAATATTGTATCTACTTTGTCGCCTGCCTCCTCTACAATTTCTACCAAATCTCGATACATATAATGAGTATCTAAACTATTAATTCTTACAGAAATAGTTTTTCCTTTCTCTTTCCAATTAATTTCTTTAAGTGCCTTAATAACATTTTGACGCGCAGGAATTTTATCGTTTGGAGAAACAGCATCTTCAAGATCTAAAAAAATATAGTCAGAATTTGAATTTAATGCTTTTTCAAACATTTTAGTCGATGACCCTGGCACTGCTAATTCACTTCTCTGCAACCTAGACTTTGCTGGTTTATAAAATTTATGGCTCATAAAATAAGTATAATTTTTTATATTAAGCTAAAAATACAAAAATTAAGGTATGATTTTTATATATACTTTTTAGATATTTAAAAAGAACTTTATTAAGTTTTTTCTTTTGTTAGTGATTCAAGTAACAAATAGAATTTATGTCAAATTTACCAACTAAAGCTAAGGTAGTTATTATTGGTGGTGGAATTCACGGTCTAAGCACAGCTTGGAAATTATCTGAAACATATAAAAATCCTGGTGAAATTGTGGTCTTAGAAAAAAAAGATACTGCTGCTGGAGCAAGTGGAATAGCTTGTGGAGTTGTAAGAAACAATTATTTTCAACCCGCAATGAGAGAATTAATGGCCCATTCGGTAAGTGTTTGGGAAAGTGATCCAAAAGCTTTTAAATATAATGCCGTAGGATATATGCAAATTTCACCTGAAGTTATGCATAAAGATGTAGCTAGTATTTATGAACAACAAAAAGCTATAGGTTATGATTCAGTTTTTATTGAAGGTGAAAAAGACTGCTCAAAGTACATGAAAGGAATTTTTGATGATTGGCAAGCAAAAGGGATTACATCTGTACTTCATGAAAAAAAAGGTGGATACGCTTTTAATAAAGACTCAATTAAAGCTTTAGAAAGTAAAGCAAACTCAAACGGGGTAAATGTACACAAAGGTGTTAAGGTAACAGGTTTCAAAAGAGGAAGTAATAGTAATGCAGTTACTGGAGTGGTAACTGATAAAGGTACTATAGAGTGTGACCAAGTTGTTGTCGGTGCAGGTCCGTGGGTAAGAGATTTTTGGAATATGTTAGAACTTCCAAAAACTGCAGAAATTAAAGGACAAGATGGAAAAACGCATGAAGTTGATATGTGGAAATATTGGTTTTTACAAGAAGGCGTTTTGGGAGTAGAAGCTGACTACTTAAGAACTAATGATGGTAAGCAACCGCCAGTGATTCATGTAGATACTGATGCTCCTTTATATTCAGATAAAGATAAGAAACTAATTACTGATAAATTATGGGGTATATACTACAAACCTGACATTGAGGGTTTGGGTGTACAAGGTGGTACCTCGCCCTATATAGTTCAAAAACATTTTGATAAAGTAAATGTTGATCCTTACGGTTTAGAGTCCCCGGAGTATCAAACAACAAACGAGTTTGCTGACATGTGGTCATCTGCTTTAGCTCATTGTCAAAAAAGATTTGAAGGTAAATCTAATTTATATAGAAAAGGTCCGTCGGGTGGACTTGGATGTTTAACGCCAGATTCATTTCCAATTTTTGACAGATTTTTTGAAAATGTATACATGATAGCAGATGCAAATCATGGTTACAAAATGATTGGTGTTGGACACTTGGTTGCGCAAGAAATTTTAGGTCAAGAGAGTAATTTGTTAAAACCGTTTAGATTCAATCGATACGCGAAAGGGGAACTTCACCCCACTTCGAACAGTCCATTTCCTTGGAGTTAGTTTATCTAAGTAGACAGAAGTTTTTTTTTCAGTTACCTTTTTAAACTTAAAATAGTTAAGAGGGAAAAATGACAGATCTAGAAAAACATGTAAACCAACCAGGAAGAGATAAGCTAGTAAAAAAAGTTAGAGAAAAAATTAATGAATTAGGAATTACATACATTTATTACCAATTTATATCTGTAACAGGACGTGTTGTTGGTAAAGGAATTCCCGCAGACCATTGGGAAAGAACGGCGGAAAAAGGTTTTCAATTAGTTTATGGATCTACAGCCAACTTATTTGTAGACAGACACAAAAATTATATTGGTTACGGTCCTGAAGCTATGGAACTTGTTGGTATACCTGACCCAGAAACTTTCTGTCAATTACCGTGGGACAAAAGAATTGGAAGAGTTTTTGTAACTTGTTTTAGAAATAGAGAAGAAAGACAAAATCCAGGTGGTCATTTAACTTCTGATTGCAGAGGTAATTTGAGAATTTTTATGGATGAATTCCAGAAGAAACATGGATTAGAATTAAGAGTTGGAACAGAACCTGAAATGATGTGGTTGACAAAAAATGCTGACGGAACCCCTACTGGAGAAGGTTTTTCTAAACCATATTGTTATCACATTGATCAATTTGAGTCATTAAGACCTGTGTTTATGAAGGTAATTGAATACGCTTCAGCTATGGGTTTAGATATGATCCAAGGTGACCATGAAGATGCTCCGGGACAATTAGAGTTAAACTGGACTTACGATAACGTTTTAAGAAACGCTGATAGACTTTCTACTTACAGACAAATTTGTGCTCAAGTAGCAAGAGAACATAATTTAATAGCATGCTTTATGACAAAACCGTTTATGGGTGTGTCCGCAAGTGGTTGCCACACAAACATGTCTTTATGGAAAGGCGGAAAAGTTGTAACAAACAAATTGGGTAATAAAAAATTACCCGGAGTTGAGGAAGTTTTTGGTTATGTTCAGGGAGGCACAAATACTTTTATGCCTGATACTAAAGATATGCAAATGCCAGGTAAAGTTGGTTTGCAGTCCATTGCTGGAATAATGGAACACTTGCCTGCTTTAACTGCTTTAGGATCTTCAACTGTCAATTCTTACAGAAGACTTTGGGATCAAGGTTTTTGGGCTCCAGTTTATGCTGATTGGGGATATCAAAACAGAACTTGTGGTTTAAGAGTTTCTGCTCCAGGAAGATTTGAATATAGATCTGTCGACTCTATGCACAATCCATATCTATTGGGTGCAGCTTTATTAAAAGCTTGTGACCACGGTATTTCAAAAAATCTAAAACCATCTAAGCCAGAATCTAGAAGTATGTATGAAGCTAAAAAAGCTGGTAAAGATGTTAAGAAACTTCCATTAAGTCTAGGTGAAGCTTTAGATAGATTAGCAGAGGATGAAGTTATTAAATCTGCAATGCCAGACGAAATGTATAAAGTTTTCCATTGGTACAAAAATGATGAATGGGAAAAATTCTTAGGTGCA
>CACLQI010000012.1 GCA_902608975.1 uncultured Pelagibacteraceae bacterium
ACTCACAAGGAACTCTTGTTGGAATTGACTTTGCTTCTAGATATCCAGAGTTAATTGATAAGTTGGTTTTAGTTGCTGGTTCAAACAAAATGCCAGTTAACAGAGAACTTATAGATTTAGCAGAGTCTGGAGACGAAAAAGCAGTTTTGTTAATGATGAAATGGGGCTATGAGGGATCTAAAGCTTTTATAGGCGGGAATCCAGTGAAAAAAATTGTAAATTCCGCAAGAGCTATCCGAGAAGTATTAGCAGTAGACTTAAACGCCTGTAATAATTATAAGGATGGCGAAAATGCAATTAAAAAAATTAATTGTTCAACGTTATGTATTTTTGGAGACTTAGATAAAATGGTGCCAATTAAGGTTGGAGTTAAAATGTCAGAGCAGATAAAAAACTGCCAAACCAAAATTATTTCAAATTGTGGTCATATGATACTTTTTGAAAAAGCATTTGAAATGAGAAAATTAGTAAAAGAATTTATACAAAAAAATAAATGAAAAATTATTCTATTGCAAGATCTAGAAGACTTAGAAGCACACCATACACTTCAAGAATTGAAAAACAAGGTGTGACTGCTTATACATCTTACAACCATATGCTTTTGCCTGCTGCTTTTGGATCTCTAGAAGATTCTTACCGTCATTTAAAAGAAAATGTACAAGTTTGGGATGTAGCTGGAGAAAGACAAGTTGAAATATCTGGCAAAGACTCTGGAAAATTAGTTCAATTAATGACGTGTAGAGATCTATCAAAATCTAAAATAGGAAGATGTTATTATTGTCCAATTATTGATGATAAAGCAGGAATTATTAACGATCCTGTAATTTTAAAACTAGGAGAAGATCGTTGGTGGATTTCTATCGCAGACTCAGATGTTATTTTATTTGCAAAAGGATTAGCCATAGGAAAAAAATTTGATGTTAAAATATTTGAGCCCAACGTTGATATATTAGCTGTGCAAGGACCAAAATCATTTGCGCTTATGGAAAAAATATTTGGAAAAAAAATAACCGAAATGAAATTTTTTGGTTTTGATTATTTTGAATTTGCAGGGGCAAAACATTTAATTGCAAAATCTGGGTGGTCAAAACAAGGAGGTTATGAAATTTATGTAGAAAATACAGAATCAGGATTAGCTTTATATGATAAATTATTTGAAGTTGGAAAAGAATTTAATGTAAAAGCTGGTTGTCCAAATTTAATTGAAAGAATTGAAAGTGCTTTATTATCATATGGTAATGATATGGATAATGATGATAACCCACTGGAGTGTGGATTAGATAAATATGTAAATTTAGATACAGATATTAATTTTCTTGGAAAAGAAAAACTAAAAGAAATTAAAAAAAAAGGAGTTACAAGAAAGTTAATGGGGGTAGTAATTGATGCAAAAGAAATAAATGTATCAAAATCAATCAATCTTATTAATGGAAAAAATTCAAAAATTGGTGAATTAAGATCAGGAACTTATTCGCCACATTTTAAAAAAGTAATTGGGATCGCAATGATTGATAAACCTTATTTTGAAGTTTCGGAAACATTTAAAATATCAATAAATGATGATGTTTTTGAGGGAAAAGTTTGCGATTTACCTTTCATTTAGTATAACTAATTCATCATGAATATAGCGATAGTAGGCGCAACAGGAAATGTTGGAAGAAAAATTATTGAAGTTTTAGAAAAAAAAAACTTTTCTATAGGTAATTTGTATTTAGTTGCATCATCTAAAAGTGCTGGATCAAAATTAAAATTCAAAGGCAAAGAAGTTGAAGTTGAAAATTTAGAAAGCTTTGATTTTTCAAAAGCAAATATTACTTTTTTTTCAGCAGGAGGAAAAATTTCTGAAAAATATGTTCCACTTGCTGCAAAACATTCTGTTGTAATAGATAACTCGAGTCATTTTAGAATGGATCCCGATGTACCTTTAATTGTTCCTCAGGTTAATTCAAACCAACTAAAAAATTTAAAAAAAAATATAATCGCAAACCCAAATTGTTCAACAGCCCAACTCGTTATAATTTTAAAACCATTACATGATTTGTTTAATGTCAAAAGAGTAGTTATTTCTACGTATCAGTCTACTTCAGGCGCAGGTAAAGCACCGATGGATGAACTGATAGAGCAAACTAAACTTTCTTTAAATAATAAAAAAATTATTTCAAAAAATTTTACTAAACAAATTGCATTTAATGCAATTCCTCATATTGATGTGTTTGTTGAGGAAGGATATACAAAAGAAGAAATAAAAATGGTTAATGAAACTAAAAAGATTTTAGATAGTAAAATAGAACTAACAGCAACATGTGTAAGAATTCCGGTACTCGTTTCCCATGCAGAATCTTTGAATATAGAATTTGAAAAACCATTCACTTTGGAAAAAATTACTGAAGCTTTAAATAGCGCTGATGGATGTAAGGTTATTGATGATAGGAAAGATGGAGGTTATATAACGCCAGTTGAAGCTGAAGGAAAAAACGAAACATTTATTTCTAGAATTAGAAAAGATAATACAAATAAAAACTCGATTAACCTTTGGTGTGTTTCTGACAACTTGTTAAGAGGAGCCGCATTGAACTCCGTGGAAATTGCTGAAGCATATATAAAAAATAATTAATGAAAAACGATAATCCACTATCACCGCATATTCAAATTTATAATTGGCATATATCATCTTTGGTTTCAATTTCTCATAGAATAACCGGTATTATAAATATAATAATTATAACTTTAATTTGTTTTTGGGTATCACTTTTGCTTTTAGGAAATTCAAATTATGAATTAATACAGAATTTCTTTGGAACTTTTTTTGGTAAATTTGTGATTATCGCTTCTGCTTGGTCTTTTTCTTTTCAAATCTTAAGTGAAATTAGACATTTATTTTGGGATTTTGGAATAGGATTTGAATTAAAAACCTCAAATATAACTGGCCTTATAGTTATTTTTGGGTCATTTATTTTAACAATTTTTATTTTTATTTTAGGAAGAAATTTAGTTTTATGATTAATGCAACCAAAAAATGGATATTTTTAAAAATAAGCTCAGCAATATTAGTTCCATTGATGTTATGGTTTTTATTTAGTTTAGTATCTTTCTACGATAAAACTTACAGCCAGGTATTATTATTTTTTACTAGCCAACCAACGCAATTTTTATTTTCATTGTTTATTATTTTTGCTTATTTTTACTCAGCTTTGAGTATTAGTGAGGTTTTTGAAGACTATATTGAGAATGAAAAATTAAAAAATGTCGCAAACAAATTACTCTTTTTATTTGCTATAATAATACCTATATCAACTTTACTAACACTATTTAAACTAAGTCAATGAGCAAATATAAAATTATAGAACATGAATATGATGTCGTTGTATTAGGCGCAGGTGGCGCAGGATTAAGAGCAGCTGTTGGCTTAAGTGAGGCTGGTTTAAAAACAGCTTGTATATCAAAAGTATTTCCTACTCGAAGCCATACATCAGCAGCTCAAGGTGGCATTTCTGCAGCATTAGGAAACATGGGAGAAGATGATTGGAGATGGCACATGTATGATACTGTTAAAGGATCTGACTGGTTGGGGGATCAAGACTGTATTGAATATTTATGCAAGGAGGCACCACGAGCAGTTTTGGAACTAGAAAAATATGGTGTTCCTTTTAGTCGAACCGAGGATGGAAAAATTTATCAAAGACCTTTTGGGGGAATGACTAAAAATTATGGAAATGAAACTGTACAAAGAACTTGTGCAGCAGCAGACAGAACCGGTCATGCTATACTACATACAATGTACGGTCAGGCTTTAAAACATAATACAGAATTTTTTATTGAATATTTTGCATTAGATCTATTAATGAAAAATGGAGAATGTAAGGGTTTAATTGCATGGAATTTAAATGATGGAACTATTCATAGATTTAGATCACATATTACAATTATAGCTACTGGTGGATATGGTAAGACTTACTATTCATCAACCTCTGCACATACATGTACGGGCGATGGAAATGCAATGGTTTTGAGAGCTGGTTTACCTCTACAAGATATGGAGTTCGTTCAGTTTCACCCTACAGGAATTTATGGTCATGGAACTCTAATTTCAGAGGGTGTAAGAGGTGAAGGTGGATATCTACTAAATTCTAAAGGAGAAAGATTTATGGAACGTTATGCTCCTAAAGCAAAAGATCTCGCATCTAGAGATGTTGTAAGTAGATCGATAGCTGTAGAAATAAACGAAGGAAGAGGAGTTGGAAAAGAAAAAGATCATGTTCATCTTCATTTAAACCATTTAGATCCAAAAGTTATTGAAGAAAGATTACCAGGAATTTCTGAGTCTTCTAGGCTATTTGCCGATGTTGATGTAACGAAAGAGCCTATACCAGTAGTACCCACAGTACATTATAATATGGGTGGTATTCCTACAAACTACAAAGCTGAAGTTTTAACATTAAATGGATCTGAAAAAATCGTTCCTGGTCTTATGGCTATTGGAGAAGCAGCTTGTGTTTCTGTTCATGGTGCAAATAGATTGGGTTCCAATTCTTTAATCGATTTAGTGGTTTTTGGAAGAGCAGCAGCAAAAAGAGCATCAGAAATTGTTAAACCTGGTACAGCTCATGAAGAAATACCTCAATCTGAAACAGATAAATGTTTAGATAGATTTGAAAAGTTAAGAAATGGAAATGGAAGCAATAGAACTGCAGATTTAAGACTTGCTATGCAGAGAACAATGCAATCAAAATGTGCAGTTTTTAGAACCGAAAAAACTTTAAAAGAAGGCGTAGAAGAAATTAGAAAGCCTTATGAAGGAATAGAATCTATTTCTGTAAAAGATAAGTCATTAATTTTTAATACTGACTTAGTAGAAACGCTTGAATTTGATAATTTAATTAGACAGGCTATTGTTACTATAGACTCTGCATATGAACGTAAAGAAAGTAGAGGTGCACATGCTAGAGAAGATCATCCTAAAAGGGATGACAATAATTTTATGAAACATACGTTATCCTGGTGTGAAGGAAGTAAAACTAAGATTGCTTATAGAGATGTACATAGATCTACCTTATCAAATGATGTACAATATTTTCCACCTCAAGAAAGAGTATATTAATGGTCCAAATAAATTTACCCCAAAACTCGAAAGTTCAAAAGGGTAAATATTATAAAGATAATACTGGCTCAAAAAATATTCGAAAAGTTAATATTTATAGATGGGATCCTTCTACAGGTGATAAACCTCGAATAGATACTTACGAAGTAGACATGGATAATTGTCCTTCAAAAGTATTAGATTTATTAAATAAAATTAAAAATGAAATTGATCCATCGATTGCGTATAGAAGATCATGCGCTCATGGAGTTTGTGGTTCATGTGCAATGAATATGGATGGAAAAAATGGTTTAGCTTGTACAAAACCACATAAAGAAATAAAGGGAGATATAAATATTTATCCCTTACCCCATCTAAAAGTTCAAAAAGATTTAATCGGGGATTTGAGTACATTGTATAAGCAATATGCGTCTGTAGAACCATGGTTAAAAAATTCAAAAAAAGATGATGCAAAGGAGAATATTCAGTCAATAGAAGATAGATCTAAATTAGATGGTCTGTACGAATGTATAATGTGTGCTTGCTGCTCTACTTCATGCCCAAGTTATTGGTGGAATGGAGACAAGTATCTTGGACCTGCAGTTTTGCTACAAGCCTATAGATGGATAATTGATAGCAGAGATGAAGAAAGAAAAGAAAGGTTAAAAAAAGTTGCAGATGAATTAAAACTTTATAGATGCCATACCATTATGAATTGTACTAATGCTTGTCCAAAAGGATTAAATCCAGCAAAAGCAATTGCATCTATAAAAAAAATGCTTGCAACAAGCTGATTACTTATTTAAATAATTTTAGCCATGAATTTAATACAGCATTTTGTTGGTGGTGAACTATTCTTAGGTTCATCAAATAAAAAAGGTAAAGTTTTTAATCCTGCCACAGGGGAACAAGAATCCGAGGTATTATTAGCTAACAAATCTGATCTAAATAAAGCAGTTGATATTGCAAAAAAAGCATTTGAGTCATGGTCTTTAAAACCAGCGCTTCAAAGAGCTAGGGTTATGTTTAAATTTAAAGAATTAATAGAGAAAAACTCAGAGGAGCTTACCGAGCTGATAGTATCTGAGCATGGAAAAGTTTATGAAGATGCAAAAGGATCTCTAACAAGGGGATTAGAAGTTGTCGAATTTGCATGTGGCATTCCACAAGTTCTTAAGGGAGAATTTTCAGAAAATGTTGGTACAAATGTTGATAGTTGGTCCATGCGCCAACCATTAGGAGTTGTTGCGGGAATAACTCCGTTTAATTTTCCAGCTATGGTACCAATGTGGATGTTTCCAATTGCAATTGCATGTGGAAACACTTTTATTTTAAAACCTTCAGAAAAGGATCCGTCTTGTTCAATAAAATTGGCCAAACTGCTTAAAGAAGCAGGTCTCCCAGATGGAGTGTTTAATGTTGTTAATGGAGATAAGGAAGCTGTAGATGCAATTTTAGAAAATAAAGAAATTCAAGCTGTAAGTTTTGTTGGTTCAACAAATATTGCAAAATATATTTATGAAAATTCAGCAAAGAATGAGAAGAGAGTTCAAGCTTTAGGAGGGGCGAAAAATCATTTAGTTGTTATGCCCGATTGCGATATTGATGGTGCGGTTAATGGATTGATGGGAGCAGCATATGGATCGGCTGGCGAAAGATGTATGGCACAATCTGTTGCAGTAGCCGTAGGAAATATTGGGGATGAACTTGTTTCTCGCTTATCAAAAAAAGTGGAGTTATTAAAAGTTGGACCGGGTATGGATAAAAATTCGGAGATGGGACCACTGGTAACAAAAGAACACTTAGAAAAAGTAAAAGGATATGTAGATCTGGGTGTAAAAGAAGGAGCCAATCTAGTTGTTGATGGAAGAAATTTAAAACTTCAAGGTTATGAAAATGGTTTTTTTATAGGTGGTTGCCTGTTTGATAATGTTAAAAGAGATATGAGAATTTATAAAGAGGAAATATTTGGTCCTGTATTGTCAGTTGTGAGAGTAAAAACTTTTGAAGAGGCTACAAAACTAATTAATGAGCATGAGTATGGTAATGGAGTAAGTATTTACACTAGAGATGGAGACGCAGGAAGAACATTTGCTAGCAAAATTCAAGTAGGTATGGTCGGTATAAATGTACCAATACCTGTTCCAATGGCATTTCATAGTTTCGGAGGTTGGAAAAGATCACTATTTGGTGATAGTGCAATGCATGGACTTGAAGGGGTAAGATTTTATACTAAACTTAAAACTGTAACATCAAGGTGGCCTTCTGGAATAAGATCAAATGCAGAATTTGTAATGCCAACTATGAAATAAAAAATTATGAAAAAAATATCTTTAATTGGAGCAGGTCAAATTGGTGGAACGTTAGCGCACTTAATTGGTTTAAAAGAAACAGCCTCAGAAGTTGTCCTTTTTGATGTTGCTAGTGGAATTGCTAAAGGCAAAGCTTTGGATATTGCGCAGTCATCATCTGTAGATGGATTTAATGTTAGTTTTTCCGGGACTGATAAATATGAAGACATAAAAAATTCAGACGCAATAATTATTACTGCTGGAGTTCCTAGAAAACCTGGCATGAGCAGAGATGACCTTTTGGGTATTAATTTAAAAATTATTAAGCAAGTCGCTGAAGGAATAAAAAAACATGCTGCAGATGCTTTTGTTATATGTATTACAAATCCATTAGATGTAATGGTGATGGCTTTTCAAAAATATTCAAATTTACCTACAAATAAAGTAGTTGGAATGGCAGGAATTTTAGATAGTTCAAGATTTAAATTATTTTTATCGCAAGAGTTAAAAGTTCCAGTGAAAGAAATCGAAGCAATGGTAATGGGAGGTCATGGAGACACAATGGTTCCGCTGCCAAGGTTTACAAAGGTTTCAGGAAAACCTTTGTTAGATTTAGTGAAAGAAGGAAAATTATCACTTGAGAGATTAGAAGAAATAAATCAAAGAACTAGAGATGGAGGTGCAGAGATTGTTAAATATTTAGAAAAAGGTTCTGCATTTTATGCACCAGCAGCATCAGGAGTTCAGATGGCTGAAGCGTATTTAAAAGATGAAAAAAAACTATTACCCTGCGCTGCTTATCTTAATGGCGAATATGGTGTTAAAAATATTTATGCAGGAGTACCTGTCATCATTGGTAAATCAGGGGTAGAAAAAATTGAAGAAATAAATCTAGATAATAAAGAAAAAAAAGAGTTTGTTAATTCAATTGAGGCTGTTAAAAAATTATGGGAAGCTGCATCTAAAATAGATCCAGATCTCTCTAAGTAATGAATATTCACGAACACCAAGCGAAACAAATCTTAAAAAAATATGGAGTACCTGTGCCAAATGGAGTTTTTGGATTAACAGTTGAAGAATTAATTGAAAAATCAAAATCATTAAAAACTAATAAATATATTTTAAAAGCACAAATTCATGCGGGAGGTAGAGGTAAAGCTGGTGGCGTAAAAATACTTGATAGTATTGAAGAATTAAAAAAAGCATCAAAAGAAATGATGGGTAAAAAACTCATTACTCATCAAACAGGCCAAGAAGGCAAAGTGGTTAGAAGACTATATGTTGAGGAATCTTCCAATATAGAAAAAGAATTTTATTTATCTTGTTTAGTTGATAGAGCTAGCTCAAAAATTGCATTTATTTCAAGTGATCAAGGAGGAGTAGATATAGAAGAGGTAGCAAAAAACAATCCAGAAAAAATTATTACTACAAAAATCAATTATTCCAAAGAAATTTTAAATGAAGATTGTCAAAATATAATAAAAATCTTTTCTTTAGAAAAGAAAGTGCATGAACAAGCAAAAAATTTAATAAAAGCAATTTACAAAATGTTTGTAAGTACCGATGCTAGCATGGTTGAAATTAATCCACTAATTTTGACTAAAGAGGGAAATTTAATTTGTTTAGATGCAAAAGTTAATTTTGACGATAATGCTTTGTTTAAACATCCTGAGATAGCTGAACTTAGAGACTTAAGCGAAGAAGATCCAATTGAAATAGAAGCAAGCAAACATGATTTATCTTATATTAAATTAGATGGAAGCATAGGATGTATGGTTAATGGTGCTGGTTTAGCTATGGCTACAATGGATATTATAAAACTATATGGAAAAGAACCTGCTAATTTTTTGGATGTTGGAGGTGGAGCCTCTAAAGAAAAAGTTACGGAAGCGCTTAAATTAATTCTCTCGGATAAAAATGTTAAAGGAATTCTAATAAATATTTTTGGAGGAATTATGAGGTGTGATGTGCTTGCACAAGGCGTAGTTAATGCGGCAAAAGATATGGACATTAATGTTCCTTTAGTAGTCAGATTAGCAGGAACAAATTTTAAAGAAGGAAAAAAAATATTAGATAGTTCAGGATTAAAATTAATTTCAGCTGAAAATTTAGATGATGCAGCAAAAAAAATTGTGGGAGCTATAAAGTAACATGTCAATATTAGTTAATAAAAATACAAAAGTAATTTGTCAAGGTTTTACAGGATCTCATGGCACATTTCACTCCGAACAAGCAATTAAATATGGAACAAATTTGGTAGGTGGTGTTACTCCAAAAAAAGGAGGACAAACACATCTTGATCGGCCCGTTTTTAATACTGTTGAAGAAGCAAAAAAAGAAACTGGTGCTAATGCAAGCATGATTTATGTTCCAGCAAAATTTGCTGCATCAGCTATAATTGAAGCAATTGAATCTTCTATAGAAATTATAGTTTGTGTAACTGAGGGTATACCTGTGCAAGATATGCTTCAAGTTAAGTTAAAATTAAAGAATTCAAAGAGTAGGTTGATAGGACCTAATTGCCCTGGAATAATTACTCCTGACGAATGTAAAATTGGAATTATGCCTGGTATTATTCATAAGAAAGGTACCGTGGGAATTGTATCAAGATCTGGTACTTTAACTTATGAAGCGGTTGCACAGACTACTGAAAATGGTTTAGGCCAATCATCGTGTATTGGAATCGGTGGAGATCCAATAAATGGAACAAGTTTTATTGATTGTTTGGATTTATTCTTAAAGGACGATGAAACCAAATCAATTTTGATGATCGGAGAAATAGGTGGAACATCAGAGGAGGAAGCTTCTGAATTTTTAAAAAACCACAAAGTTAAAAAACCAATTGTTGGTTTTATTGCTGGAATTACTGCTCCACCTGGAAGACGAATGGGTCATGCTGGAGCTATTATCTCAGGAGGTAAAGGAACAGCTCAAGATAAAATAAATAAGATGAAGGAATGTGGAATTACTATCGCAAAATCACCTGCAGAAATAGGCAAAACATTATTAAATAAATTGTCTAATTGAAAAACTATTTTCAGATAATATAATAACATAATAAATTAATGCCCTCTTCAAAAAATATAGAGTTTGAACAAACTTCATTTTTAAGCAAATCCAATAGTGCATTTATTGAAGAAATGTATTCAAAATATATTGAGAAAGATCCTACTCTTCCAGAAAGTTGGAAAAATTATTTTGAAACTTTAGGTGAAGATTTAAATTTAATTGCAAAAGAAATTGAAGGACCCAGTTGGAAAAAAAATAGAAAAAAAATAAATTTTAGTAAAAATTTCACTAAAGATAAAAACTTATACGACAAGCAGGATGTAGAAAAAGAAAAAGCAAACACAATTAGAGCGATAGCTTTAATTAGAGCCTACAGAATTAGAGGCCATTTAATTGCCAATCTAGACCCACTTGGAATGATGGAAAGAAAATATCTTCATGAACTGCATCCATCAGATCATGGATTTATTAAAGAAGACTATGATAAAAAAATTTTCTTACATTCTTATTTGGATAAAGGTTACTCTACAGTGAATGAAATAATTTCCAGTTTAAAGAAGATTTATTGTTCTACGATTGGTGTTGAATATATGCATATTTCAGATCCAATAGAAAAAGTCTGGTTTAGAAATAGAATGGAAAAAGAGGAAAACCAACTTAAATTTACAGATATTGGTAAAAAAGCAATACTTAATAAAATTATTCAAGCCGAAGGCTTCGAAAAATTTTTAGCAAAAAAATATGTTGGGACAAAAAGATTTGGATTAGACGGGGCAGAATCTTTAATTCCCGCTATGGAACAAATTATTAAAAGAGGGGGACAATTAGGAGTTAAAGAGATTAAGATCGGTATGCCACATAGAGGTAGATTGAATGTTTTGGCAAATGTTTTACAAAAGTCTTACAAAAGAATTTTTAATGAGTTTGCAGGAGAATTTTCAAGTACTGCTGAAGAATCCACTGGAGATGTTAAATATCATTTGGGAGCATCATCAAACAGGGAATTTGATGGTAATTCAGTACACGTCAGTTTAACTGATAATCCCTCACATTTAGAAGCTGTAGATCCAGTTGTTTTAGGACAAACAAGAGCAAAGCAATTTTTTCACAAAGACACAAAAAGAAATAAAGTAATACCGATATTAATTCATGGTGATGCTGCCTTTGCAGGACAGGGTATAGTAGCCGAATGTTTTGCAATGTCTGGTTTGCCTGGTCACAATACAGGAGGAACAATACATATAATTGTAAATAATCAGATTGGTTTTACAACAAGTCCTAGATTTGCAAGATCAAGCCCTTACCCTTCTGACATGGGAAAAGTTGTTGATGCACCGATTTTACATTGTAATGGAGACGATCCAGAGGCAGTTATTTATTGCGCAAAGATCGCAATCGAATTTAGACATAAATTTAATAAAGATGTTGTCATTGATATGATTTGCTATCGAAGATTTGGCCATAACGAAGGAGATGAACCTTCGTTCACTCAACCTTTAATGTATAAAAAAATTAGACAACATCCTACAACACTAAATGTTTACGGTAACAGACTTGTTAAAGAAGGAAGTATTACTGCAGAAGAATTTGAAAAAATGAAAAATGATTTTAAAAATCTTCTCGAAGAACAGTACAAAACTGCTAAAGACTATAAACCTAAAATTGAGTGGTATGAAGGAACATGGTCAAGATATAAGCCAGAAAAAGGCAAAGACAAAAGAGGAAAAAGTGGAGTAGATTTGTCTAAGATTCAAAAAATTTCTGAAACAATTAATACTATTCCTCCAACAGTCAATGTTCATAAAACAATTTCTAAAGTTTTAGAACTGAGAAAACAATCGATTATTAAGCAAAAAGGAATAGACTGGTCATCAGCTGAAGCATTGGCATTCGGCACACTGCTCGAAGAAGGTTTTCCTGTAAGACTTGTTGGCCAAGACTCTGGAAGAGGAACATTCAGTCAAAGACATTCTGTTCTAAGAAATCAAATAAACAACTCTCGCTACATACCGTTAAATAATATTTCAAAAAATCAAAAAAAATTTGAAATTGTTGATAGTTTTCTATCTGAGCTTGCTGTACTTGGATTTGAATATGGTTACAGTTTAGTTGAACCAAGCACCTTAACTATTTGGGAAGCACAATTTGGAGATTTTGCTAATGGTGCCCAAATAATTATAGACCAGTTTATTTCATCAGGAGAGAGAAAATGGTCTAGAGCAAGTGGACTTGTAATGCTTTTACCTCATGGATATGAAGGACAAGGTCCCGAACATTCATCTGGAAGACTAGAAAGATTTTTACAGCTATGTGCTCAGGATAATTTGCAAGTTATGAACTGTACAACTCCAGCAAATTATTTTCATGCCTTGAGACGTCAAATACATAGAGATTTCAGAAAACCATTAGTTATTATGACACCAAAATCATTATTAAGGAATAAACTTTGTGTATCAAATTTAGATGATTTTGGTAAAAAAAATTCTTTTCATAGAGTTTTATGGGATCACGCTATTGACCCTAAAGAAAATGGTTTTATAAAACTAAAAAAAATTAATAAAGTTATTTTGTGTTCTGGCAAAATATACTTTGATCTTTTACAAGCTAGAGAAAAGATGAAAGTTGATGATGTAATAATTTTTAGAATTGAACAATTATACCCATTCCCCGTTAAACCTTTGGTTAAAGAGATTAAAAAATATGCAAAAAATGCAAAATTTTACTGGTGCCAAGAAGAACCAAAGAATATGGGCGCATGGCTTTTAGTGCGAGATTATATTCAATGGACATTAAAGTATATTGGAGCTAAAAATAAAGAAATCATGTATATAGGTAGAAATCCCGCAGCATCTCCAGCGACTGGATATGCTAAAAGGCATTTAGCGCAACAGAAAGCAATAATAGATCAGGTGTTTGAATAAAAATGAGTGAAAAGATTGTGGTACCAGCATTAGGAGAAAGCATAACAGAAGCAACAGTTGCTAAATGGTTAAAAAATACTGGAGATAGTATAGAGGCAGACGAACCAATAGTTGAACTTGAAACAGACAAAGTTAATCTTGAAGTTCCATCACCAGTTAATGGAGTTTTAGGAAAAATTAGTGCAAGTGAAGGTGATGTAGTTAAAGTTGGCTCGACATTAGGTTTAATCAACTCAAATTCAAAAGGTCATACCAATAATAATTTAAAAGAAAAGCTAGGAGATAAAGAAGAAAATAATGTTGTAAAAATTGATGTTGAAAAAAATAAGGAAAAAAAAGAAATTAAAATTTTTAAGGAAGAAGAAACAGATGAAGAAGAAAGCTTCATGGAGAAAAAACCTTTAGTTTTAGAAAATAAAGAAGTTGATCAAGAAGAGAGCTCTTTAGAAGAAAAACCTTTAGTTTTAACAAATTTAGTTGAGGAAAAAATAGAGACTAATCAAAACTTATCACCAGCAGTAAGAAAAATAGTTGCTGAAAATAAAATTGATGTAAAGAAAATAAAGGGATCTGGAAAAGAAGGAAGAGTACTCAAAGAAGATTTGATTAACTTAATGGGTGTTAACCCCGGTCCATCTGAGAGAAAAATTAAATACGGTCATGAGGAAAGAATTAAAATGACTAGATTACGACAAACTATAGCAAAAAGATTAAAACAAGCCCAAGAAAATGCAGCCTTGCTTACAACTTTTAACGAAGTAGATATGACAAATATTGTCGAAATGAGAAAAGAAAATCAGGATGATTTTCAAGAAAGATATGGAATTAAATTAGGATTTATGTCCTTTTTTGTAAAAGCTTCCGTAGTTGCTTTAAAAAATTTTCCAGCTGTTAATGCTGAAATAGAAAATGATGAAATAGTTTATAAAAATTATTATAATATAAGTTTTGCTGTAGGCACAGAAAAAGGCCTAGTTGTTCCGGTTTTAAGAAATGCGGATGAATTATCATTCGCTGATATAGAAAAAAATATAAAAAAACTCTCAGATAAAGCTAAAGATGGAAAGCTAACCATTGAAGATCTACAGGGAGGCACTTTTACAATTAGTAATGGGGGAGTTTATGGATCTATGCTTTCTACTCCTATTCTAAATCTGCCACAGTCAGGAGTATTAGGTATGCATAATATTGTTGATAGGCCGATTGTAGTTGACGGTGAAATTAAAATAAGACCTGTGATGTATCTAGCTTTATCTTATGATCATCGAATAATAGACGGAAAAGATTCGGTATCATTTTTAAAAACTATAAAAGAGAATTTAGAAGATCCTAGAAGGTTATTTTTAAATATTTAAATGTCAGAAAAATTTCAAGTAGTTGTTATCGGTGGGGGTCCCGGAGGATATGTATGTGCAATAAGACTATCACAATTAGGTATAAAAACAGCCTGTATAGATTCTAAAGGATCATTGGGAGGAACATGTTTAAATATAGGATGTATACCATCAAAAAGTTTACTTAATTTGTCTGAAAATTTTGAAAAAACAAAAAATTTTTCTAGCCTTGGAATAGAAGTTGGCCAAGTTAAGCTAAATTTAGATAAAATAATGCAGAATAAAAATAAGGCAGTAGATACTTTAACCAAAGGAGTGGAATTTTTATTTAAAAAAAATAAGATTTCTTATTATAAAGGCACAGCTAGCTTTAAATCTGCACAAAAAATTTTAGTAAAAGATGATAAAAATAAAGAAATATTAATTGAAACAGAAAAAACAATCATAAGTACAGGTTCGGTGCCAGCTTCATTACCCGGCATAGAATTCGATGAAAAAAGCATTTTATCATCTACTGGTGCTCTATCTTTAAAAAAGGTACCAAAAAAAATGGTAGTAGTTGGCGGAGGGTATATAGGTTTAGAAATGGGTTCAGTTTGGTCAAGATTTGGAACTGAAGTACATGTAATAGAATTTTTAGATCATATTACACCTGGAATGGATAGAGAAATTTCTAATGAGTTTATGAAGATATTAAAAAAACAAGGAATCAAATTTAATTTACAAACAAAACTAGAAAGCATTAAAAAAAATAATAATGGGGTTAAAATTACAACAAAAGATAAAGATGGGAAAAAAGCTGATATTGATTGTGATGTGGTCTTAATTTCTGTTGGTAGAAAACCAAATACAAAAAATTTAAATTTAGAAAAAATAAATATTATTTTAGATGATAAAAAGAGAATAAAAACTAACAGTAATTTTGAAACAAATGTGAAGAATATCTATGCAATTGGAGATGTTATATCTGGACCCATGCTAGCACACAAAGCTGAAGAAGAAGGAATTGCAGTAGCAGAACTGATTGCAGGACAATCAGGGCACGTTAATTATGATGTTATACCTGGTGTAATTTATACATCTCCAGAAGTTGCATCAGTTGGAAAAACTGAAGAACAATTAAAAGAATTAAAAAAAAAATATAAAGTAGGAAAGTTTCCTTTCTTAGCTAATTCAAGAGCCAAAGCTATAGATGAACCCGAGGGTTTTGTAAAAATACTAGCAGACGAAAAAACTGATAAAATATTAGGTGTTCATATGATAGGCCCTCATGCAGGCGAAATGATTGCAGAAATAGGAGTTGCTATGGAATTTGGAGCAAGCGCTGAAGATATTGCACGAACCTGTCATGCTCACCCAACTTTTTCTGAGGCAGTAAAAGAGGCAGCTTTATCTGTAGATAAAAGAGCAATACACTCTTAATAATCAGTCAATAACAGAACGCAAATATTTGATCATTTCAGGTGGTGTCCCCGATATAATTTCAGTTCTGCCAACAGGATGAAAGGTTTTGAAGATACGCTCTGCTGAGGAAGCAGTTGCTAATATAAAACCATCATAAGATGTTGTATGATGATCAAAGTCCGAAGATACTTCGACTATGTAACCATATGACTCTAACTTTCTTATAGCTTCTTCATGAATTTTTTGATTATGTGTTGAAACAAAAATATAATTAACAATTTGCTGAGTAAGAAAATTTTTTGCACCATCAAGCATTTCAAGTTCATAACCTTGAATATCAGAATGTAATATTGAAACTTTTTTTAATTTTTTTTTTTTTGCAAATGAATCTAATTTAAAACCATCATTAGCAACTTTTTGCAGAATGAATTGACTATTTGAAAAATTATTAATTTGAAAATTTCTCTGGCCTACGTTTAGTGCTTTGCTATTAGGTTCAACCATGAAGCACTCAGCTTTAGGAAATTTTTTTAAAAACCACATTGAATAATGTGCCCAGTAAGAACCAAGCTCAATCATTATTGGCTGTTGGTCTGTAATTTTCTTCAACGTTTCTTGGAAACAAAACTCTTCTAGAGGTTCATGAACACCCCTATTTATTATCAAGACTTTACTAAAGTCCCCATAATAAGAATCTTCTCCAGCAACAGGGACTCTATTTCCATTATGTAGGTACACATACCCTTCTCTATCAACCATTCCAGAAGAAGAATGTCGTTCTATTAAAAGATTCAATGGATCTGATATTATCTCTCGAAATCTTCCTAAAAAATCATTGGGTCCAGCTTTCATATGTTTTTGTAATAAATTCTAAAACTCATATAATATATTTTCATAATATACAAATATGAAAGTGCCAATTCTTTTACCTAATATCTTTAACTATCCATTTACGTACCAGTCTGATATGAGTTTAAAAATTGGCGAGTATGTATTAGTGCCTTTCGGTAAAACAAAAATGATTGGTGTAGTTTGGAATCATTTTGAGCCAAGTAATCAAAAATATTTTAATCTAAAAAAAGTGGTGAAAAAACTTAAAATAAAACCATTAAATGAAAATACGATTAAATTTTTAAATTGGTTTTCGGAATACAATCTAATTCCCAAAGGAATGTCTTTAAAACTACATTTGTTAAGTAATGAAGCAGTAGAAGAAATGCCTGATAAAGAATATGAAAGTTACAAGTTAATTAAAAAAAATAATGATTTTAAACTTTCTAATGAACAAAAAAAAAGTCTTGATGAATTAAAAATTAAAAACAAAGAATTTAGAGTTCATGTTCTTCAAGGTACAACTGGATCTGGAAAAACAATAGTATATTTTAATTCAATAAAAGAAAAAATTGACAAAGGTTATCAAGGGTTAATTTTGTTACCAGAGATAGGTTTAACATCTGAATTTGAGAAAAAGTTTATAGATTTTTTTGGATTTGCACCTGCTATTTGGCACTCAGGAATAACAAAAAAGAAGAAAAAAATTATTTGGGCTGGACTAAATAATCAAAAAATTAAAGTAGTTATAGGAGCAAGGTCTGCATTATTTTTACCATTTAGTAAATTAGGAATTATTATTGTAGATGAAGAACATGATCAATCATATAAGCAAGATGAAGGCGTAATTTATAATGCACGTGACATGGCAATTTCAAGAGCCTCTTTTGAAAATATACCAATAGATCTCGTGTCTGCGGTACCATCAATAGAAACCTACGAAAATATTAAAAAAAAAAAGTATTCTTACTCCAGAATAATAAATAGATATAAAAATGCTCAGCTTCCTAAGCATGAAATTATTGATTTAAATAAGTATAAACTCAATAATCAATCTTGGATTTCATCTAAAACAATAGAAAAAGTAAAATATCATTTAGAAAACGGTGATCAGGTTCTTTTTTTTATAAACAGAAGAGGATTTTCTCCATATGTTTTTTGTAAAAACTGTTCAAAGGTTTATTCATGTCCACACTGTTCAATTAATGTAGTTTATCATAAAAATAAAAAAAAACTTTTATGCCACTATTGTGGTTTTACAACAGACTTGAAAAGAAAATGTGAAAGAAATATAAGTGGCAGTTGTAAATTTACTTTAAGTGGTCCTGGTGTAGAAAAAATTTCTGAAGAAGTAAAAAAATTTTTCCCTGGTCACAAGTCATTAATTTTTTCAAGCGATACAATGAACAAAAAATCATCTTCAAATGATTTACAAAAAATTATTAATAATGAAGTTAAAATTTTAATTGGTACACAATTAATATCTAAAGGTTATCATTTTCCAAACTTAAATTGCATTGTTGTTTTAGATATTGATTTATCATCACTAGGTCATGATTTAAGAGGCGCAGAAAAAAATCTACAATTATATCACCAACTTTCAGGCAGGGCAGGCAGGACCGGAAAACCAGCAACTGTATATTTTCAAACGTATAATTTAAAATCTGATACAATTTCTAAATTAACTAATTCAGATCCATTTATATTTTTGGAAAATGAGCTTCAATTAAGAAAGAAGAATAATTTACCACCGTTCGAGAGATTTATTGCCTTAATATTAACTTCTAAAAATGAAAAAAAATTGGAACATGAATCATACAAGCTCAAGAAATATTTAGAGAAAAATTTAAATGGTAAAATTTTAGGACCTATAAATGCACCTATTTATAAGATAAAAAAAAATTTTAGAAATAGATTATTGATACGAAGTAAAAAGAACTATAAAATTCAAGAGTCCCTCGCTATAATCTTAAAAAAATTTGAATTTTCATCAGGAATGAAACTAACGGTTGATGTTGACCCAATAAGCTTTAATTAATTGTTAAAAAAAAAGGAATTTTGACAATCTGCAGCTTGAAGAGAATATTGTCATGTGTTACTTAAATTCAAAATTTTGAGGAAACTTCAAATATTAATTAGGGGTGCAAGTTGAGTAAAAATAAGAGTTTTTCTGGAACATCGGCTAATAGATATTCATTGGCACTTTACGAATTGGCTAAAGAGTCAAATGAACTTGAAGAAATAGAAAAAAATTGTTCTTCATTGATTAAATTAATATTTAATAGTGAGGAATTTAAAAATTTCATAAAAAACCCGACTATAAAAAAAGAAGAATTGCTTGCCACTGTTTTAAAAATATCAGAGCAATATCAATTAAATGGCTTATTAACTAAATTTTTAAATTTTTTAATATCAAAAAAAAGATTTTTTTATGTTGAAAAAATATTAAAGGATTTTATAGAAACTTGCTCAAAAAAAAGAGGAGAACTGGAAGCTAAATTAATTTCTGCAAAAGAACTTTCAGAAAGCGAGATAAATAGTATTAAGGAAGAATTAACAAAAAATTTTAGTTCAAAGATAAAATTAAAATACACATATGATGCAAATTTAATTGGGGGGTTAATTGTCCAAATAGGAAGTACTATGGTAGATACTTCAATTAAAAATAAATTACAAAAAATAGAAAGTAGAATGATAGAGGCTTAAATGGAAATAAATCCTTCAGAAGTAACAAAAATATTAAAAGAGCAAATAAAAAATTTTGGGGACAAAGCTGAGATAACCGAAGTCGGGCAAGTTTTATCAGTAGGTGACGGTATAGCTAGAATTTATGGTCTTGACAATGTTCAAGCAGGAGAAATGGTAGAATTTGCGGATGGCTCTAAAGGTATGGCGTTAAACTTAGAAAGCGAAAACGTAGGTGTAGTAATTTTTGGAGATGATAAAGCGATTAAAGAAGGAGACACAGTTAAAAGAACAGGAGCAATTGTTGACACACCAGTTGGAAAAGAATTATTAGGAAGAGTTGTTGATGGATTAGGCAATCCAATAGACGGAAAGGGCGCATTGGATAAAAGTATTAAAAGAAGTAGAGTTGAAGTAAAAGCTCCAGGAATTATTCCGCGTAAATCAGTTAGCGAACCAATGCAAACCGGTCTTAAATCGATTGATAGTTTAGTTCCAATAGGAAGAGGACAACGGGAATTAATTATTGGTGATAGACAAACAGGCAAAACAGCAGTTGCTATTGATGCAATTATAAATCAAAAAAAAATAAACGAGTCTAATGATGAGAAACAAAAATTATACTGTGTTTATGTAGCCATAGGTCAAAAAAGATCTACGGTTAGGCAAATTGAAAAAACTTTAGAAGAAGCAGGTGCAATGAAATATACCACTATTGTTGCAGCAACAGCTTCAGATGCAGCTCCACTTCAATTTTTGGCTCCTTATACTGGTTGCGCAATGGGAGAATATTTTAGAGATAATGGAATGCATGCATTAATTATATACGACGATCTTTCAAAACAAGCAGTTGCTTATAGACAAATGTCGCTTTTGTTAAGAAGACCACCTGGAAGAGAAGCTTATCCAGGAGATGTGTTTTATTTACATAGCAGACTACTTGAAAGAGCAGCCAAGCTAAGTGATGAACATGGAGGAGGATCTTTGACAGCTCTTCCCATAATTGAAACACAAGGTGGTGATGTTTCTGCATTTATACCTACTAATGTAATCTCGATTACCGATGGTCAAATATTTTTAGAAACAGAATTATTCAATCAGGGTATAAGACCAGCAATTAATGTAGGATTATCCGTTTCAAGAGTTGGATCTTCTGCTCAAACAAAAGCCATGAAAAAAGTCTCAGGATCAATGAAGCTAGAACTTGCTCAATATAGAGAAATGGCAGCATTCGCTCAGTTTGGATCAGATTTAGATGCCTCTACTCAGAAACTTTTAAATAGGGGCTCTAAATTAACAGAACTATTAAAGCAGAAACAATATTCTCCGATGACAGTTGCTGAGCAGGTAATCTCAGTATTTTGTGGTGTTAAAGGTTATTTAGATGATATTGACCAAAAGAATATTGCCGACTTTGAGAATAAAATAATAGAAAAATGTAAATCTGAAAAACCTCAAGTTTTAGATTCAATATCAAGCTCAGGTAAGCTTGAGGAGGATGCTGAAAAATCTTTAACTGAAGTAATTATTGAACTTAAAAAAAACTTTAATTCATAGAAAATGGCAAGTTTAGACGATTTAAAAAAAAGGATATCAAGTGTTAAATCTACTCAAAAGATTACAAAGGCAATGAAAATGGTAGCAGCATCTAAGTTGAGAAGAGCTCAAGAAAGCGCAGAAAAAGGGAGACCATACTCGGATAAAATGAATAATATTATTCTCAATCTTTCAAATAGTATTTCTGATAAAGAAAACTCTCCTAAACTTCTCAAGGGCTCGGGAGATAATAAAGTTCATTTATGTGTTGTAATGACTTCTGATAGAGGGTTATGCGGAGGATTTAATACGAATATAATTAAAAAAGCAAAGACATATTTTCAAAAAATTCTAGATGAAGAAAAAATTTTAAAAATTATTACAGTTGGATCCAAAGGTTATGATCAATTAAAAAGAACCTATAAAAATAATATAATTGAAAAAATTTCTTTTAAAGAGTCGAAAAATGCAAATTATTTTGATGCTGAAAAAGTAGGAAAAATAATTATTGATAGGTTTGAAAAAAAAGAATTTGATGTGTGTGTAATTTTTTATAATCAATTTAAAAATGTAATTACTCAAATACCGCAAGAACAACAAGTTATTCCTTTAAAAGCTACAGAGTCAGAAGGGTCTTCATCTGAAGATAATTATGAATTTGAACCTGAAGAAGATGAAATTTTAAGCAATTTACTTCCTAAAAATGTTTCTACTCAAATTTTTAAAGCAATGTTAGAGAATTCAGCTAGCGAACAAGGTTCAAGAATGAGTGCAATGGACAACGCAACTAGAAATGCAGGTGAAATGGTTGACAAGCTTACTATTCAGTATAATAGAAGCCGTCAAGCAGCAATTACTAAAGAGTTAATTGAAATTATATCAGGAGCAGAAAGTTTATAATTATGAGAAAAGGAAAAATTACACAGATTATAGGAGCGGTAGTAGATGTTAAATTTGATGGAAATCTACCGGAAATATTAACTGCATTAGAGTGTGACAATAGTGGCAATAGGTTAGTTTTGGAAGTTGCTCAGCATTTAGGAGAGTCAAGCGTAAGAACAATTGCTATGGACGCAACGGAAGGCCTAAAAAGAGGTGACGAAGTAACGGACACAGGAGCTCCAATTAAAGTTCCCGTTGGCCCAGAGACATTAGGAAGAATTATAAATGTAATTGGTGAGCCAATTGACGAGAAAGGCGAAGTTAAAACAAAAGAAAATTGGCCTATTCATAGATCTGCACCAGAATTTAATGACCAATCAACTGAAACAGAAATTTTAGTAACTGGAATTAAAGTAGTAGACCTATTAGCACCATATGCTAAGGGCGGAAAAATTGGTTTATTTGGTGGTGCAGGAGTAGGTAAAACAGTTCTTATTATGGAATTAATTAACAATGTTGCAAAAGCACACGGAGGATTTTCAGTTTTTGCAGGAGTTGGCGAGAGAACTAGAGAAGGAAATGATCTTTATCACGAAATGATAGAGTCAGGAGTAATTAAACCAGAAGGTTCTGGGTCAAAAGCGGCATTAGTTTATGGCCAGATGAATGAACCGCCAGGAGCAAGAGCTAGAGTTGCGTTATCCGGGTTAACTGTTGCAGAATATTTTAGAGATCAAGAAGGTCAGGACGTACTTTTCTTTGTAGATAACATTTTTAGATTTACTCAAGCTGGTTCAGAAGTTTCAGCTTTATTAGGAAGAATTCCTTCTGCTGTAGGATATCAGCCCACATTAGCTACCGACATGGGAAATCTTCAAGAAAGAATTACAACAACAAACAAAGGTTCTATTACATCAGTTCAAGCTATATATGTACCAGCAGATGACTTAACAGATCCGGCACCTGCTACGTCTTTTTCACACTTAGATGCTACTACAGTGTTATCCAGACAAATAGCAGAAATTGGAATATATCCAGCAGTAGACCCACTAGATTCAACTTCTAGAATTTTAGACCCAAGAATAGTTGGAGATGAGCATTATAGGGTTGCTAGAGAAGTTCAAAAAGTACTACAAACTTATAAGTCTTTGCAGGATATTATTGCTATTTTAGGTATGGATGAATTGTCTGAGGAAGACAAACTAACTGTGGCTAGAGCTAGAAAAATTCAAAGATTTTTATCACAACCTTTCTTTGTTGCTGAGGTATTTACAGGATCTCCAGGTAAACTTGTTGATCTAGAATCTACAATTAAAGGCTTTGATGCAATTTGCAAAGGTGAGTATGATCACTTACCTGAAGCAGCTTTTTATATGGTTGGAACAATAGAAGAAGCAGTTGAAAAAGCTGAAAAAATGGCAAAAGAGGCAGCTGCATAATGAGCGAAGGTTTCAAACTTGAAATAGTAAATCCAGAAAGTTCATTTTTGTCAAAAGAAAAGATATCGGAGGTGGTAGTCCCAGCCTATGAAGGTGATATGGGAATACTAAAAGACCATATATCAATAATATCTTTTTTAAGACCAGGATTAATGAGAGTTTTTGAAGGTACAAACGAAGAAATATACTATGTTGATGATGGAATAGTAGAATTTAAGAATAATTGTTTATCAATACTTACAAGTAATATTTTTGATATTAAAAAAATGGATAAAAATGATGCAAAAGATGCTTTGTCTAAAGCAGAACAAGACTCACAAAAAAATGATATTTCTGATCAAAAAAAATATTTACTTGAACAAAAGATTGAAGTTTTAAGAAATTTAACTTTAAATTAGATTAGCTCAATATTTTTGATATTTCTTCTTTAAGATTTTTGTATACGTTAAACTTAAAGTTTACAGCTATTTTAGTTAGATCTTCTAAATTTATCCACTTCCAGTCTAAAAATTCAGGGTTTTTGGTATTTATATTGATTTCAGATTCATTGCCGATAAATCTAACAATAAACCACTTTTGTATTTGACCTTTAAATTTACCTTTCCAAATAATTCCTATTAAATCATCAGGCAATATATATGTTAGTTTTTTTTCAATTTCTTTAATAAGTTTTACGCTCACAATGCTAGTTTCTTCTTTCAATTCTCTTAAAGCAGCATCGTAATAATTTTCATCTTTATCAACGCCACCTTGTGGCATCTGCCAAAAATTTTTTGGGTTATCGATTCTTTTAGCTACAAATATTTCATTTTTATCATTCAGCACAACAATCCCAACTCCATTTCTGTAAGGGAGTTCTTTAATTTTTTTTTCTTTACTCATTTAGGAGCTTTAAAGCAAATTTTAGCTGATTATCACTTTCTGTATTTATTTTGAAATCATCTGATTCTTCGGCGACCTCAATATCAGGGACTACTCCTACTTCAGAAATAGATTTTCCCGAAGGGAGGTAGTATTTTGATATAGTTAATCTTATAGCTCCTTTATTTTTTAAAGGAATAATCGACTGAACAGATCCTTTGCCATAGCTTTGTTCACCAAGCAGTATAGCTCTCTTATGATCTTTTAAAGCACCAGCTACAATCTCTGATGCTGAAGCTGATCCATAATTGATTAAAACAATTAAGGTTTTTCCATCAATTATGTCACCTTCTTTCGCGAAAAACTTTTTATTTTCAGATTTATTTCTACTTTTCGTAGATACAATTTCACCTTCATTTAAAAAAAAATCTGATATTTTTATAGCTTGAGAAAGCAAGCCTCCAGGATTGTTTCTTAAATCTAAAATATAATTTTTTACATTTTTATTTTTTTTTATTTCTTTAATTTTATTTTTAATTTGATTGCTGCTATTTTCATTAAAAGCATTTAACCTTAAGTAGCCTACTTTATCTTCTAAGATTTCTGATTTTACTGATTGAATTTTAATGATTTCTCTTGTTATATTAAAAATTAGTGCTTTTTTAACTCCTTTTCTTCGTACTGTAATTTCTATATCCGTTCCAACTTTTCCTCTCATTAATTCCACAGCTTCTGATAATGATTTTCCTTGTACTTGTTCATTGTTAATTTTAACAATGTAATCTCCTGCTTTTACTCCAGCCCTAGAAGCTGGGGTATCGTCAATTGGAGAAATTACTTTTACTACTCCAGCTTCCATGCCAACCTCAATTCCCAGCCCTCCAAATTCTCCGCTGGTTTCTGTTTGCATATTTAATAACATTTCTGGAGACATATAGGATGAGTATGGATCTAATGATTGTAATACACCGTCAATGGCAGCATCCATAACTTCACTTTGGTCAATTTCCTCTACGTATTCGTTGTTGACTTTATTTAATACTTCGCTGAATAAATCGATCTTTTCATAGAGTTTTGTGTTGTTAGCAGCAAAACTTTTGTTTAATAAAACAAAATATAAAACTAGTAAGATTTTTATATATTTTTTCATATTGTAATTTTTTCTTTTGGGATTAATTCAGACCACATTTTTTCTATTTCATAAAATTTTCTTTTTTCTGGATTAAAAATATGAACTATTAAATCTATGCCATCAATTAGTTTCCAATCACTACTATCTGAACCTTCAATTTTACAATTTTTAATTCCACTATTTTTAAATTTTTCTAGAACTTGTTCTGATAAAGCCTGAATATGCCTTGATGATGTTCCGCTTGCTATAATCATATAGTCTGCCATCGAACTTTTATTTGCAAGATCTATGCTAATTATATCTAATGCTTTATTATTATCTAAGGTCTTTAAAATTGTTTCTTTTAGATTTATAATTTTATCCATTAATTATCAAAACTTTATCAAATTTTTCTTAATTTAGAAGATGAAATATTAACTTTTTTAAAGTTAACAAATTTTAAACTTTTCTGCCTAAGGTGTTTAAAAGCTATTGATTTTAAAGATTGTGCTTTATAACCTTGTCTATCAAAAACTAAAATATTACATTTTTGTGAAATTAA
>CACLQI010000013.1 GCA_902608975.1 uncultured Pelagibacteraceae bacterium
ATATTAAGAGCAGTAAATAGTAAGAAAATATTCAAAAATATTTTCGTTCTAGAAAAATCTAAAAAAAATATTTCTATAATAAAAAAGTTAAAAATTAAATGTAAAATAGTTAATAATATTAAAAATATTTCAACTGATATTGATCTGATAATTTTATGTACTCCAATGAGTCAATACTCCAACATAATTTCTAAAGTAAATAAATTAGCAAATCATAAGACAATAGTTACAGATATTGGTTCAACTAAAGAATCAACTTTTAAAAATGTTAAGAAAAATTTAAAAAAAAATATTTCATGGATTTCGTCTCACCCTATAACGGGATCTGAGGTGAGCGGCCCAAAGCATGGTGATAAAAATCTTTTTAAAAAAAAGTGGTGTGTTTTAATTAAAGAAAAAAATTTTAATAAATCTCACTTATTTAAACTCCAGTCTTTTTGGAAGAAGTTAGGCTCAAAAGTTATTTTTATGAATTCAAAGCAACATGATATAATTTTTTCTATAACAAGCCATTTACCCCATCTAATTGCATATAATTTGGTTAAAACAGCAACTGATTTTGAAAAACAAAAAAAATATAATCTAATAAAATTTAGCGCAGGTGGATTAAGAGATTTTTCGCGTATAGCTGCAAGTAATGAAATTATGTGGAGAGATATTTTTTTTAGTAACAAAAAAAATATGATCTTAGCTATAAATTTGTTTATTAAGAACCTCAATTCTTTTAGAGAAGATATTAAACTTAGAAGAAATAAAAAAATTATTAAAAAATTAACTAAAACCAAAAAAGTTAGAAAACAAATAATATCTTTGAAACAAGATACTAACAAACCTGATTTTGGTAGATAATTATTTTGTTAAATTTTCTTTTAGATCTTTAAGATAAGAAGAATAATTTTTCCACGATGCTACCGAGGTTTGGTAGATTGGTTGTCTCACCTGTGCCATGCTAGAAGTTGATACAGAATTTTTATTTTTATAAAATTCGAAACATTTTGCACTCCAGTCTAAATTACAAAAATCTAATAACTTTTTAAGACTGTCTTCAAAATTTTGTGTAAAGTTTTCATATTTAATATTAAGTATGTCTTTTTCATTTAGGTTTTTTTTCCAAAAAATCATATACTCGCTATATAAATTATAAAAATCTGCTAAATTTTTTAAATTATAAGCAAATGCTAGATTTGAAGAGGAATAATTTTGTTGATAATTAGACCAACAAATATCCATAGGATCTCTATTAGAATTAATAATGTAAGAATTTGGAAAAATTTTTTTTATAAATCCGGCCCATCTAAAATTTAATGGTGCTTTATCGACAATATATTCTTCAGAAAAATTTAATTTATTAATTCTATCTAAATAATAATTTTTAACATTGTTTAAAGTTTTATTTGAAATTAAATCAAAGCAAAAATCATTATTTGTGTTATTTTTTTTAATTTTTTTACCATAAGAAAATTCTTTATATATAGCTTCTGCTAAAAAAGTTAATTCACCTGCGCCCACCACTTTTTCATGTGAAGATAGTACTTGCTCAATTAAAGAAGTTCCTGATCTAGGCATTCCAATAATAAATATTATTTTTTTATTAGAATTATTTTTAAATGATAAAGAATAGGATTTTGCGTTAAAATTTTTTTTTAGATTTGAAAAAATTTGATGTTCTGATTTAAAAGTATATTTGAGGATTTTGTCTTTTATATCATTTCCCTTCTTATAATTTGAAAAAGAATTATCAAAATCTTTAATGTCATCAAAAGCTTTTCCCAAAGCAAAGTATAAATGCATTTTTTGGATTTCGGTAAGATTTATATCTTTAAGTTTATTATCAAATATTTCAAAATCTTTATCATTCTTTATATATTTTTTTGTCATACTAATTAATCTATAAATTTCTGTAGCATTAGGTTTAATGCTTAACGCTTTTTGATAGTGTAAATTGCAATTTCTAAAATTACCTAGAAATTGATACATTGTTGCAATCGTGTAGTGTAAAAAATAATCATTTGGATAATAATTAATTGCAGTTTTTAAAATTTTAATTGCATCATCATTTAAGTTAAGTTTTTCTTTTAATTGAGCTTTGTTAATTAATGCATTCAAAAAATTAGGTTTTATTTTTAGAGCTTTATCATAGCATTCAATAGCTTTGATATAGTCAGATAAGTAGCCATGAACAAGTCCAAGATTATTTAATATGTGAATGTTATTTTCATCAAGTTCTACCGCTTTATTAAGAGCTTTAAGTGCTTCTTCATATTCTTCTATATTCATAAACGATACACTTAAAATGTTATAAAACATATAATCACCAGGAAATTGCTTAATAAGTTTTTTTGTTTCAAAAATTGCTTCTAAATAATTTTTAGAACTAATTAAATTAACTATTTTTTTTAATTCTTCTTTTTTAATTTCTATTTTTTTCATTTATAATAGTTATTAGCTTTTGAATTTGATTTTTTTTTCAATTTAATTAATAATTTTTTAAAGTATTTTTTAAATCTTCTAGATATGAAGAATAGTTTTCCCATGCAGCTACAGAAGTTTTGTAAATAGGTTGTCTTACTTGAGCCAAACTAGCCGTGGAGACTGAGCTTTTATTTTTATAGAATTCTATGCACTTTTCATTCCATTCAAGATTACAAAATTTTAATAATTTTTTAACCTCTTCTTCGAAATTTTCAGTAAAAATTTCATATTTGATACTGAGTAAACCTTCTTCATCCAAAATACTTTGCCAAAATTTCATAAATTCTTCATATAAATTATAAAAATTAGCTATATTTTTTAAATTGTATGCAAATCCCAAATTATTTGAGGAGTAATATTGTTTATAATTTGACCAGCAAATATCCATAGGATCTCTATTGCAATTTATTATATATGAATTAGGAAAAACTTTTTTTATAAATCCCACCCATTTAAAGTTTAGTGGAGCTTTATCAATTATAAATTTTTCAGAAAAATTATATTCCTTAATTCTTCCCAAATAGTAATTTTGAATATTTACAAGATTTTTTTCCGATACCTCATTTAAATCTAATACATTTTCTTTTTTTTTAAATTCTTTATCAATTGCATCTACTAAAAAAGGCAATTCACCTGCAGCCGTAACGTCATCATGAGCAGAAAGAACTTGTTCAATTAGCGTTGTTCCCGACCTTGTCATACCAACAATAAATATAAGATTTTTATCAATTTTGTTTTGTAAAGATAAATTATTAAATTTTGTAACGAATGAATTCTTTATATTTATTAACCTTGTTTCGTCAGGTTTTAATTTAAATTTTAACAATTTGTCTTTAATATCATTTCCTTTTTTGTAGTTTAAAAAAGAATTATCAAAATCTTTAACGTCATCAAAAGCTTTTCCCAAAGCAAAGTATAAATGCATTTTACTTGTTTCATCTAAATTTTTATCATTTATCATTTTTTTCAAAAAATCAAAATCCTTATCATCTTCTTTAAATTTTTTTGTCATACTCATTAGGCGATATATTTCCATTTGTTTAGGATTAAGAGATAGTGATTTATTGTAATGTAAATGACTATTTTTAAAATCACCTAAAAATTGATACACAGTTGCTATTGTATAGTGCAAGAAATAATCATTTGGATAATAATTGAGTGCAGTTTTTAAAATTTTTATCGATTCATTGTTTAAGTTAAGCACTTCCTTTAAATATGCAAGATTAATTAAAGAATTTAAAAAATCAGGTTTTATTTCAAGTGCTCTATTATAATATTCTTCCGACTGTTTATAGTTAGCAAGATATCCATGTGCTAGACCAAGATTGTTTAATACATAAATATTTTTTTCGTCTAATTTTATGGCATCATTAAAAACTTCTAATGACTCTTTAAATCGACCAGAATTAATCAAAGCCATTCCCAAAGCGTTATAGAATATATATTCTTTAGGGAATTTGTTTATTAACGGTTTTGCTTTTGCAATTACCATTCCGTATTTTTTGACCTCAATTAAATTCAATATTTTTTTTAATTCTTTTTTTTTATATTCGTTCTGATTCATTTTTTATAAATTTTATTTTTAATTTTGCATTATTGTCAATTTCTTTTATGGCTTTTTTAATATCCATTATTACAACTCTCTTTTTAGGTCCATAAGCATGAATTAATTTTTTGTTGGATAAGCAAATTGCAACATGACCTTTCCAAAAAATTAAATTGTTTTTTTTAATTTTTTTTAAATTAACATTTTTTTTAAAATATTTCATTTGATCTTTTGAATCTCTTGGACAAAATTTATTATTAAATTTATAAAAAATTTGGACCAATGCAGAACAATCGATACCATTGAAGCTATTTCCTCCCCATTTATATTTCACGTTCTTAAAAATTTTTATTTTAGAAAATAAAGAATTTTTTTTGTTTATTGGTACTACATCTTTTTTATAGATCCAATATTTACCAAAATTAAAAAAATTTTTTTTTTTATTTTTTACTTTAATTAAGGAAGAAAAGCTTATTTTTTTATTTAACCTAAATTTTTTATTTGGTTTTGTAAATAGTGTTGCCGATAAGTTTGATACTTTATGTGAGGGTGTAAAATCTTTTATAAATTTTTTATTTTTAATATATCCAAAGTAACCATCATATGTAGTTTTTATTCTTATAAATTTTCCGAATTTTTTAATAATCTTAAATTTTTCACCATACAAAAGTTGTGTCGACAAAGCTGATTTTGAAGATTTATTTTTATAAACATTGAGAATTAAATTTGTATTTATCATTCTTTAATTTTTTACTGGTGCAACTTTTGCTAACCAAATAATTAATAGTAAAACAGGTACTCCAAGTAAAGCTGTAATACAAAAGAAGTTTGTATATCCTACAGCATCAACCCAACTTCCAGAATATCCTGCTATAAACTTTGGGATAAAAAGCATTAATGAACTAAAAAGCGCGTATTGAGTGGCTGTAAATTTAATTGATGTTAATCCAGATAAATAAACCACAAAGGCAGCGCCAGCAAAACCACTTGATATATTGTCAGCTGTAATCACCATAATTAAAAAAATAATACTTGCTTCAGAGGCTGCCAACCAGGCAAATAGAAGATTACTTGAGGCGGCTATTAATGCTCCAATAAAAAGAGCCTTCATTGTTCCAAATCTTAAAGCAAAAAATCCTCCCAAAAAGCCACCAAATATAGTTGCAAATACTCCAAAAAATTTTGAGTATGTTGCGATTTCTTTTATATTAAAACCTTTTTCAAGATAAAAAATATTTGCCACAACACCCATTACTACATCAGCAATCCTATACAGACCAATTAATACTAGTATTGATACAGCAAATTTACCATATCTTTTTATAAAATTAATAATTGGATTTAAATATATTTTTTTAACATTTTTTTTTGAAATAAATTTTATTTTTATAAATAACAAAATTATAAATATAGCTAATAAAAAACATGAAAAAATTCTAATAGATGCAAATAAAAATTTTTTCAAAATATAATCAGAACTAAAAGGATTTTCTATTTGTGAATATAAAAATATAAAGCTGATTATTGCAAATAAGATCACCAATAAAAATTTTGTATGTGTTTCATTTTTAGAAATATTAATTCTGTTTATATTTGGTTCTTTAGATAATAAAGTTGTTAAAATTCCAACAAACATTAAGCAGCTCATTGAAATATAAACAATCATCCATACAGACTGCTTATACGTATCCACTCCCAAATATGATGCCAACCACAGGCTTCCCGCTCCCCCCACAAGCATTGCAAGTCTATAACCAGCAATATACATAGATGATAAAGGGCCTTGGTAATTTTGAGGGGCACTTTCTATTCTATAAGCATCAATTATTATATCTTGTGTAGCGCTAAAAATAGCAAGCGACGTTATTGCAACCGCAGTTAAAAAAAGACTATTTGACGGATCTGTTAATGCAGTAGCAAACAAACTAAAAAATATCATTATTTGAGAAAAAAGCAGCCAACTTCTTCGATGTCCTAATTTATAAAAAAATGGAATTTTGAAATTATCAACCAATGGAGACCATAGATATTTAAAAGCATAAGCAAATCCTGCCCAACTAAATAATGTTACTGTACTTCTGTCTATACCAGCTTTATGAAGCCAAACAGATAGAGTTGAAAAAACTAGTAAAATTGGTAGTCCAGATGAAAATCCTAAAAATAATAAGTTTAAAACTTTTTTTTCAAAAAAGACTGATATTTTTTTTTTATTCAATTTAATTTCTCCAAAATGATGGTAGGAACAAAACTAATATTGCAAACAATTCTAATCTCCCTAAAATCATTGCTAAACTTAGTATCCATTTAGAAATGTCAGGTAATAGTGAAAAATTTCCATTAGGACCTATTATATCTCCTAAACCAGGTCCCACATTTGAAATAGATGTAGCAGCAGCTGAAATTGAAGTTATAAAATCTAGGCCACTTAGTGATAAAAGTGCAGTTATAATAAAAAATATCGCAATATATAGGTAAATAAAGGAAATTATAGAAGACATAAATTTATCATCTACATTATTATTGTTATATTTGATTACAAATATGCCCCTAGGGTAAATTATTTTTTTTAGTTGGTTTATTAAAAATACATATAATATTTGAATTCTAAATATTTTTATTCCACAAGCTGTTGATCCGGCACATCCTCCAATAAACATTAAAATAAGAAAAAAAATTAAAGGGAAGCTTCCCCAATTATCAAATTCTTGAGTTACATATCCCGTTCCTGTTAAAATTGAAATTACATTAAATGAAACTTGCCTTACAATTTTTAAAGAAATGGTTTCATTTTTGAAAATTAAATAAATTGAAAGAATAATAATTGAAATAAAAATTATTTTTAAAAAAGATTTTATTTGAGAATCTGATATAAAAATCTTTTTATTACCATTTAAGAATTTTATATAAGTTATAAAAGGTATGCTACCTAATATGATAAATATCATTGCAGTAAGTTCGATGCTGGCGCTATGAAAGTATCCTATCGATTCATTGTAATTTGAAAATCCACCGGTGGCTATAGTTGTCATTGAATGAGTAAGGCTATCAAAATAATTCATTCCAAATATTTTATAAAAGGTAGCACACAAAAACGTTAAAGCTGAATATATTATAATAAGTCTTTGAGATATTTGTTTAGATTTAGGTAGTATCTTTTCTGAAGCATCATTACTTGAAATTTTAAATAATTGCATACCGCCAACGTTCATTATTGGCATCAAAGTTATTGCCATAACGATAATACCAATTCCACCTAGCCATTGAAGAATTGCTCTCCAAATAAGTATACTTTTAGGGCTATCGTTTAGTTTTGTAATTATAGTAGAACCAGTAGTCGTTATTCCTGACATGCTTTCAAAAAAAGCATCAGTAAAACTTAGTTCTAATGAAGAAAAAACAAAAGGCAATGATCCAAAAATTGCTATACTTAACCATGATAAGGAAGTTAGCAAAAATGCTTGTTGTAAGTTTAATTTTTTTTGATGATCTAAATTGGATAAAAAAAATAATACACCAAATATAATAGTTATTATACCAGCTCCGATAAAGGATGAGTCTAATTCATTAAATATTATCTGAAATATAATTGGAATAACCATGGAAACTCCAAGAATAATTTGCAGAATTCCTAATGTGAAAAAAACAGTTTTATAATTAGGCATTTTTAAAGAACATTATTTTATGGTAAATAAATTTCAACTCTATAAGAATTAATAAAAACGCCAAAAATAAGATATATTATTAAAAATTGTGATTGAAAAAATTAATTTAGATAAGACTAATGCCTGGCCATTTGTAGAAGCAAAGAAGATTCTAAGAGAAAGAAAAAAGGCAATAGAAGAAAAAGGTAAAATTATTCTACAAACAGGGTATGGCCCAAGTGGACTTCCTCACATAGGAACTTTTGGTGAAGTTGCAAGAACTTCAATGGTAGTGAACGCTCTAGATCATCTTACAGACCTACCAAAAGAAATAATTACATTTTCCGATGACATGGATGGATTAAGAAAAGTTCCCGACAATGTTCCAAATCAAGAAATATTGATTAAAAATTTGCATAAACCTTTAACATCAATCCCAGATCCTTTTAAAAAATATAAAAGTTTTGGAGAACATAATAACGAAATGCTAAAAAATTTTTTAAATAAATTTAATTTTAAGTATAGTTTTAAAAGTTCAACATCTCTTTATAATTCAGGTTTTTTTAATCCTTCTTTAAAATTAATTCTTAAAAATTATCAGGGTATTATGGATATTATTTTACCAACTTTAGGTAAGGAGCGTCAAAAAACATACAGCCCCTTTTTACCCATATGTCCAGAAACTGGAGCTGTTCTTGAAATTCCAGTTTTAGAAATATTGAAAGAAAAATCTAAAATAATATTTGATAACAATGGAAAAAAACTTGAGGCAAATATTTTAGATGGGCATTGCAAATTGCAATGGAAAGTAGATTGGGCAATGAGATGGTATGCTTTAGATGTTGATTTTGAAATGTATGGAAAAGATTTAATTGAAAGTGCGATTTTATCATCCAAAATAATAAAATTACTTGGAAAAAATAATCCATCAGGTTTTGCTTATGAACTTTTTCTTGATGAAAAAGGAGAAAAAATTTCTAAATCAAAAGGAAATGGCATTACAATTGAACAGTGGCTTCAATACGCATCTCCAGAGAGTTTATCTTTATATATGTATCAAAATCCTAAAAGAGCAAAAAAATTATATAAAGAAATTGTACCTAAAACTGTAGATGAATATTTAGATTTTATTCAGAAAAGTAAATCACAAAACGAATTGCAACTTTTATTAAATCCAACATGGCATGTACATAACGGAAAATTACCAAAAGAAGATTTAATAATGACATTTTCAATGTTATTAAATCTAGTTGAAGCTAGCAATGCTGATACCAAAGAACTTCTTTGGAAATTTGTGAAAAAATATAAAAAAAAGATAGATGAAAAAAAATATCCTATTTTTGATAATTTAATTAGTTATGCGATTAAATACTTTAATGAGGTTATTAAATTACAAAAAAAATATAAAAAGCCTAATGTTAACGAAAAAAAAGCATTAATCGCCTTAATTGCAACATTAGAAAATTGTAATGACAAAATGTCTCCAGAAGATATCCAAACTTTAATTTATTCTACTGGAAAAGAAAATGGTTATGCTGATAATTTAAGAGAGTGGTTCAAATTGATTTATGAGGTAGTTTTTGGAGATGAGAATGGACCAAGAATGGGTTTTTTCATAAGTTTTTTTGGAGTAAATGAAACAAAACAACTTATAAAAGATAAAATAAAATAATGTTTTCAAAATTCAGAAATTTAATCTTTAAGATTGATCCTGAAATAGCTCACAATTTAGCAATTAAATCTTTAAAACTTAACTTTGCTTCAAATATTTTTGATGAAATCAAAAACGATCCAATGTTTGAAACAAAGTTATTCGGAAAAAAATTAGACAACCCAATAGGATTGGCAGCGGGTTTCGATAAAAATGCTGAAGTTTATAATTCGATATTTAAATTAGGATTTGGTTTCGTTGAAGTTGGAACTATAACACCTTTAAAACAGTACGGAAATCCAAAGCCAAGAATTTTTAGATTGGTTGAAGATCAAGCTCTTATAAATAGATTAGGTTTTAATAATTTAGGTGCGGACAATATTAGCTCTAGAATTCGTTTGAACAAGCCTAATGGTTTGTTAGGTATAAATTTAGGGCCAAACAAAGACACACAAGACAGGTTAAATGATTATTTAATTGGTCTTAGAAAATTTCATGATATAGCTGACTATATAACAATAAATATTTCATCACCAAATACTGAAAATTTAAGAAACTTTCATGAGGAAGAAAAATTCGATGAATTAATGAATTTGATATTTGATGAAAAGAAAAAAATAAATTCGGATATACCAATTGTTGTAAAAATATCCCCTGATATTATAGAAGACAAGATAGAGAAAATAACTTCAAGACTAATTAAATATAAAGTTAAAGCAGTTATTATTTCAAATACAACAGAGGCTAATAGAGATAATTTAAAAAATATATCCAAACATCAAAAAGGTGGATTGTCAGGAAAACCACTAGAAAAGAAATCAAATCTACTAATTAAAAAATTTTATAGTTTTTTAAATGGGAAAATTGATATTATTGGTGTTGGAGGTATAGACTCAGGAAAAAGTGCTTACGACAAATTTTTGGCCGGTGCAAGTTTTTTACAACTCTACACTGGAATGGTATATCAAGGACCTAATATTATTAGTAAAATTAAAAAAGAACTTAAGCAAATATTAGTTGATAAGAATGTCAAAAATTTCAAAGAAATCATTGGTAAGAATCATTATTAATTTAATAAACTTGACCTTGTTAACGACCCATCTTATATAGTCATTTATTAATATGACAAAAAAATGTGAACTAACTGGTAAAAATCCACTTAAAGGTCATAAAGTAAGTCACGCAAATAATAAGACAAAAAGAAGATTTTTGCCAAATTTAAAAAAAGTAAATTTTAAAAGTGATATTTTGAAGAGAAAAATGAGACTTACAGTTTCAAATGCTGGAGTTAGATCTGTAGATAAAAAAGGAACCTTTGACTTATTTCTAAAAACTGCAAAAAATAAAAATCTTTCCCCGAGACTAAAAAAAATTAAAAGAGCTTTACTAGCCAAATCAGCATAATGAATAAATCATTCATTTTCCTCTCATTTTTTATGGGAGCGATAGTTTTAACTTCAAACTATTTAGTCCAATTCCCTATAAAGTTTTATAATCTTCAGAATATTTTAACTTATGGAGCTTTAAGTTATCCAATAGCTTTTTTAATTACTGATCTAGCAAACAGATTTTATGGTAAAATAATTGCAAGAAAAGTTGTCTACTTTGGTTTTACTATAGGGATATTTTTTACATTATTTTTTTCAACAAATTTTTCAGATTTAATTTCAATTAGAATTGCAATTGGATCTGGTATTGCATTTATGTCTGCTCAATTGCTTGATGTACAAATTTTCGATAAATTAAGAAAAAAAAAATGGTATATTGCACCATTAACATCTTCTATAGTAGGTTCAATAGTTGACACTTTTTTGTTCTTTTCTATTTCGTTTTATGGAACTGACGTACCTTGGGTTACCTTATCCCTAGGAGATTTAGTTGTGAAATTATTTGTAGCCCTGATTATGCTTATACCTTTCAGATTATTATTAGGTAGATTTAGAGTTGCTTAGAATTTATTTATTTAAAAACTTATAAGCTAAAATTTTATAGGCTAATTTAGCAACCAGGAAATTGTATGAGTTAAATCCTTTTATTGGAGCTAGTTCATTTATATCCGCCCCAACAATATTTGAGTTTTTTGTTGCAATTTTTATAATATTTAATGTTTCCTCCCAAAATAATCCCCCTGGTTCTGGTGTACCAGTTGCTGGCATTATACTTGAATCAAAACCATCTACATCAAATGTTAAATAAACATTTTTATTTTTTATAATTTTTTTAAATTTATTCAAATTCCAACTCTTTTTATCTTTTGCCCAAAATATATTAATTCTAGACTGATTATTTTTTAAAAAAGGAATTTCGCTTTTGGAAATATTTCTTATTCCAAAAGAAATTACTGATACATTTTTGTGATCTAAACATCTTTTTATTGCAGAAGCATGAGAAAATTTTTCACCATTATAACTTTCTCTTAGGTCTGCATGAGCATCGAAATGTAACAGACATAGCTTTTTATACTTTTTAACAAAGGGACTGATACACCCAGGTGTAATTGAATGTTCCCCTCCAAGAGTTAAAGAAAAAAGTTTTTTATCAATAATCTCTTTATTAATATCTGAAATTTTTTTTAATGCTTTTTTGATATTTTTATCGATTTTAAAAGGTCTCAGAGTTTTAATACCTATTTTTTTGTATGGTTCACAATTTAATTCTTCGTCATATAGCTCAACTTGATGAGATGCTTTAATTATTTCTTTTGGTCCGTTTTTGGTGCCACCACCATAGCTGACGGTTTTTTCCAAACCAAAAGGTACAACAACCACTTTTTCTTTAAAATTAAATTTATTATCAATTCCTAAAAAACCATTTTTATTAGATAGATATTTCAATTTTACCCAAATATTTTTGAAAAATTTTTTCTAGTTCTATTTTTCCAGTAGCCTCTATGATATACATCACTAGCAATCAAAGGCAAAACTGTAGTTGCTTCGGCAAAAACCATTTGCTCTTTAGTTACATCTACTTTCCCCCATGAACTGGCTTCTTTTAATGTAGAACTACTGCAAGCCCCATCTCTTGAGTCAGCAACTGTAATTTGGACTGCATATTTGTGCATATCTACTTCTTTGCCTAAAAGCTCAGCACATATAACAGTATCTTGGATGAAATTCTTCGGCACTCCTCCTCCTATCATAAATAGACCAGATCCTTTTGATTTAATTTTTATTTCAGTTAACTCTCTAAACTCTCTAATAGAGTCAATGGTTATGTGTTTTTTTGGATTTTCTTCTTGATGCATAACAAGACCAAATCCTGCACTCGAATCTGTAAAAGCAGGACAAAATATAGGAACATTCTTGTCATAAGCTACTTCAATTAACGACTCTTTCTTTTTTGAGTTTTTTTTTAGGAATTTTCCTATTTCTTTAATGAATTCTCTTGATGTGTAGCTTCGCGGCTCCAAATTGTTTGCAATTTCACATATTTTTTTGTCACACATCTGTAACTCTTCTTCATCAATGTATGTATCATAAATTCTATCTATATAATTTTTTCGTAATTCAGAATCATCTTGAAATTGAGAGCCTTGATAATGTTTAAAACCTAATGCTTCAAAAAAATCCATGTCTATTATTGATGCTCCGGTAGCTATAATCGCATCAACCATATTATATTTTACTAAATCTTTATAAATATTCATACAACCAGCTGCAGATGTAGACCCTGCAAGGGTTAAAAAAATTGTACAATTTTTATCTTTTATCATCTCATTATATATTTTTGTAGCATTCGCAGTTTCCCTTGAAACGAAAGACATTTTTTCCATTGAAGAAATAATTTTTCTAGAATCAAATGAAGTTATGTCTATATGTTCAACAGGTTTTTTAAGAAAGCTTTTTTTGCTATTATGGCCGATATTTTTTTTGTGAGACATTAAGCAACAAGAAATGCTTTATAAGCTTCTTTATCATACATGCTCATTATTGGTTTATCTTCAACTTCGAAAATTTTATCTGAATAAAAACCATTAAATTGAGTTCTAAAGGTTAAGCCATAAGCTCCAAGTTGACCTAATTCAATATAGTCATTTTCTTTAATATTATTAGGAAGTATAAATGGTCCTTTCATATAATCCATGCTGTCACATGTGGGTCCATAAAAATCAAATGAACTTAATTTTTTTGATACTATTCTGCCATTTGTAATTAAACGAGAAGGGTAAACTATATTAGGAACACCTGCATCAAAGAGTGTTCCATAAGTACCATCATTAATATAAAGTTTTTGTTTTTTTCTTAAATTAACTCTTACAATTGTTGATCCACTTTCAGCAACAATTGCTCTACCTGGCTCGCAAATAATTTCAGGGAGTTTTTCTAATTTTAAATTTTCTAAGCTTTTTTTAATTTCCTTAAAGTAACTATTTAAAGATTGCGGCACAAGATCAGGATAAATAGTAGGGAAACCCCCACCAATGTTTATATAATCAGGCAGGATTTTTGTTCTTTTGATTATGTGACCTATCTCTTCAATCCCTTTTGCATATGAAATTGGATGCATACATTGTGATCCCACATGGAAGCTTAAACCAATTTTTTTCGCATATTGTTTTGTTAATCTAAATAAGCCAAGAGCTTCAGAATTTAAAGCACCAAATTTTTTTGATAAATCTATTTCAGCATGTTCGTTTGATACAGAAATTCTCACAAATAATTCCAGATCTCTAGCATGATTAGTTGACTCTATTATTTTTATTAATTCATCTTTTGTATCTAATGAAAATGTTTTAACATTGTATTTAAAATATGCTTCTTTTATACTTTCTCTACTTTTTACTGTATGCATAAATGAACATTTAGCCTTGGGACTAATTCTATTTATATCTTCAATTTCTTTTATTGAAGCAACATCAAAATTATCAATACCAGTTTGTAATATTGTTTTTAAGACTTCTGGATGCGGATTTGTTTTTACCGCATAAAGAATTTTTCCAGGAAATTTATTTTGAAAAGTTTTTGCTGCAACTTGTATCGATTTCTTTCTGATACAATAAATAGGTTCAACAGGTTTTAGTCGACTTACTAGTTCATCAACGTTTTTAAATTTTTGCATCTCATATGCCCCCAAAAAAAATTTAATAAAAAAAGCATTTTAGAATCACTAAAAAACTTTATATTCGCGAACAATTAAACCAATACGACATTAATGTAAATTAAATAATAGGTATTGAATCTTATTAATTAACAACCATATAAGAGCTATGATTGAAACAGTAAATAAAGAAGATAAAACGGCCATAATAGGCGATAAATCTTTAATCATTGTAGATGATGATAATCCTTTTAGAGAAAGACTTTCTAGGGCAATGGAAAAAAAAGGATTTATTGTTTCTCAAGCTGAGGGTGTAAAAAGTGCAATAAATGTTGTTAAAATAAAAAAACCAGCTTTTGCAGTTGTTGATCTTAGGCTTGCTGATGGAAATGGATTAGAGGTTGTAAAGGAAATTCAAAGATTAAAATTAAATAGCAGAATTATAATGCTTACCGGATATGGAAATATACCAACAGCAGTGGCTGCAATTAAAGAAGGTGCTATTGATTATTTAGCTAAACCTGCAGACGCAGATGATGTTGAAAAAGCACTTCTGGCAAACCCAGATGAGAAGCCAAAACCACCTGAAAATCCCATGTCAGCAGATAGAGTTAAGTGGGAGCATATACATAGGGTTTTTGAATTATGTAATAGAAATGTATCTGAAACCGCCAGACGTTTGAAGATGCATCGTAGAACTCTTCAAAGAATACTATCTAAAAGGTCACCTAGATAAATTTTTTAAACTTAGTAAGCTTTTTTGTTAAAATTGTTAACAAAGAAATTTTAAATAATTCAGCTAACAAAAATGGCATCAAGCCAAGTTCAAATATAGGCTTATCCCAACCTATTAAGTTACCTAGCCACAAAATTCCAAAAAAATATATTATTGAAACCGACAAGATTAATTTTAAAAAAACAATAAATATATTTGTATTAAAGTCTAAATAACCAGCAAAAAAAGTTGCAAATAAAAATCCAATTAAATATCCCATCGTAGGCCCCATAAAATATGCTAAACCTATCCCTTTTTCAGGAGTCCCTGCAAACACGGGTAAGCCCATTATGCCTTCTAATAAGTATAAAGAAATGGTAGCTATACCAATTTTCCATCCAAAAGTTATACCCATAAGTAAAACAACAAAAGTTTGCATTGTCATAGGAACTGGGTAAAAAGGAATTTTCACTTTTGCAGAAATAGTCAACAGCAAAGATCCTAAAAAAACTATTAATAAATATTTAATTATTTTCTGACTTGGTAAAGCTTTGATATTTTCCATAGACTCATTTTACTATTTAAATAATAATTAATCTAGTTTTTTGTTATATTAATAAATACATCTTCTAAATCTCCATCATCACTAGAAATGTCAATTATTTTAATTTTTTCTTTATTAAATATCTCAATTAATTCATTCATAGTTAATGCATTTTTTTCATAAGATACACAAATTTCATTTTTATTATTGTATATTATTTTAAGTGATTTTAGAGAATAATTTTTTAAATTTATTGGAGAGTCAATTTTAAATATTACTTTCTTAGTTTTAATTCTACTCAATAGATTCTGAGTACTATCTAATGCAACTAAACTACCTTTAGTTAAAATTCCTATTCGATCACACATTTGCTCTGCTTCTTCTAGATAGTGAGTTGTCAAAATAACTGTAACACCTAATTTATTAAGTAATTTAACACTATCCCAAAGATTTTTTCTAAGGTTAATATCTACACCAGCCGTGGGTTCATCCAAAAAAAGTATGGACGGTTGATGAACTAGTGCTTTGGCCATTAATAATCTTCTTTTCATACCTCCGGATAAACTTCTTGCGTAGCTATCACCCTCATTTTCTAAAGAAACAAGTTTGAGAACGGTATCTGTGATTCTATCTTTTTTTTTAATTCCATACATGCCAGCTTGAAGCTCTAGAAGTTTTCTTGGGCTAAAAAATGGATCTAGATTAACTTCTTGAGGAACTATTCCAATAGATGCTCTAACTTGTCTAGGATTAACATCTAAATCAAAACCCCAGACAGTTACCTTGCCCGAAGTTTTAATAGTTATGCCTGATAAAATATTTATAAACGTAGATTTTCCGGCCCCATTAGGACCTAGTAAACCAAAAATTTCACCCTGTTTCACGTCTAAGTTTAAATTTTTTAATGCGTGAACATTATTAGGGCTTTTACTTGAATTGATAGAATAAGTTTTGTTTAAATTTTTTATATAAAGTACACTTTTTTTATCCATAGCGACTTATACACATACAACATTCATTACATTTAAGATAATATTATATAAATGGATAAAATAAAAAAAAGCGACCATTTTTATTTGATTGATGGTTCGGGCTATATTTTTAGAGCATATTATGCTCTTCCTCCTTTAACCAGAAAAAGCGACGGTCTACCAGTAGGTGCAGTAAGTGGCTTTTGCAACATGTTATTTAAATTAATAGAAGACTCTAATTCAAAAGATAATTTACAAAAACCAACACATTTTGCAGTTATTTTTGACTCCGCAAGAAAAAATTTTAGAAACGAAATATATTCAGATTACAAAGGAAACAGAACAGACGCACCAGAAGATTTAGTTCCTCAATTTGAATATATAAGAAAATCAGTATTAGCTTTCAATCTACCATCTATTGAATTAATTAATTACGAAGCTGATGATCTTATAGCAACTTATACCGAACAGATATTAAATATGGGAGCAAAAGTTACCATTGTTTCATCTGATAAAGATTTAATGCAACTTTACAAAAAAAATGTTCGTATTTATGACCCTATGAAAAATAAGTTTATTGATGAAAAAGATGTTTTAAATAAATTTGGCGTCAAAGCAAATAAGGTAATTGACGTTCAATCATTAGCAGGGGATAGCAGCGATAATGTTCCAGGTGTACCAGGCATAGGGGTTAAAACAGCAGCTGAATTAATTAATTATTATGGAAATTTAGAAGTTTTACTAGATAAGGCTCATGAAATTAAACAAAATAAAAGAAGAGAAACAATTATTGCAAACAAAGATAAAGCTTTAATAAGTAAAAAACTTGTTACGCTAGAAAAAAAGGTTCCAGTGAAAAATAGAATCGAAGAGTTTAAATTTAAAGCAGTAGATAAAGATAAGCTTTATAAGTTTTTAAGAGAAATGGAATTTAATCGTCTACTTAGCTCAGTTATATCTACTTATGGTGAACCTAACTTGATGAAAAATAATAAAATATCTAATGAATCAGAAAAACAATCCTCTATAAGTAAAAAAAATTATTATTTAATTAAAACAGAAAGTGAAATTGATAAATGGTTACAAGATGCAGAAGAAAATGGTGAAATTGCAATTGATACTGAAACAACATCTTTAAATCCTCATTTGGCGGATCTAGTAGGTGTTTCTCTTAGTACAAAAATTGGCAGTGCATGCTATATACCGGTAGGTCATAAAAAAGGTCACTGTTTAAATCAAGAAAAAATTATTAAAAAATTAAAACCAGTATTAGAAGACAAAAGTATAAAAAAAATCGGTCAAAATATAAAGTTTGACTTTATTGTTTTAAAGCATCGTGGAATTGAAATGAATTCTATGGAAGATACAATGTTAATGTCCTATGTCCTTGATGCTGGAAAAAATAGACATAATATGGATACACTTTCAGAAATTCATTTAAATCATAAGACGATCGCCTTTAAAGATATAGTTGGATCAGGAAAAAAAGAAATTAATTTTAGTGAAGTTGAGATAAGCAAAGCGATGCTTTACGCAGCTGAAGACGCTGACATCACATATAGACTGTATAAAATTTTCCTTAAAAATTTAAAATTAGAAAAATTAATAAATATCTATGAATTATTTGAAAAACCTTTAATTGAAATATTAGCAAATATGGAAATTAACGGAATAAAGGTTAATAGTAATTTTTTGGAAAATTTATCCATAAAATTTGATAAGAAAATTAAAAATCTAGAAAGAGAAATTTATAAATTAGCAAATAAAGAATTTAATATTGCCTCACCCAAGCAACTTGGAGAAATAATATATAATGATTTAAAAATTGCTGTTTTAAAAAGGACAAAGAAAGGTAGCTTTGCTACAAGCGCCAGTGTTCTTGAAGATCTAAGCTTTAAGGGACATAAATTTCCAAAGTTGATTTTAGATTGGAGACAGGTTTCAAAATTAAAAAATACTTATTCTGACTCTTTAAGGGAGCACATCAATCCTAAAACAAATAGAGTACACTCGTCTTTTTTATTGGCAGCGACAACAACTGGAAGATTAGCTTCCAGTGACCCAAATTTACAAAATATTCCTATTAAGTCAGAAGATGGAAAGGAAATTAGAAAAGCTTTTGTTGCTGAAAAAGGCTTTACACTTATTTCAGCAGACTATAACCAAATAGAAATGAGAATTTTGGCAGATCTTGCAGACGTGAAAGAATTAAAAAAAGCATTTAAAAAAAATGAAGATATTCATTCTTTAACAGCCAGCCAAGTTTTTAATGTTGACATTAATAAAGTTGATCAAAACACAAGAAGAAAAGCAAAAGCAATTAATTTTGGAATTATATATGGCATCTCGCAATACGGATTAGCAAAACAAATTATGGTTTCAAACGTTGAAGCTGAAAGTTTTTTAAATTCATATTTTTTAAAATTTCCAGAGATTAAGGACTATATGGAAAAGACTATAAAATTTTGTAGAAAAACTGGTTATGTAAATAATATATTTGGAAGAAGATCGTATATTTCTGGAATTAATGATAAAAATTATAATATTAGAAATTTTCAAGAACGTGCAGCTATAAATGCTCCAATCCAAGGCTCTGCTGCTGAAATCATGAGACTTGCAATGATAAGATTGAATAAAAAAATTAAAAAAATCAAAATTAAAATACTTTTACAAATACATGATGAGCTAATTTTTGAAGTTCCTAATAATGATGTGAAAAATTTATGCCAGGTAATTAAAGAAGAAATGATTAGTGTTAAAGACAGTGATTTGCATTCTTTTTCAACTCCTTTAACGGTAGATATAAATACAGGAGATAATTGGGGTATACTTCATTAATAAAGAGGTATTGCCCAAATTAAAACAATTTAGTATTTCTATAATAGTCCATATGAAACAAACTATCGCCCTAATAGATGATGACAGAAATATACTTACCAGCATAAGCATAGCACTTGAAAAGGAAGGTTATAATGTTCAAACTTATCTTGACGGCGAGAGTGCACTCATTGGTTTAACAAGAACGCCTCCTGACTTAGCAGTAGTAGATATTAAAATGCCAAAAATGGATGGAGAAGAGCTATTAAAAAAATTAAGAAAAAAAACTTCTTTACCAGTTATTTTTCTAACTTCTAAAGATGATGAAGTAGATGAATTGTTAGGACTTAAATTAGGAGCGGACGACTTTGTTAAAAAATCTGGAGGATTTTCAATTAAAGTTTTAATTGAAAGAATAAGGGTTCAGCTAAGAAAAAAAAATATTAATAATTTGGAGGATAATAAAAATATTATTTCTCATGGAAAATTAAAACTAGACCCATCCCAATTAGAATGTGAATGGGGAGGAAAGCAGTTACCAGATAAATTGACAACTACAGAATTTCTTATTGTTCAAGAACTTGCTAAAAGGCCAGGAATTATTAAAGAAAGATCTCAATTAATGGATATAGCTTATAGAGAGGATACTGATATTGAAGATAGAACTATAGATAGCCATGTCAAAAGAATAAGAAAAAAATTTAAAAAAATTGATGAAAGCTTTTCCGCAATAGAAACTAGATATGGTAGTGGATACAGGTGGAATGTTAGTTAATGTTCAATGCTTTGCTTAAAAATTTATCAATATTAAAAAAATTTTTATTTGTAAATTTAGTTTTTTTTATAATTATTGGAACATTTACAATACTTTATTTAAATAATGTTCAACCCAATCTAATAAAAAAAAAAGCTGTTAACCATATTCAAACTATTGATAATACAACAAACCATATAAATAGATTAAATATAAAATTTAATGATCAGGATATTAGAAAATTTTTATTTTCTACAAGATTTTTGTTCCAAAATTTAGATAGGGTTATTTTTTTTGATAATAAATATAAATTAGTTGGAGATACAGATACTCTTGATCTTGATCCAAGATCATTTTCACAAAAATTAGATACAATTGAACTTGAGCAAATTGATCAAAAAGCTTTAACAAAAAAAAAAAATATTAAAAAATTAAAAAAAAAAAATGAACTTTCTCTAGAGAATATTTTGTTAAACTACTATAATTCCAAGGAATTTGGAAAACCTTATACTTTTGTTCAAAAAAGTTATAATCAATTTTTGTTAACTACAGTTAAAAATATTAACATCAAAGGAGAAAATGTTGGGTTTATCATGATAACTGAAAATGCCATCGATATTAAAAATGCAATAGATGAAAGGAAAACTTTTGTAATTAGAACTGCAATAATAGTTGCAATTGTTGTTTTAATTTTTTCTATAATACTTAATAGATATTTCTTAAAACCTATCAAAAATTTAGTTGATTACACAAAAATTGTAAAAGAAAAAAGTAAGAAAAAAGCAAATATTGATATATTAAAAAATAGAAATGATGAACTTGGCACATTATCAAATTCATTAGATGATATGACTCATAATCTACAAAAAAGAATTCAAAATGCTGAAAATTTTTCTACAGATTTAGTTCACGAAATTAGAAATCCATTAGCATCATTAAAAAGCGCAACAGAAATTTTAAACGAAACAAACAATAAATCTGAAAGATTAAAATTATTAAATATTCTTGATCATGATATCCAAAGAATTGAAAGATTAATCACAGACTATTCTCAAATACTAAAGGATGAGGTTGCGTTAAGTAAAGAAAAAATGAATATAATTGACCTTAAATTAATTGTTAAGTCTGTAGTAGATGATTTTAACAGTATTTATGAAACAAAAAGGGGCATCAAAATTGAATTTGTGGATACAGACAAATTTAAAGAATACAAAATTTATGGTATTGAAAATAGAATAGAACAAATTATCGCTAACTTACTTGATAATTCTATATCATTTAGTTCGGATAACAAAAAAATATTAGTTCAAATAAAAAAAGATAATAATCAAAATATTCTTTTAAAAGTTGTTGATGAAGGTCAAGGGTTTAAAGAAAAAGATACTGATAAAATTTTTAAAAGATTTTATAGTAATAGACCTGAAAAATTTGGACAACATTCGGGTTTAGGGCTTAATATTGTTAAAAATCTGGTTGATCTTCATGGTGGATCAATAAAAGCGTCAAATAATCTCAATCAAAAAGGAGCAAATGTTGAAATTATTTTTCCAAAATCTTAATCTAAAAGTTGATTATTTTTATTTAAATTGTTAGAAACCCCAGCTATGACCGATTATAAAGTAAAAGATATATCAGAAGCAGAATTTGGAAGAAAAGAAATTTCACTAGCAGAAACAGAGATGCCTGGATTGATGGCTTTAAGAAAAGAGTATAAGGGAAAAAGCCCTCTAAAAGGTGCAAGAATTTTAGGTTGTCTTCATATGACAATTCAAACTGCCGTTCTTATTGAAACTCTAGTTGATTTAGGAGCTGAGGTAAGATGGTCTTCGTGTAATATTTTTTCAACTCAGGATCATGCGGCTGCTGCAATAGCAAAAGTGGGCATACCTGTATTTGCTTGGAAAGGCGAAACCGAAGAAGAATATTGGTGGTGTGTAAAGCAGACAATTGAAGGAAAAAAAGATTGGAAACCAAACATGATACTTGATGATGGTGGAGACTTAACTGCACTAATGCATAAAGAATACAAGGATCTATTAAAAGATATTAAAGGACTTTCAGAAGAAACAACAACAGGAGTATTAGCTTTAAAAAAAATGGAAGCCCAAGGAACATTACTAGTCCCTGCTATAAACGTTAATGATTCTGTTACAAAATCTAAGTTTGATAATTTATATGGATGCAGAGAAAGCTTAGTTGATGGAATTAAAAGAGCTACAGACGTAATGATGTCTGGTAAGGTAGCTATTGTTGCTGGATTTGGTGATGTTGGAAAAGGAAGTGCTGCTTCACTAAGACAAAGTGGTGCAAGAGTAATGGTTACAGAAACTGATCCTATATGTGCGCTTCAAGCTGCTATGGAGGGTTATGAAGTTGTACTTATGGATGACATGATTAAAGAAGCCGATATAGTCGTAACAGCAACTGGAAATAAAGATATTGTAACAGCGGACCATATGAGAGACATGAAAGATAGAGCTATACTTTGTAACATTGGACATTTTGATAATGAGATACAAGTAGAAGCTCTAAAAAACTATAAATGGGACGAAATAAAACCCCAAGTTCATGAAATAACTTTACCAAGTAATAAAAGAATTATTTTATTAGCAGAAGGAAGACTTGTTAATTTAGGTTGCGCAACTGGACACCCAAGTTTTGTAATGAGCGCTTCATTTACAAATCAAGTTACTGCACAAATAGAATTATGGAATAACTCTGACAAATACGAAAATAAAGTTTACGTTTTACCAAAACATCTCGATGAAAAAGTTGCAAGATTACATTTAGAAAAAGTTGGTGCAAAATTAACCAAAATGTCTAAAGATCAAGCAGATTATATTAGTGTAACTCCTGAAGGACCTTACAAACCAGATGCCTATCGCTACTAGAAGTAGCAAACATAATATTTCAAAGGAAAGCGCCACAGCTAGCATAGCAAAGAAGATTTCTTTAAAAGTACGTAAGGGAGACGTATTATTTTTTTTTGGAGAAATTGGAGTAGGCAAAACAACCTTTATTAGATATTTAATTAACAATATACAAAAAAAAAATAGATTAAAATTAACAGAAGTTACTAGCCCAACTTTCAATTTATTGAATGAGTATAAGGTTAAAGATTTTTTAATTGAACATTATGATTTATTTAGACTAAAAAATATAAATGATACTAGAAATATTGGTCTATTAGAAAATAGTAAGAATGTTTTGACATTAGTTGAATGGCCTGAAAAAATTAAAAAAAAACCAAAAAATAGGATTGAGTTAATATTTGAATATAAATCAAAGTTAGATCAAAGAATATTGAAGATTAATGACTTTAGATAAAAAATTTTTAAAAAAAATAAAAGGTGATGCTTCTTTTAGAAGTTTTTATAGGAAAAAAAATAGAAAAAAAATATCTATAATAGTTACCGCTAAAAAGGAAAAGAAAAAAAATCTTTTAATTTATGATGCAATTAATAAATTGTTAATTAAAAATGGTATAAAAGCGCCAAAACTTTTAAAACATAATTATCATAAAAATTATAT
>CACLQI010000014.1 GCA_902608975.1 uncultured Pelagibacteraceae bacterium
CAAATCAAAATTTACCCCTAGATACAATCGAGGCTTTAGCCTGGGGTACCAATTTAGATTGGGGATTTAACAAACATCCTCCAGCAAGTGCTTTTTTTGTAGAAGTTTTTTATCAATTTTTTGGAAGTAGTGATTGGGCATATTATTTTTTGAGCCAAATTTTTATAATAATTTCTTTTTTTGTTGTTTGGAGATTTTCGAATGAATTTCTAGAAAATAAAAGTCTTTCTTTATTTTCAGTATTATTACTAGAGGGAATTTATTTTTATAATTTTACAACACCCGAATTTAATGTGAATGTCTGTCAACTACCTTTCTGGACTTTAACAGTTTATTATTCTTGGAAGCTTTATAATAAAAAAAATATTGATGCTAAAGATTCCATATTATTAGGATTTTTTGCATCATTAGGATTTTTGTCCAAATATCTATTTATCTATTTATTAGTTTCGATTGATTTATTATTTTTTTATTTAATATTTATAAAAAAAGATAGAAAATTTAATTTTAATTACATAATATCTTTAGCAGTTTTTATCATTTTGTTAATTCCCCACTTTATCTGGTTAAAAAGCAATGATTATATTACTATTACTTATGCTCTACATAGAACAGGTTTAAGTGAACCAAATTTTATTGATCACGTAAAATATCCACTTATATTTTTAATTAAACAATTTGGAATATTAATTCCATTCTTTATATTAAGTTTATTTATAGTTCCTAAATTAAAATTTAATTTAAAATTTAATGATAAAAAATTACTTTTTTTGTTAGCAATAAATATAGCACCTATCATTTTAATGTTTCTAACTTCATTAGTTTTAGGAACTAAAATAAGAACTATGTGGATGACACCTTTTTATTTATTTTTTGGAACTTTTTTAATTTACGTTTTTCAAAAGCAAATAAAGTTAAAAAAAATTAAAAATTTTTATGTCATTTTCATTTTTTTATTTTTGCTCTCACCAGTTATTTATGCTTATATTTCTATAAATCAAACGAACAAAAGAACGGACTATCCAGGAAGAGAAATAGCAAAAAAGGTTCAAAAAAAATGGAATTTAGAATTTAATGAGCCAATTAATGTAGTTTTAGGAAATGAGTGGAATGCTGGGAACTTGTCATATCACTTAATATCTAGACCAACCTGGGAAGGAGAACTGGATAAAAATAAATTAGATAGTTATAATAAGTTTATCTGCATCGATAATGTTTGCGTAGGAAATAAATGAAAAATTTTTTTAACGATAAAATAAAAAAAATAATATTTATAGCTTTAATTATTTTAGTAATTGAACTTTCTGGTCACGGTATATTTGCCTCTTTAATAAGATTTTTGAATTCACTTAATTAACTTTATGAAAGTCAAAATATTAATACCTATCTATAATGACTGGAGATCAGTTTTTAAACTTCTAAAAAATATTGATCAGCAAATCAATGACCTTAATGATGAGATCTCTGTATTAATTATTAATGATGGATCAAACGAAGAAAAAGATGAAGTTTCGGAGTTCAAAAATATAAAATCTATTAAAATTATAAATATGAAAAAAAATAAAGGACATGCTCGATGTAATGCTGCTGGTTTAAAATATATATTTGAAAATGAAGATTTTGATTGCGTTGTTCCAATGGACGGAGATGGCGAAGACAGACCAGAAGAAATAAAATTGTTGATAGAAAAACACAAAGATTATCCCGAATACGTAATAACAGCAAATAGAGTAAAAAGATCAGAAGGGTTTTTGTTTAAACTTTGTTATGAAGCGCACAAGATGATAACTTTAATTTTTACAGGGCAAAATATCAAGTTTGGTAATTTTACTTTACTACCGAAATTAATTGTTGAAAAAATGGTTAATGAAAAAGCTACCTGGAATAGTTTTTCAGGCTCACTACGCAAAGTTTCAAAGAATATAAAATCAATTTCTTCTATACGCGGTCCAAGATATTTTGGTCCATCAAAAATGAATTTTTCAGATTTAATTAAACATTCATTGTCAATAATTTCTGTTTTTAAATTTACTTGGTTGGCAAGGTCTATAATATTTTTGTTAATTTATTGTTATTTTATTTCGAATTTTATTTCTATAATTACTATAATACCCGTAGTTGTAATAATTGCTATGAATGCAATGATTTTTACTCTTTCTGCAAGAGAAAATTTAAATGAATATAAGGATTCATTAACAAATATCTCTGGCATTGATATCATTAAATAATGAAAAAAAATTAATTAGCTTTTTTTCCTCAAAAATGATTTAAAATAAAAAAAATTAATTTTTATGTACTTCATCAATCCTTTTAAAGGTTTAAGACCAACAAAAGAAAATGCATCATCAGTTGCTGTATCTAGCACTGATCATTTATCAAAAAACTCTGTAGTAGATCATAAAAATAATAATTCTTGGAGTTATTTAAATGTTTTTGGTCAAGAGGATAATTCTAAATCTAAAGAACAATTTGAATTAATGAAAAAAAAATCAATTTTAACTCAAGATAAAAAAAATTCGTTTTACATTTATAAAATATCAACAGGAGATCATTCACAAGTAGGAATAGTTGGAACTGCAAAATTGTCTGCTTATGATAATTTGCATATACGAGGTCATGAAGAAATTTTTTTTGAAAGATCCCAAAAAAGAATGAGACAAATGGACAATTTAAATGCACAAATAGGCCCTATATATGCTGTTTACCCAGATAATAAACAACTTAATGATTTAATAGAAAAAGAATTAGTCAATTCTCCAGAATATTCTTTTGATGGTATGGATGGAAGCAAACATGAAATGTGGGTTGTTGATGATGATAATAAAGTTTTAAAAATATCTGATTTGTTTAACTCTATAAATAGAATTTACATTGCAGATGGGCACCATAGAATGGATGCGTTGTTAAAACTCTCAAAATTTAAACAGCATAAAAACCACAATCATAATGGAAAAGAATTATATAATTATTTTATGATTGCAATTTTTCCAACAAGCCAAGCAAGAATACTTGATTATAATAGACTTATAAAAGATCTATATGGATACTCACCTTCAGATTTTATTAAGGAGGTTAAAAAAAAATTTAAAGTAGAAAAGCAAAGCTCTTCGTACAAACCTGAAAAATCTCAAATATTTGGTATGTATTTAGAAAAACAATGGTATTCTTTAGAGCTTAAAGAAAAACCCCATCAGAATTTATTTCATATAATTAATTTAGACATAAATTTATTGCACTATTATTTATTAGAACCTACTTTAGGAATCGGTGATCCCAGATACGATAATAGAATTGATTTTTTAGCAGGTTTCCATGGATTGGAAGGTATTGAAAAAAAAGTAGATTCGGATGAAGCAAAAGTTGGTTTTGCACTATTTGCCACTCAAATGGAAAATGTAATAAGCTTTGCAGATAAAAAACTAAATATGCCTCCCAAATCGACATGGTTTGATCCAAAACCTTTAGATGGACTAGTTGCGTATGATTTTGAATAAAAATTTACTATCATTTACTAAATAAAGTGCGTCAATAACTCAATGTTTATTTATAAAAAATGTAATAAAAATTAGGTGGTAATTTTTTTTAAAAACAAATATATCTAAAATTTATTTATGGACAAACCTAGTCAAAAGCCTCAAAATCCAAATTTCTCAAGCGGACCTTGCTCAAAGCGTCCTGGCTGGACAATTGATGTTTTAAAAGATTCTCCAATTGGAAGATCGCATAGACATAAAGTTTGTAAAGAAAAATTAAATGAGACTATTGTTAAATCAAAAAAAATTTTAAATCTTCCTGATGATTATTTAGTAGGTGTTATGACCGGTTCTAATACTGGAGCTTTAGAAGCAGCTATGTGGTCTCTATTAGGAAATAGAGGGGTAGATGTTCTTGCCTGGGAAAATTTTGGTAAAGATTGGGTTATAGATATTATTGATCAATTTAAAATGAAAGATGTAAATAGTCATGTAACCGACTATGGAATTCTTCCAGATCTTACAAAAGTAAATTTTAAAAATGACGTAGTATTTACATGGAACGGAACTACAGCAGGTGTAAAAATTCCAAATGGAGATTGGATACCTGATGACAGAGAAGGATTAACAATTTGTGATGCAACATCAGGAATTTTTGCTATGGATATAGACTGTAAGAAACTTGATGTTATTACCTGGTCCTGGCAAAAAGTTCTAGGAGCTGAGGCAGCTCATGGAATGATAGCATTGTCTCCACGTGCAGTAGAAAGACTAGAAAATTATGTCCCACCATGGCCAGTTCCTAAATTATTTAGATTAGCAAATAAAAAAAAATTAATTAAAGCTATTTTTGAAGGTGGAATAATTAATACTCCATCAATGATTTGTGTTGAGGATGCTCTTGATGCTTTAAAATGGGTTGAGTCTGTAGGTGGTACAAGAGGATTAATAAAGATTTCAAATGAAAATTTAAAAATATGTGAAGATTGGATAGATAAAAATGAAAATTTTAAATTTATGTGCGAGGACAAAAACTTAAGATCTTCAACAAGTATTACAATTTTGATTAAAGATGAATGGTTTACTAAGCACAATGAAGAAGAACAAAGAGGAGTACTTAAAAAAGTATTTTCACTTTTAGAAAAAGAAGGAGTGGCTAATGATATTAATGGTTATCCTAAAGCACCTCCTAGCATAAGAATTTGGGGTGGATCTACTGTACAAAATAGCGATATAAAAGCCTTGTTACCTTGGATAGACTGGGCTTATCATTCAGTTAAAAATAATGTCTAAAGTTTTAATTTCAGATTCAATGAGCAATGTCGCTCAAAAAATTTTTGAAAAAAATAATATATCTGTTGATGTAAAAACAGGTTTATCAGAAGATGAAATTATTAAAATTATACCAGAGTACGATGGAATGGTTGTTAGATCCGCTACAAAAGTAACTAAAAAAATTATAGAAGTTGCAAAAAATTTAAAAGTAATAGGTAGAGCAGGAGCTGGGGTTGATAATATAGACGTAACAACAGCTAAAGAAAAAAATATGATTGTAATGAATACACCCGGGGGAAACGCCAATGCAACAGCAGAGCATGCTTTTGCTATGATAATGTCCGTATTAAGAAAAATTCCTTTTGCAAATGAAACAACACACAAAGGTCAATGGGAGAAAAAAAATATAAAAGGCACAGAGCTCTCAAAAAAAACTTTAGGAATAATCGGTTTTGGAAATGTTGGAGCAAGATTGAGCAACCTTGTAAAAGGTTTTGATATGAAAATATTAGTAAATTCCAAATCTTTAGAAGCTAGAAAAAAAGATTATCCACACGTAGAAAATTCAAGCTTTGAGGATTTAATTAGCAAAAGTGATATAATAAGTTTTCATTGTAAAGCCCCTAAAGATGGCAAACCAATGATTGCTAAAGACCATTATAAAAAAATGAAACCTACAGCTTATATAATTAATGCCGCCAGAGGTAATATTGTTGATGAAAAAGACTTAAATGAAGCACTAAATGAGAATTTAATTGCTGGAGCAGCTGTAGATGTTTTTTCAAAAGAGCCAGCTAATGAAAATATTTTATTTAATAATCCAAAAGTTATTTTAACTCCACATATAGCAGCATCTACAACGGAAGCCTCAGTAGTTGTAGCTGAAATGGTAGCAAACCAAATATCGAATTTTTTATTAAAAGGTGTTAAGATTAATACTGTTTAATTAATTAGCTTTTATTGTCGGTAGTGAATAAAAATCAGCTGTATCTATTTTTGAATAATGTTGTCTTTTTGAGTTCCATTTTTTATGAACCCCAGCACTCGCTAGACTTAAAGTTGATCTACCGTATCGATAATTGGTATTATCAATAGATTTCATTAAATTATTTATTTTTTCGTCTCTTTCTGAAGAAAATAAATTTTTTTCATTATTTGAATCTGACAAATGAGATAACATCACGCCAGCTTTTTGGTATAGATAGCCATTTTTAAAGATAGTTTCTAAAATTGAAACTGCAGCTTTTACAATTTCGATACTATTGTTGGTTGATATTGGAAAATCTATTGTTTTTGAATTAGAATAAAAACCATATCGATTTTGAAAAGGACTTGTTCTAATAAAAACTGTTATTGACTTTGTGACTAAAGACTCTGATCTAATTTTTTCTGAGGCATTCAAGGAATAACCAGCTATTGCTTCTTTTAATTCTTGAAAATCTTCTACTCTTTTTCCAAATGAACGCGACACAATACAACTCTTTCTCTTAGAGCTTGTTATTTCTAGGTCGATGCAAGAGATACCCTTAAGCTCCATTGCTGTTCTTGAGCTTAAAACATTTGAGCTTTTTTTAACCCATGTATTAGATTTATTTTTTAATTGTTTTGCATTGAAAATTCCATTTTGATGATAAAACTTTGTTAGTTGCTTGCCAACTCCCCACACATCATTAATTTCTACTTTTTCTAATATTGGGTCGATATTTTCAATTCCAATAAAACTAACGACACCAGATTGTTTTTTTTTAGCTATATGATTTGCAACCTTGCTTAAAGTTTTGGTTTTTGCAATACCGATACTGGTTGGTATACCAGTCCATTTTAAAACTATACTCCTTATTTCTTTGCCAATATCTTCTGTTTCGTTATCAGGAAAATTCGATAAATCTAAAAAAGCTTCATCTATTGAATAAATTTCTATTTCAGGATTGAATCGTTTGAGAGTTCTCATTACTCTTCTGGATAAATCTCCATACAAAGAATAATTTGATGAAAACACTTGAACATTATTTTTAATAATAACATTTTTTTCTTTAAAATACGGTTCTCCCATTTTAATCCCCAAAGCTTTTGCTTCTGTTGATCTTGAAATAATACAGCCATCATTATTTGATAAAACAACTACAGGTTTATTTCTCAACTTAGGATTGAACAGTCTTTCACATGAAACATAGAAAGAGTTACAATCAACAAGGGCTATTTTTTTAGTACGTTGAATGAATGACATATGTAACAACTCCCCAAATAAAAACATCAGAATCTTCATTGATAATAATTTTATCTTGAATTTTATTTGATCCTGATGATAAAAAATTTTGATCTTTTGATTTAATAAAATTTTTAACAACTAATTCGTCATGAACATTTGCAACTACGGTAGAAAAATTTTTGGGCTCTAAACTTCTATCGACCACTAATAAATCACCATCGTAAATACCAACATCGGTCATGGATTTTCCTTGAACTCGGATAATAAAAGTTGCTGGAACATTTTTTATTAGGTGAACGTTAAGATCAACGTCTTCTTCTATGTAGTCTGTTGCAGGAGAAGGAAAACCAGCCCCAGCTTTATGTAGATAAAATGGTATAGTTAATTTCATGTTCTTGCTTTGTTCTCATTAATACTATAAATCCTCATTATAGTCAAATAGGTTGTATTTTGAGTCTGTAAGTGAATCGAAAAGGAATCAAAACGTGAACATTAAAAGCTGTGTTTTGTTACATTGTGGATAACTTCAACTAAGGGTAGTCTGCAAAAATTATGAAGAAAAAATTAACATGTCATTGTGGAGGAGTGGAAGCAGAAGTTAATGTTCCTGAAAAAGGATTTGAAAAGATTTTGCGATGTAACTGTTCTATCTGTAAAAAAAAAGGATACATTATAGGAGTTCTTGGACCAGATGATTTTAAATTGGTTAAAGGAGAAGATCTTTTAAAGCTTTATCAATTTTATACAAAAACTGCTCAACATTATTTTTGTAAAATTTGCGGTATACATACACATAATAGACCAAGAATCAATCCAAAAATATATGGAATAAACATAGCGTGTGTTGAAGGCGTTAAACCATTTGAAATAGAAAATATTCCAGTTAACGATGGAGAAAACCACCCTTTAGATCAAAAAAAATAATGAAAAAAATATTTTTATTTATTTTGTTAACAATTATTAATTTTAATTATGCCCAAGCAATATCTTTATCAGATGCACTATTTGAAGCATATAAAAATAATCCTGAATTAAATGCTGAAAGAGAAAATTTAAATGTTTCTGAGGAAGATTTTAATATTTCAAAAAGCGAATTTTTGCCTAGTGTAACTATATCAGGATCTAAAAGTAGCGAGGACACCAGCAAAAACACAGATAGATCAGGGGCGAACTCTGCAGTAACCGACGTAAACTCTAAAACTCAATCAGTATTAATTGAACAAAAATTATTCCAAGGATTTGCAGGTATAGCAGGCTACGAAAAAAATAAAATTGGTTTAAGTTTAGCACAGGCAAAATACATAAAAAAAGAACAAGATATTTTATTTAAAGCTGTAGAAGCTTATACAGGTCTTGCTTTTGCTAAGCAAAAAGTAGAAATTAATTTGAGTAACGTTAATTTGTCTGAAAGACAAGTTGAAACAGATCAATCAAGGTTAGAAAGAGGGCAAATAACTTTAGCAGACGTTGCGCAATCTGAGTCTTCTTTAGCAGAGTCTCAAGCAAAATTAATAGAGTCACAAAATGAAGTGCTTACATCAAAATTAGAATATGAGAAGGTAATTGGACCGCTAGAAAATATAGATAATTTCAATAATAATTATGAATTTAATTTTGAAGTTCCTTCATCTTTAAATCAAGCAATTGAAATTTCTAAAAATAACAATCCAGATTTAATTATATCTAAGTTGGAATACGAACAATCAGAAAAAGATGTAACAATTGCAAAATCTGAATTTTCACCTTCAGCTACATTATCCTTAGAATCTTCAAAAATAGATGATTTAAGTGCTACCGTTGATGAAAGGGATAAAGAAACGGTTAAAGCAACTATATCTTGGCCTCTTTTTAAAGGAGGTAAAAATTTTGCAGAATTAAATAGAAGCAAAAGTTTAAAAAATAGAAAAAAATTATTATTTGATTACGCTCATAAATCAAACGATACGGATGTTGCAAGTGCATGGGCAAATTTACAGTCTACTGAGAGCTTATTAAATTCGGTAAAATCCCAAGTGAAAGCAGCAGAAATTGCAAATGAAGGAATAAGTGCCGAATACGAGTCTGGACTTGGAAGATCGACATTAGATCTAATTCAATCTAATACAATACTTTTAAACTCAAAAATAAGTTTAGCTAATTCTGAAAGAAACTATCTTTTAGCCAAGTTCAATCTGCTCAAATCTATCGGTTTATTAAACAGCGATTATCTAAAAATTCAATAAATTGGGTGATTTTTCCTTAATTGAATATTTTTATTGCCAATGAGAACAAAATGTGTACATTTAATTATATGATTCGATTGATAAAAAACCCAAAAAAAAAGGCAAAAAATGACTAAAAACAACCTAAAAGTAGTTAAGTCTACTAAAGAGAAAGATTCAGAAAACAAAGAAAAGAATAAAGCTTTAGACGCAGCAATCAGCCAGATTACAGACAACTTTGGAAAAGGCTCTGTAATGAAGCTTGGTCAACAAACAACAATGGATATTGAGTCCATTTCTACAGGATCCCTAAGCTTAGATTTGGCATTAGGAATAGGCGGGCTGCCAAAGGGAAGAATTATAGAAATATATGGTCCAGAGTCTTCCGGAAAAACAACTCTTGCATTGCAAGTTGTTGCTGAAGCTCAAAAGGCTGGAGGTATTTGTGGGTTTGTAGATGCGGAACACGCTCTAGATCCAGTATATGCAAAAAAATTGGGCGTAGATACTGAAGAATTGTTAATATCTCAACCTGATACAGGAGAACAGGCTTTAGAAATAACTGATACATTAATTAAATCAGGCTCAATTTCTGTATTAGTTGTCGACTCTGTTGCAGCTTTAACCCCAAGAGCTGAAATTGAAGGAGAGATGGGAGATCATCATGTTGGTCTACAATCAAGGTTGATGAGTCAAGCCTTAAGAAAACTGACAAGCTCAATTTCACGAACAAATACAATGGTTATTTTTATTAACCAGATTAGAATGAAAATTGGTGTTATGTTTGGAAGTCCCGAAACAACATCTGGAGGAAATGCACTAAAATTCTATTCTTCTGTTAGAATGGATATTAGAAGAATAGGAGCAATAAAAGAAAAAGATGCAATTATAGGAAATGCAACAAGAGTAAAAGTTGTAAAAAACAAAGTATCACCTCCATTTAAAGTAGTAGAATTTGATTTAATGTACGGCAAAGGAATTAGCAAAACAGGTGAGTTGATTGATCTCGGTGCAAAAGCTGAGATAGTAGAAAAAGCAGGTGCCTGGTATGCCTATAAAGGTGAAAAAATTGGACAAGGTAAAGAAAATGCAAAACTCTATCTTGAGCAAAATCCAAAAGCAGCAGCTGAGATTGAAATGGCAATACGAGAAAAAGCTGGGATGATCTCAAAAAAGATTGAAGGAAATCCGATAGACGAAGAGAAAGTAAAGGCTGAATCGAAAGAAGAAATACCGTCTAAAAAGAATTAACTTTTAGTTATCTAAAAAGGCGCTTATTTTAAGCGCCTTTTTTCCCTACTGTTATCTAGACATCAAATAAAAAAGCTGTATTTTAAAAATATGGCAGACAAATCACTAAATGAAATAAGAACTTCTTTTCTTAAGTATTTTGAAAAGAACGATCATAAGATTGTTGAATCGAGTAATTTAGTTCCAAACAACGATCCAACGTTAATGTTTGCCAATTCTGGGATGGTACAATTCAAAAATGTATTCACGGGCCTTGAAAAAAGAGACTATCAAAGAGCTACCACGTCACAAAAATGTGTAAGAGCAGGTGGAAAACATAATGATTTAGAAAATGTTGGTTACACACCTAGACACCATACATTTTTTGAAATGCTTGGAAATTTTTCTTTTGGAGATTACTTTAAAGAAAGTGCAATTGAACTAGCATGGAGCTTAATAACAAAAGATTTTGGTTTAGATAAAAACAGACTGTATTTCACTGTTTTTAAAGAAGATGATGAAGCTTTTAATCTTTGGAAAAAAATATCAGGATTTGGTGAAGATAGAATAATTAAAATTTCTACATCAGATAACTTTTGGTCAATGGGTGAAACTGGGCCGTGCGGCCCTTGTTCGGAAATATTTTTTGATCATGGTGATCACTTAAAAGGTGGATTGCCTGGCACAAAAAATCAAGATGGAGATAGATATATAGAAATTTGGAATTTAGTATTTATGCAATTTGAACAGATTTCAAAAGATAAAAGAATAAATTTACCAAAACCATCTGTAGATACAGGAATGGGTCTAGAGCGAATGACAGCTTTGCTTCAGGGAACACATGATAATTACAAAACAGATCACTTTATTAAATTAATAAATTCTATTGGGGATGCTGTCAAAATAAAACCAAATGAAAAAAATATGTCAAGTTTTAGAGTTATTGCGGATCATTTAAGAGCAAGCTCCTTTCTAATTGCTGAAGGTGTTTTGCCATCCAATGAAGGACGTGGCTATGTATTAAGAAGAATTATGAGAAGAGGTATGAGACATTCTCATTTGCTAGGTTCAAAACAGCCAATATTTTTTAATATTTTTAAAACTTTGATGAATGAAATGTCCGCTAACTATCCAGAATTAAAAAGAGCAGAGTCACTTGTAAGAGAAACATTAAAAACAGAAGAAGAAAAATTTTTAGTTTTACTTGAAAGAGGCATGAAAATTTTAAATGATGAAATTAGTAAAGTTGACAAAGTTTTACCTGGCGAAGTTGCTTTTAAGCTCTACGATACTTATGGTTTTCCCTTAGATTTAACTGAAGACATATTAAAAAATAAATCACTTTTAGTAGATCATAAAAAATTTAAATCGTTAATGAACGAAAGCAGAGAACTTGCTAAAAAAAACTGGAAAGGATCTGGCGACAGTTCCGTTGAAGAAATTTGGTTTGAAATAAAAGATAAAATAGAACCAACTGAATTTTTAGGATATGAAACTGATCAAGCCGAAGGAGTAATTCTTTCATTAATTAAAGATAACAAAGAAGTAAAAAGTTTAAACAATGGAGATGAAGCAATTATAATTGTTAATCAAACACCTTTTTATGGTGAGTCAGGAGGCCAGGTTGGTGACACTGGCCATATAGTTTCCGGTGAATTTAAATTTAAAGTAAACGATGTTCAGAAAAAACTTGGAAACTTATTTGTTCATTATGGAAAAGTTGAAAGTGGAACTATTAATTTAAATGACAGTATTGAAATGAAAATAGATCTTGAAAGAAGAGAAAATATCAGAGCATACCATTCTGCAACACACCTTTTGCATGAATCTCTCAGGAGAGTTTTAGGAACACATGTAACTCAAAAAGGATCTTTAGTTGCTCCAGACAGGTTAAGATTTGATTTTAGTCACATGAAACCAATTTCAAACGATGAGATAAATAAAATTGAAAATTATGTAAATAAAATGGTTGAGACTAAATCTGATGTAAAAACAAGACTAATGACACCCAAAGAAGCAGTTGATAATGGTGCCCTAGCTTTATTTGGTGAAAAATATGGCGAAGAAGTAAGAGTTCTTTCTATGGGCGATGAAAAGGATAAATATTTTTCTACAGAGCTTTGTGGGGGAACCCATGTTCGAAACATAGGCGATATAGGAAAGTTTAAGATTGTAAACCAATCATCAATAGCTGCAGGAGTTAGGAGAGTTGAAGCCTTAAGAGATAAACAATTAGAAGAATATTTAACAAAAAAAGAAAAGTTGTCCGATCTATCTTTACAGAAAAATGAAGAAATTATTAAAAATATTTCAGCACAAATTATAAAGCTTGGTGGTAAACCAAGCTTAGAAAATGAAAATCAGAAAGATTTAATAAAAGATTTAAACAAACAATTTGAGCAACTATCAGTTAAAAATATTTTGTCTGATAAATCAAAAAATATTATTAAAGATGAAGAGATAAGGGGTATTAAAGTAAGAATACAAAAAGTAACTGATCTTCCTTCTAAAGATTTAAGAAAATTAGTAGACAATGGAAAAAAAGAAATAACAGAAGGAATAGTAATGATTTTTGCTATTAAAGACGATAAAATTGGGTTGGCAGTAGGAGTTACAGATAAACTTATTAAAAAGTATGACGCTGTAAAATTTGCAAAAATAGGATCAGAAATAGTAGGAGGCAAAGGAGGTGGAGGTAGACCTGATTTTGCACAAGCTGGCGGATCTTTACCAGGTAAAATAGAAGAAGCTTTTGCTAAATTAAAATCTTTAATTTAATTTCTTTTTTAAACTACTATCAATTTTATCTAGAAATTGATTTGTATTTAAATATTTAGTTGATGATCCTATAAGTATAGCCAAGTCTTTTGTCATTGATCCATTTTCAACACAATCGATGCAAATTTTTTCTAGTATATTTGAAAATTTAATTAACTCACTATTTCCATCTAATTCTCCCCTGTGAGCCAAACCTCTTGTCCAGGCAAAAATTGATGCTATTGGATTTGTAGAAGTTTCTTTGCCCTCTTGATGCATTCTAAAATGTCTAGTAACCGTTCCATGGGCCGCTTCAGCTTCCATTGTTTTTCCATCTGGCGCAAGCAATACACTTGTCATTAATCCTAGAGACCCATATCCTTGTGCAACTGTATCTGATTGAACATCGCCATCATAATTTTTACAAGCCCATATATATTTTCCACTCCACTTCATTGCGCATGCTACCATGTCATCGATTAATCTGTGTTCGTACGTAATATTTTCTTTTTCAAATTTAGACTTAAATTCACTTTTAAAAACCTCTTGAAATATATCTTTAAATCTACCATCGTAAGTTTTTAGTATTGTATTTTTGGTTGATAAATAAACTGGCCATTTTTTTATTAATCCATAATTAAAGCAAGAGCGTGCAAAGTCTTCTATAGATTTATCAAGGTTGTACATTGATAAAGCAATACCTGGTCCAGGAAAATTAAATACTTCGTATTTTTTTTCGTCTTTCCCATCTTCTGATGTCCATTTTATTTCTAGTTTACCTTTTCCAGGAACTTTAAAGTCTGTAGCCCTGTACTGATCACCAAATGCATGTCGTCCAATAATTAAAGGATCAGTCCATGAAGGAACTAACTTTGGAATATTTTTACAAATAATTGGCTCTCTAAATACTGTTCCTCCAATAATATTTCTTATAGTACCATTTGGGGATCTCCACATTTTTTTTAAATTGAATTCTTTAACTCTTTTTTCATCAGGAGTAATTGTTGCGCACTTAATTCCAACCCCATTTTTTTTGATTGCTTTTGCACACTCAATTGTTATTTGGTCAGATGTATTGTCTCTACTTTTAATGCCAAGATCGTAGTACTCGATTTTTAAATCTATATATGGAAGAATGAGTTTATTTTTAATGAAATTCCAAATCACCCTAGTCATTTCATCACCATCTAGCTCAACTATTGGGTTTTTTACCTTAATTTTGCTCATATTTAGATGTTATCTTACTAATTGAATTTAAGCATTTTATATACATATTAAACAAAAATTATCAAATTAAGGATTATGATAGATAAAGTTTTTCCAAAGATCCATAACGAAGGGTATAAGTTTTTAGTTATATTCGGTTTTGCAACCCTAGTTTTGTATTTTATAAGTGTTTTTTTAGGGTTAATAGGATTGGTCCTAACAATATGGGTTTACTATTTCTTTAGAGATCCAGACAGGGTTTCTATTAATGATGATAATTATCTTGTCAGCCCAGCAGATGGGCTTGTTTTACAAGTAGAAGAAACAAATGGACCAAAAGAACTTAATCTTGAAGATAAGAAATTTAAAAAGGTAAGCATTTTCATGAATGTTTTTGATTGCCATGTTAATAGGACACCTTGTTCAGGAAAAGTTACAGAAATTTTATACAAACCGGGAAAGTTTTTAAATGCTTCTTTAGATAAGGCGAGCGAAGACAATGAAAGAAATTATTATAAAATTTCTAATTCTAGTGGAGAGGATATAATTGTTGTGCAGATTGCGGGACTTATAGCAAGAAGAATTGTTTGTGAAGTAAAAGAAAATAATGAATTAAACCAAGGTGATAGAATTGGGATGATAAGGTTTGGAAGTAGGGCTGATATTTATTTTGAAAATTACAATCCACTTGTTAAAGTTAATCAAAAAACTATAGCTGGAGAAACACTTTTAGCGAAGAAATAAAATGATGAATGAACCAAAAAAGAATTTTAATATAGTATCTGATACTAAGGCTAGAGTTATACTGCCTAATACATTAACGCTTATCGGAGTTTGTATTGGTTTAACTTCAATTAATTTTGCATTAAATGGAAATTATAAATTATCTATTATTGCGATTTTACTAGCAGCAATAATAGATGGATTAGATGGAAGGATCGCAAGATTAATAAAAGGCACCTCAAGAGTTGGAAAAGAATTGGACTCTTTAACGGATGTAATTAGCTTTGGTGTTGCTCCAGCATTTATAATGTATTTTTGGCAGTTAAATTCTCTTGGAAAAGTAGGGTGGTTGATATCACTCATATATGTAGTTTGCGTAGCTCTAAGATTAGCTAGATTTAATATTAATACTGGTGGAGAATCTTCTTGGAAGGATAATTTTTTTGAGGGAGTACCATCACCAGCTGGAGGTATATTAGTTTTAAGTCCATTGATTTACGAGTCAAGTGGTTTTGGCGTATTTAATTTAAACTATCAATTAATCACTCCAATTATATTTATAGCTATTTCAATATTGTTAATAAGCAAAATGCCAACGTATTCATTTAAAAAAATTGTTGTACCAAGAAGTACAACAATCTTTTTACTTTTCGGCATTGTTCTTTTGTTTGGCTTGTTATTAATTTTTACATTTAAAGCACTTGTTATTGGTTGTGTATTTTATCTTTTTTTGATCCCAGTGAGTGGAATACACTTTTTAAAATTAAAAAAAGATTTTAAAAATGAAAGTAAAATTAACGATCAAGAGCCCGAAGATGTTTTATAAATGAAAAAAAATACAATTGTTTCTCTAGCCGACTCAAATTATTTTTATTTATTAAATGAATTAATCGACTCTATTAAACAATTTAATAATAGTTCGTCTACTGCTATATGTATTTTAGATGCTGGACTTAGTGAAGATCAAAAAAAAATATTATTACCAAAAGTTGATGAAATAAAAAGTGCAGAATGGGATATTAAAGTTCCTGCAATAAAAGTTAGAGGAAAAGAATGGCTTAAAAGTCAAGTTTCTAGAGCATTTTTACCTAACTATTTTCCTAAATATGAAAAATACTTATGGATAGACTGTGATGCATGGGTAAATGATTGGAAATGCATAGAATTATATTTTAAAGCTTGTGACAATGGAAAGTTAGGAATAACTCAAACCTTGGGACCCGGCTATAAAGTTATGTCCAAGGTGAGTTGGATTTTTGGAAAGTTAGCAATAATTAAATCACAAAATTTTAAACATGCAATAAGTTCAAAGATAGGACTAGAGAATGCAAGAAAATTAGCATTTGCACCACATATTAATATCGGAGTTTTTTCACTCGATAAAAGTTCACCCTGTTGGGAAATTTGGCAGAAAAATTTAGAGAAGACTTTAAGTTCAGGAAAAATTTTTGGATCTGAAGGCTTAGCAATAAATATGAGTGTGTATATAGATAATGCAGAAACTGAATTTTTACCTATATACTGTAATTGGATTGCGAGTAATTTATTGCCAAAATTTGATGAGCAAAACAATTCTTTTGTTGAACCTTATTTACCAAATTATAAAATTGGAATTATGCATTTAGCTGCTGGTATTTGGAAAGATGGCAAAGACATGAGAGCAGATAAAAGTATTAAAATAGATATTAAAACTTTGGAAAACGAAACAGTAACCAAAAGTTTAAGATTTGGTCAGTAATTGAAAAAAAATAAAATCTCTAAAAATTGGATTAATAGACAAAAAAGAGACATTTATGTGCGTCAGTCTAAAATCGAGGGGTTTAAATCAAGAGCCGTTTATAAACTAAAAGAAATTGATGAAAAATTTAAAATATTTAAAGGTACTAATTCTGTAGTAGATCTTGGAGCTGCTCCTGGTAGCTGGTCTCAATATGCAGCAACAAAAATTAAGAGTGAAAAAATTTTATCAATCGACTTATTAAAGTTTGAAAAAATAAAAAATAGTTATCAGATAATTGGTGATTTTACTGACGAAACTCACAAAAATGAGATAAAAAAATATTTTGGTAAAAAAATTGATTTAATAATTTCAGATATGGCTGTAAATACAATAGGAAATAAAGATGTGGACTCTATTGTCACAGGTGAACTTTGTCTTGAAGGTATGAATTTTGCTTTAGAAGCACTTAGAGAGAATGGAAAATTTGTGTCTAAAATTTTTATGGGATCTAGTTTTAATGAAATTGTTTTGAAAGCTAAAAAAGCTTTTAAAGATGTAAGGGTTTTTAAGCCGTCCGCTAGCAGAAAAAATTCAAAAGAAACTTTTATAATCTGCAAATTTTTAAGGTAGATACTCTTTAAATTTTTAAAGAATCGTATATACATGACTATGGGTCCTATAAAAGAAGCACTTACATTCGACGATGTTACACTAACTCCTAAGTATTCCGAAGTCCTTCCATCACAAGTTGACACAAAAATACAATTGTCAAAAAATATATCTTTAAAAATACCCTTGCTATCCTCAGCTATGGATACTGTTACAGAGTCAAAAATGGCAATATCAATTGCCAGAGCCGGAGGTCTTGGAATTATACATAGAAATTTAAATATAGAGGAACAAATTCAAGAAATTAAAAAAGTAAAATCAAAAAACTTAATTGTAGGTGCAGCTGTTGGAGCTGGTATAGATGAAATTAAAAGAGCAGAAGCAATTTTAAAAGAAGGTGTGGACTTGATTGTAGTTGATACAGCGCATGGACACACTAAAAAGGTTGCAGACATAATTAAAAAAATAAAAATAAAAAAAAATAATAATACATCAATTTGTGCTGGAAATATTGCAACTCCAGAGGCAGCAAAGTTTTTAATAAAATTAGGAGTAGATATTATAAAAGTAGGAATAGGGCCAGGCTCTATATGCACCACAAGATTAGTAGCTGGGATTGGAGTTCCTCAGCTAAGCGCAATTATAAATGTAAAAAGTGGTGTAAAAAACAAAAATGTCAAAATTATTTCCGATGGAGGAATTAAATTTTCAGGAGATATAGCAAAAGCTTTAGCAGCGGGAGCGGATGCTGTTATGATAGGTTCTTTGTTTGCTGGCACAATCGAGTCGCCTGGAAAGTTAATTAAAAAGAAAGGAAAATTTTATAAAAATTTTAGGGGGATGGGCTCTGTTGGAGCTATGAATAAAGGTTCGGCCGATAGATATTTTCAAAAAAAGCAAAAAGATAAATCTAAATATGTGCCTGAAGGCGTAGAAGGTTTGGTTAAATTTAAAGGCAGTGTTGATAAAGTAATTTTTAAACTTGTTGGAGGTTTAAAATCATCAATGGGTTACTTAGGAGCAAAAAAAATAAACAAATTAAGAAAAAAACCTAACTTTGTCAAAATTACTAAAGCTGGATTTTACGAGAGCATGGTGCATAATATTGATGAAGTAAAAAAGGATAGTAATTTTTAATGTTTGATAAAAATAAATTAACAATTGGCTTAATATTATATTTTATATTTTTAAGTTTTTCTTTTGCTAAAGAAAATTATTATGAAGAAGCCAAAAAAAAATTCGTTAAAAAAGAATTAGAAGCTTCGAAATTCTTGTTTCAAAAAAACATAGTTTTCAATCCCAAAGATGCAAAATCATACCTTTATCTAGCAAAAATATTTAACCTAGAAGAAAATGAGAAAGAAGAGGAAAAAAATTTAGACACAACTTTACTTTTAGATCCAGCAAACGAAGAGGCTATGTATATGTTAATAAAAATTAAATTGAAAAATTCAAATTATTCAAAAGTTCAAGATCTAAAGGAAAAATTTTCTGTTATATGTGTAAAGCTTTGTGAAAAAACAAAGGAAATAAACAAAACATTAAAAAATATTGAACCAAAAAATGATACTTAACAATAATTTAAATAAAATTTTAATTATTGATTTTGGTTCTCAGTTCACACAATTAATAGCTAGAAGAATTAGAGAGTTTGGAATTTTTTCTGAAATCATAAGCCACAAAAAAGTGAAAAATATAAAAATATTTAATAAAGAAATAAAAGGAATAATTCTATCTGGCGGTCCTCTTAATGTTTATGACAGTAGTAAATTTAAATTTAATAAAAAAATATTAAATTTAAAAATTCCAATTCTAGGAATATGTTTTGGACATCAAATAATTTCTAAAATGTTAGGTGGAAAAGTTAAGAAGTCGAAACATAGAGAATTTGGATCAGCGATTGTTAAAAAAAAAAATAAAAGTGAATTGGTTAAAAATTTTTTTAATAAAACACAAACAAATAACGTTTGGATGAGCCATGCAGACCAAGTCATAAAACTACCAAAGGATTTTACTATTGTTGCATCAACTAAAAGTTCTAAATATACAATTATAGAAAATAAAAAAAAAAATTTATTTGGAGTTCAGTTTCACCCTGAAGTTACTCATACTAATAATGGAAAAACTTTATTAAAAAATTTTGCAATAAAAATTTGTAAAGCTAAAAGAAACTGGTCTCCAAAACATCAAAAAATTAAATTAATTAATGATATTAGAAAGCAAATTGGGAAAGAAAAAGTGTTATGCGCATTGTCAGGTGGAGTTGATAGCAGTGTAGTTGCTCAACTACTAAGTAAGGCAATAGGTAAAAATCTCACCTGTATTTTTGTTAATACTGGTTTGTTGAGGAAAAATGAGGAAAAACAAGTAATAAACACTTTTAAGAAAAAACTAAAAATTAACCTAATTTATGTAAATGCAGAAAATGAATTTACAAAAAAACTTAAAAATGTTTCTGATCCAGAAAAAAAGAGAAAAATTATAGGAAAATTATTCATTAAAATTTTTGAAAGATTTGCAAGTAAAATCAAGAAGGTAAAATTTTTAGCACAGGGTACCCTTTATCCTGATTTAATAGAAAGTAAGTCAGTCACAGGCAGCCAAACTTCTAAAATAAAATCGCATCATAATGTTGGTGGTTTGCCCAAAAAAATGAAATTACAATTGGTTGAGCCGTTAAAGTTTTTATTTAAAGATGAGGTAAGAAAACTCGGTTTAGAGCTTAAGCTTTCGAAAGATTTGATATTTAGGCATCCATTTCCCGGACCAGGTTTAGCAATTAGAATGCCCGGGTTAATTACAAGTCGTAAAATTAAGATGCTTAAAGAGGCAGACTTTTATTTTATTAGCGAATTAAAAAAAAATAATTTGTATAATAAAATTTGGCAAGCTTATGCTGCTTTATTACCAGTAAAAACAGTAGGTGTAATGGGAGATAATAGAACATATGAACACATATGTCTTTTGAGAGCTATTACCTCAGAAGATGGTATGACTGCGGACTTTTTTAATTTTAAAAAAGATTTTATACAAACAGTTTCAAATAAAATTATAAACAATATAAAAGGTATCAATAGAGTTGTATATGATGTAACTTCAAAACCACCAAGTACTATTTACTTAGGAGAAAAAAGTAATAAATTTTATGAAAAAAATAATAGAACAAAAATTAATCAATGGTTGATGGCTCAAATGGGATTAATTGGTCCATTAATTGGACAACATCATCAATTTCATCATTTTAATCCTGGTAAAAGTAAATTTGGTGAAGAAAGATACTTCAAGATTACTAAAAAACTCTACGAAGATCTTGACGAAAGACTTAAAGTTTCTAAATTTTTAGCTGGTAAAAATTATACTATTGCAGATATTGCGACATGGCCGTGGATAGCAAGACACGAGTGGCACGATATTGGTCTAAAAAATTACAAAAATTTAACTAGATGGTATTTAGAAATAGCCAGTCGAAAAGCTGTAGTTAAAGGATATGATTTAATGAATAGTGGAGCAATTATTCCTAAACCTTAATTATCAGCGTAAACTTTTTCATTCTTCTCATGTTTTTCTTGAGCGGCTATACAAAGAGTAGCTATTGGTCTTGCCATTAATCTTTTAATACCAATTGGTTCTCCAGTTTCTTCACAAAAACCATATGTGCCATCTTTAATTTTTTTTAAGGCCGAATCAATTTTTGATATTAATTTGATTTGTCTATTAATTGCTTTCATTTCAACATTTTTGTCCGTGTAAGAACTTGCTTGATCAACAATGTCAGCCGACACACTGTTGTCATCAAGAGAACCGTTATATAAAGCTTCATTATTTGATTTGACTATTTCTAGTTTCCACTCAGTTAGTTTTTTCTTAAAAAAAGCCTTATGCTTTTCGCACATATACTTTTCTGTTAGTTTTGGGACGTAAGTTTTAGAGATTTTAACCATACTATAATTTTGACGTGCCGGAGTATATTCAGCAATTAATGGGTGTCAATACAACTTAATTCGTATAAATTTAGATAAATGAATATTTATAAAATAAATATTAATAAATTATTCTATATCTGCATATTTGTCTATTTCCGTGGCAAAGTTTTTTGAATACGCTGTTAAACAAATTATCTTTTTTTTGTTTT
>CACLQI010000015.1 GCA_902608975.1 uncultured Pelagibacteraceae bacterium
AAAATTACGGACAGTGAAATTAAAAATTTAATTAAGAACATGGTTGGTTTGAAAGAATGAAAATAGAAAATATTAAAAAAGAATTTCCAATATTTAATAATAAAGTTCATAATAATGATCTCGTTTATTTAGATAGTGCTAATTCATCTCAAAAACCTCTAGTAGTTGTGGATAGAATTTATGATTTTTATACAAAAGAATTTTCAAATGTGGGAAGAAGTGTCCATTATTTAGCTGTTGCAGCAACAAATTTATATGAGAGTACAAGAACTTCTGTTCAAAAATATATTAACGCAAAAGATAAAAATGAGATTGTATTTACAAAAGGTGCGACAGAGGCAATTAATCTTGTTGCAAGCACTTTTGGACAAAAATATTTGAAAGAAGGCGATGAAGTTCTAATTACAGAGCTTGAACATCATTCTAACTATGTTCCCTGGCATTATTTAAGAAAATCTAAAGGAATTAAAATTGAGTTTGCGGAAGTAAATGAAGATGGTGAAGTAACTTTAGAAAGTATTGAAAAAAAAATAACACAAAAAACAAAAATTATAGCTATTACACATCTTTCTAACGTTACAGGTGCAATCTTACCCGTGAAAGAAATTATAACGCTTGCTCATTCGAAAGGTATTCCAGTTTTAATAGATGGTTGTCAAAGCGCACCACATCTAAAATTAGATATGCAGGATCTTGATTGTGATTTTTATGCAATTTCTTGTCATAAAATGTATGGACCAACAGGCCTAGGTATTCTTTACGCAAAAAAAAAATGGTTAGATGAATTACCACCATATCAAGGTGGCGGAGGAATGATAGGTGAGGTCAAAAAAGAAGGTATAACTTATGGCGATTTACCTAATAAGTTTGAAGCTGGAACTATGGCAACAGCTCAAGTAATAGCCTTCGATGAGTCTATTAAATTTTTAAATAAAATAGGAATAGATAATATTATTAAACATGAAAATGAACTTATGGAGTATGGTCAAGAATTGCTTAGAAAAAATAATTCAGTTAAATTAATTGGTAATCCTAAAAATAAAGGAGCAGTTTTATCATTCACAATAGACGATATTCATCCACATGACATTGCAACAATTTTAGATGAGGATGGTGTTGCTATTAGAGCCGGACATCATTGTTGTCAAATTTTACATGAAAAATTAGGTTTAGTTGCAACTGCAAGAGCATCACTAGGTGTATATAATACTAAAGAAGATCTTGATAAGCTTAATTCTTCAATTAATAAATGTAAAAAAATATTTGAATAAATGAACTTAAAAGAATTATATCAAGAAATTATTTTAGATCATGGTAAAAATCCTAGAAATCTAAGAAAGACAGATAATTTTAATAAAGATGCAAAAGGTTATAATCCTTTATGTGGTGATAAAGTTCATATTTATTTGAAATTAAATGAAAATAAAAAAATTGAGGACATTTCTTTCGAAGGACAAGGATGCGCAATATCTATGGCTTCAGCATCAATAATGACTAGCTTGGTTAAAGGAAAGGAAGAGAAAGAAGCAAAGGAAATTATTGAGGATTTTTTAGAAATGATTAAAGAAAAAGAAAATTTAAATACTAAACTTTTGGAAGAAGATGAAAAAACAAAATTAATGTGTTTATCTGGAGTTAAACAATATCCTATGAGAGTAAAGTGTGCTACTTTATCTTGGCATACTTTGACCTCAGCTCTTGATAAGTCCCAGAATGAAATTAATATAGAAAGTAAAGAAATTTGATGAATTTAAAAGATCAGGTCATTAGCGAAATAAAAAAAATTTATGATCCAGAAATTCCTGTAAATATTTACGAATTGGGCCTAATTTATGATGTTTCTGTTAAAGATAAAGACGTTAGTGTAAAAATGACTTTAACAACACCAAATTGTCCTGTTGCAGAGAGTTTGCCAAAAGAAGTTAAGGATAGTATTATTGCAATTGAAGGTGTTGGAAAGGTTGATCTTGATTTAGTTTGGGATCCTCCTTGGGACAAATCTATGATGTCTGAGGCAGCAAAATTAGAATTAAATTTATGATGAAACAAATAATTACACTAAGTGATAGCGCGGCAGAAAGAATTAAAAAGATCATGTCATCTGATAAAAATAATTCTATTGGGGTAAGAGTTGGAGTTAAAAGTGGTGGTTGCGCAGGTATGTCTTATATAATGGAGTATACAAAAAAAGCCAATCCAAACGATGAAACTATTGAAGAAAAAGGTGTTAAAGTGTTTGTTGATGCGTCAGCCGTTATGTACTTATTGGGTACAGAAATGGACTATAAAAAAGGTGAATTTTCTTCATCTTTTGTCTTCAAAAACCCAAATGAAACTGAAAGATGTGGATGTGGAGAATCTTTTAAGGTATAATAGTCTCATATGAGAGATACTAAACATTTAGAAAAACACTCTAATAAAATTGCTGAAAGCAAAAAAGAAAAAGCTTTGTTTAGGACCTTACGTAAAGAGGTTCAAGCAGGTGCACATGGCACTCTAGATTACACTATTAAAGAAGGTGTAAATAAAAACAAAATAGCTGACGATAAAATCTTAAAAAGTAAGAAATAATTTTAGCAACTATAATACATCTCAAATTCAATTGGATGCGGTGTATGTTCAAAATTATGTATTTCTTCAAACTTTAATGCTATGTACGCATCAATTTGATCATCAGTAAAAACATTTCCTTGTTTTAAAAAAGCCCTATCTCTATCAAGGCTCTCCATAGCTTCCCTTAAAGATCCACATACTGTTGGGACTTTTTTGACTTCATTTTCAGATAAAGCGTACAAATCTTTATCAAAAGATTTACCTGGATCAATTTTATTTTTAATTCCATCTAATCCAGCCATTAACATTGAAGCAAAAGTCAAATAAGGGTTTCCAGAAGCATCAGGAAATCTTATTTCACATCTAGCACCATTTTTATTTAGTGTTATTGGAATTCTACAAGAAGCCGATCTATTTCTAGCTGAGTAAGCTAGTAAAACTGGTGCTTCAAAGCCAGGAATTAATCTTTTATAACTATTTGTTGTTGCGTTTGAAAATGCATTTATTGCTTTAGCATGTTTTAATATACCACCAATATAATATAAAGCTGTTTGAGACAGTCCTGCATATTTATTACCTGAAAAAACTGGAGTTTTCCCTTTCCATATAGACTGATGAGTGTGCATACCTGAACCATTATCTCCTTTAACTGGTTTTGGCATAAAAGTTGCTGTTTTGCCAAATGAGTGAGAAACCATTTGAACAACGTATTTATATAACTGAACGTTATCTGCTTGGTTAACTAAAGTTCCAAAATACATACCAAGTTCATGTTGGCTTGGAGCTACTTCATGATGATGTTTTTCAACTTTTATACCTACATCTCTTAAACCTTTTAGGTATTCACTTCTCATATCCTGCGCGCTATCAACTGGTGGTACGGGAAAATAACCACCTTTAATACCAGGTCTATGTCCCATATTTCCGTTTTCATATTTTCTTCCAGAGTTGTAAGGACCTTCTGTACTGTCAATTGAGAAGCCTGTTTCATTCATATCATTTTTGATTCTTACATCATCAAATACAAAAAATTCAGGTTCTGGACCAAAATAAGCTTTATCTCCAATACCTGTTTTTTTTAAATATGCTTCAGCTTTTTTTGCAATACCTCTAGGATCCCTTTCATAAGGATCTTTTTTAACAGCATCTAAAATATCACAAAATAAAACAAGCGTGTTGTGTGAAGTATAAGGATCAACAATTTTTCTAGTTAGATCGGGTTTTAAAATCATATCTGACTCATTAATTGCTTTCCAACCCGCAATCGATGACCCGTCAAAAAAAACGCCATCATTTAACATATCGTTATCAACGACTGTTTTATCCATTGTTAAATGTTGTAGTTTACCTCTTGGGTCTGTAAATCTTAGATCTACGTATTCTATTTCTTTATCTTTAATTATTTTTAATACTTCATTTGAACTCATATTTTATCCTTAAAATTTTATTGATGCGTCTTAATAGCAAAAAATTATAGATTAATGTTGTTTATTATTAAGATATCACCTATGCATTTCTCACATATATAAATGGTATTTAATATGAAATTATCAATTCACATATTATTACAATTAATAGTTGCATGGAAAATGTTCTAAACAAAGAATCGGTAAAAAGAGTTGATAAGGCTTTAAAAGCTTTTGATCTAAAATTAAAGGTAGAAGTTTTGACTAGTTCAGCAAGAACAGCAATTGATGCCGCAAACTCTTTAAAATGTGAAGTAGGTGCGATTGTAAAAAGTCTTCTTTTAAAAGCTGATGATGGATTTGTTCTATGTTTAGTTTCTGGAGATAAAAAATGTTCATTAAATAAAATTAAGAAAATAACTGGAAAAAAAGATGTTTGTATGGCTAATGCAGAAGATGTTAAACAACAAACTGGTTTTACAATAGGTGGAGTTTCACCGGTAGGACTTATCAATAATTTAGAGATTATTATTGATGAACAATTGAGTCGATTTCAAGACATTTTTGCAGCAGCAGGACATCCTAATGCAGTTTTTAAAATTGATTTTAATAACTTGAATAAGATTACCCAAGGTAAAATTTTGGATATTGCTGAATGAGACAACCAAATTTAACGGATTATATTTTTCTTGTTGTTCTAGCTCTTATTTGGGCTTCCGCTTTTTTTAATATTAAAATTGCAACATATTCATATGGTCCAGTAACGATTGCATTTCTTAGAATATTATTGGGTGCAATTCCAGTAGTTGGACTTTGTTTTTTTAAAAAAATTAAAATAGAAGCCTTTTCAAAAGATTGGTATTGGTTTGCATCTATTGGTATTATAAATTTGGTTATACCTTTTTTTTTAATAGCATACGGAGTTCAAAAAGTTCAAAGCAATCTAGCTGCTATTTTAATGGCCAGCACACCTTTAAGTGCAACGGTTTTGGCTCATATATTTACTCATAACGAGAAAATAAATTTTATAAAAATTTTAGGTGTATTAATTGGATTTTCAGGAATAGTCTTTTTATTTTCAGATGATATTTTAATAAATGAAAATAATATTTTTTCAGCTTTGCTTATTTTAGGAGGTTCAACTTTTTACGTCATAGGCGGCTTATTAACTTTAAAAGTTAGTAATAAAAAAAATGAAAATGTTACAGCATCGATATTAATTTGGGCTACAATATTTTTATTACCAATAGCAGCATATGTTGAGCAACCTTGGAATTTAAATCCTCGTTTAGATTCAACAATTTCTCTAGTTTATCTTGGTATATTTTCTACAGGACTTGCATGGTTAATGAGATTTAGAATATTAAAAAATAATGGTTTAGTTTTTCAAGCCCAGGTAGCTTATTTGATCCCAATATTTGGAATTATATTAGGGTATATTTTCTTAGATGAAATAATTACATCCAAAGTAATCTTAGCAGTAGCTGCTGTAGTTTTAGGAATTTATTTTGTAAGGCGCTCAATAAAAAATAATATTACTTAAGTTTTGCAATTTCTCTTATATGTGAGGCGTTTGTTTCACAACATCCACCTAAAATAGTTGCTCCATTCTTAATAATTTTTTTGGTAAATTTAGCAAAAATTTTGTCAGTTATTTCATCTCTCTTTCCTAATGTGATGTTTGGATTTTTTCCTACTTCATTAAATCCAGCATTGTTAAATCTATGAACTGGCAAAGGTTCTTCTACACCCCATAAATTTGCTTTAAAACCAAAAGGAACATCTAATTTCTTAAATTCACTACAAGTTTTTTCTATTATTTCCAGAGAAACACAGGCTGCAACAACTCCTAGCCAATTATCGTTTTTATATTTTTGTACTACTTCAATTATTGTTTCACCAGATGGAAGTTTGCCATCTTTTTTAATATGAATACCAACTAATACTGATTTTTTTAATTTTTGAATAACTTTTAATGCTATTTCTATCTCTCTACCACTAGACAAAACATCCAAATAAAAAAAATCGACATACTCATCAAGTATTCTCGCCTGGTCAAAAAAATTTTTTTCAATTATATCTTTATCCCTTTTGTCAGCCGTATATGTATCATTTTGAGCAGGAAGACTTCCTGCAATCAAAATATTTTTTTTCGATAATTCTTTTGCTTTTAAAGCAAGTTCACAGGCTTTTTTATTAGCAAAATTAAAACTGTCTAATACTTGGTTTTGCTCCATTCTCACTTTTCTAGTAGTAAATGTATTGGTTAAAATTACTTCCGCTCCAGCTTTAATAGATGATAAATGAGTATCTATTACTAATTGGTAATATTTTTCATTTAATAATGAAGTTGCTGACCAAAGAGTCCCTTTCGATACTAGGCCTCTGGCAAGTAACTCTTGGCCCATACCAGCATCTAAAATTCTTATTTTTTTAAAAAAATCTTTATCCATAAATTTATAAAAATATCTTTAAAGCCATTCTAACAGCAACAAATAAAACTAATACAGCTGTAACCAAAGCTAATATTCGAGTAGGAAATATCTTTAAATTTAAATAATTACCTATTTGTCCTCCAATTAAAACTACTAACAAAAGAAACCAGTAATTTTGGATTTCATTAAAGACTGTAGCCTTTGTTAATTGTCCAGCAATTCCTGATAAGGAATTTATTAATATGAATAGAGAGGCTGTAGTTACAATGTGTTTTGCTTTTCCGGCTCTTATTAAAAAAAGAATAGGGCTTAAAAAAATGCCACCACCTATACCCACAACTCCAGAAATAAATCCTAAAATTCCCCCAATCATAACAGAGACAATTACTGGAATTTTTCTAAAGACTTCCTCCTTTTCATCAAAAGACTTAAATTTAAATAATAATAATATTCCCGCTATAATTAAAACTATACACAACATTACTTCAAATAAATCTTTTTCTACTGGCAAAGATCCACCGACAAAAGCTAGTGGTATGGATCCAAATAGGTAAGGTATTAATAATTTTAAATTAAGATTTCCAGCTTTAATATAATTAAAGCAATTTCCAGAGACGACTATAATATTACAAGATAAAGCTATTATAGGAAAAATGAAGTAGGGCACTCCCCACAACAAAAGAAGAGCTAAATATGTTGAACCTCCTCCAAACCCAACACTTGCATATAATATTGCAGTTACAAAAAATAAAATTGATAATATAATCATATTAAAAACTAACTTATTTTATGAGAGTAAATATAGCACTTTTAACTGTAACCGATACTAGAAATATAAAAACAGATAAATCGGGGGGAATCTTGGTAAACAAAATTAAAGAAGCCAAACATAATTTAGTTGAGCGTAAAATTTGTAAAGATAATAAAAAAGACATTAAAACAATTTTAAAAAAATGGATAAAGAAAAAAAATATAGATGTAATTATTACAACAGGAGGAACAGGTTTAACTGGAAGAGATATTACTCCTGAAGCACTTGATGAAATTGCAGATAAACAAATACCAGGGTTTGGAGAGATTTTTAGATATTATAGTTTGGAAACAGTTGGAACTTCATCAATTCAATCTAGAGCATGCGCTGTTCTAGCTAATGGAAAATACATATTTGCTTTACCAGGTTCTTCTGGAGGTGTTACAGATGCATGGGATAAAATTTTATTAAAACAACTAGATATTAATCACAAACCTTGTAATTTTGTAGAACTATTTCCAAGACTTAAGGAAAAATAAAAAACTTATTTATTTTCCCTTGTAGCAATAAACACTCCAATTGAGGCTATTATAAAACCAAAAATATCATAAATATTTAAAGTCTCGTTTAAAAAAATCCATGCAATAAAAGCAGATGTAGCTGGAATTAAAAAAAATATAGATACAGTTTTGCTTGCTGAATTGTGTTTTATTAAATACATCAAGATAGTAAAAGCGCCAAAAGAAACTAATAAAATTTGATGACTCATTGCTATTATGAAAGTTGGAGAAAAAGCAATGTAAGGTTCTGCCAAAAACAAAACTATAATTAGATGAAATATAAATCCACCAATAGCTTGATACATATTACTTACTGGAAGTGATAAGTTGTTACTTAATTTTTTTTGCCATAAAGTTGCACTAGTAACAGCCATAAGTGAAATGAAAACTGCAATTATACCAATTGTTGGTAATTCTGTACCAACATCAAAACCAAGAACAATTGTTGCACCTAAAAAACCGAGTATCACACCAATCCATTGTTTCCATGTAACTTTTTCTTTTAGCAATGGACCCGCTAAAGCGTTAGTTAGAACTGGATTAAGAGTTACTATTAATGCTGCAATTCCTGTTGGTAGACCTTTTGATATAGAAAAAAATACACCACCAAGATAAAAACCATGAAATAAAACACCACTAAAGATTGACTCAAAAGCATTTTTTTTTGGTACCAAAATTTTTTGTTTTTTAAAAATTGAAAATAAAAAAAAACCAAAAGCTACAATTATAAATCTAAAAGCCAAAGCAGCGAAAGGATCGCTATAGTCAACAATAGGTTTTGTAGTAATAAAAGCTGAAGACCAGAGAATTATAAATATTAAAGGGAACAGCCTAATCATTAAAAAGAAAAGTATTTATTTTTGATATTTTTCTTTCCATTCAGAATAAGGCATTCCATAGACATGTATTCTTGCGTCTGGATCTGAAATTTCAATACCCTTTTTTTCTGCTTCTTCTCTGTACCATTTAGACAAACAATTTCTACAAAAACCCGCAAGATTCATTAAATCTATATTTTGAACATCTTTTCTTTCTCTTAGGTGATTTAACAACCTATCTAAAGTGGCAGATTGTAATTCTTTTTTTATATTATCATCCATAATTTTTTATGTTAAGTTTTTTTATATTTATGAAACTTAATGGATCTTATCAAATAAATTTAGAAAAACAAAAAGTTTGGGAAGCTTTAAATAATCCAGAAATTTTGAGACAATCAATACCAGGATGTGATGAGTTTAAAAAAAATTCTGATACAGAATTTACTGCTACTGCTACAAATAAGATTGGCCCATTTAATGCAAGTTTTACCGGAGATATTGAGCTTAAAGAAATTAACGCACCAAATAGTTATGTTATTGAAGGATCCGGAAGCTCACCTGTTGGCTTTGCATCTGGTTCAGCCAAAGTAAGCCTTGAAGATTTTGAAGGTGGAACAAAATTAAATTATGAAGTAGAGGCAAATGTTGGAGGTAAAATTGCTCAAGTCGGATCAAGACTTATTGATATGACTGCAAAAAAAATGGCTGATATATTTTTTGGGAAATTTTCAGAATTAGTTTCAAATAAAGAAGTGCTTAAAAATGAAAAATCTGAAGAAATAAAAAAAGAAATACCAGCTGAAAAAAAATCAAATAAAAATATTTATATTTATTCATCCGTAGCCCTTCTAGCGATCATTATTATTGGATATTTTTCATTCTAATTCGCGCTCAACTAGAATTTAATTTTTATATCTAATTGCAGGCGATCAAAGATTATGTTTAAATAAATAAATTTTTATAGAAGGGAAGCTATGAAAAAAGTTAATTTAGAGGTAAACGGTAAAAAAGTTAGCAAAGAAGTTGCGGATCATACAGTTTTATCAGTTTTTTTAAGAGAAGTTTTGAATTTAACAGGTACACATGTTGGATGTGACACAAGTCAATGCGGCGCATGTGTTGTGCATGTAGATGGAAAATCTATTAAAAGCTGTACAGCTTTAGCGGCTGACCTAGATGGTTCAAAAGTTACTACTATTGAAGGACTAGTAACAAATGGAAAAATGCATCCAATGCAGGAAGCATTTAAAAAACAACATGGCTTACAATGTGGTTTTTGTACACCTGGAATGGTTATGAGTGCAATTGATTTACTAAATCACAAAAAAAACCCAACTGATAAGGAAATAAGAGATTGGTTAGAAGGTAATATATGTAGATGTACTGGTTACCAAAATATAGTAGCAGCAGTAAAAGAGGCTGCATCAAAAATGTAATGGAAGGAGAAATTTAATATGGCAAGTTTAGTTGGATCAAGAGTTGAAAGAAAAGAAGATAAAAAACTTTTAACAGGAAGAGGCAAATATACAGCAGATGTGACTTTTGCTCACCAAACTTACGCATATTTTGTTCGTTCTCCACATGCTAGAGCGCAAATAAAAAATGTAGATACTTCAAAAGCAGAGAAAGCATCAGGAGTAGTTGCTGTGCTTACTGGAAAAGATATTGTTAACGATAAAATTGGAGGATTAATAGCTGGATGGAGAATTAAAAGTGAAGATGGTTCTGATATGAAAGTACCAGCACACCCACCATTAGCTAGTGATAGCGTAAATTATGTTGGTGATCATGTAGCTGTAGTAATTGCCGAAAGTCTTGATGAAGCTAGAAATGCAGCCGAGTTAGTAAAAGTAGATTACAAAATTTTAAAAGCTGTAGTTAAAACAGACAAAGCAATGAACTCTGAAAATATTTATAAAGATATTCCAAAAAATTTATGCTTTGACTGGTTGTTAGGTGATAGAGCTAAAACTCAAGAAGCTTTTGATAAAGCAGATAAAATTATTAAAATCGACTTAATTAATAACAGATTAATTCCAAATGCAATGGAACCAAGAGCTGCAAATGCAGATTATAATCCATCAACTGAGGAAATAACTTTATATACAACAAGTCAAAACCCACATCTAGCGAGAATAATTATTTCAGCATTTAATGGTGTGGCTCCAGAGAACAAACTAAGAGTAATAGCTCCAGATGTCGGTGGAGGATTTGGATCAAAAATCTATCCTTATGCGGAAGAAGTGGTTTGTAGTTGGGCATCAAAGAAAATTGAAAGACCAGTAAAATGGGTTGGAGATAGAACAGAATCATTTTTGTCTGATTGTCATGGAAGAGATCACGTAACTCATGCAGAACTTGCTGTTAAAAATGATGGTACTTTCTTGGGTTTTAAAAATGAAACAATAGCAAATCTTGGCGCTTATGCATCAGTATTTGGGACAGTTACACCAACTTATTTGTTTGGTCCATGTGCAACAGGAGTTTATAAAATGCCTGCAGCCTATAGCAATGTTAAAGCGGTGTTTACTAATACAGCTCCAGTGGATGCATATAGAGGAGCTGGAAGACCAGAGGCTACATATACTATAGAAACCCTTGTGGAAAAAGCAGCTAGAGAATTAGGAATGGATCCAGCAGAAATTAGAATGAAAAATTTTCCAACAGAATTTCCTTTTCAACAAACCTTAGTTCACTCAGTAGACTCGGGAGATTATAATGCAGGTTTAAAAAAAGCTATGGAAGTTGGTGACTATAAAGGTTTCGCAGAAAGAAAAAAAGAATCAGAGTCAAAAGGAAAACTAAGAGGTGTAGGTTTTTGCAGTTATTTTGAAGCATGTGGTATCGCACCTTCTGCCGTTGTAATGTCTCTTGGATGCGGAATTGGTTTGTGGGAATCTGCCGAAGTGAGGTTTAACCCAACCGGAAATGTTACCGTTTTTACAGGTTCACATAGTCATGGACAAGGACACGATACAACATTTGCACAAATAGCTGCAGATAGATTAGGTGTTCCTATAGAAAACATAGAAATTTCACATGGCGATACTGACAAAGGTCCTTTTGGATACGGCACTTATGGTTCGAGGTCTTTAACAGTTGGAGGTACAGCTATCGTAAAAGCTTGCGATAAAATAGTAGCAAAAGGAAAAAAAGTTGCTGCTAAAATGTTAGAAGTAAACGAAAGCGATGTAGAATTTAAAGATGGTGAATTTATTGTAGCAAAATCAAATCAAAAGAAAACTATCGGTGAGGTGGCTTTTGCATGTTATCTACCTGGAACATATGGTGAAGTAAAATCTCCATTGCCAGAAGGTGAAGAGCCAGGCTTAAAAGAAACTTCATTTTTTGATCCAGGTAATTTTTCTTTTCCTGCTGGTTCACATATTTGTGAAGTAGAAGTTGATCCTGATACAGGAAATACAGAAGTAGTTAAATATACAGCTGTTGATGATTTTGGAACTATCATAAATCCTTTAATCGTAGAAGGTCAAGTTCATGGAGGTTTAGCCCAAGGTATTGGCCAAGCACTTTATGAAAATTGTCATTACGATGACACAGGCCAATTGGTTACTGCATCTTACATGGATTATACAATGCCGAGAGCAGATAATTTTCCAGAATTTAATTTAGGGTTTACTTGTACCCCAGCAACATCAAATCCATTGGGTACAAAAGGGTGTGGTGAAGCAGGAGCTATAGCTGCCCCTCCTGCAGTAATGAACGCAGTAATGAATGCAGTTGGTACTGAAGTGTCTATGCCTGCGACTGCCGAAAAGGTTTGGAAGGCTTGTCAAAAAATGAACAAATCAAACTCTAAAGCAGCATAGGAGGAAAATATGAAAACATTTAATTATCATTCCAGTAAAGATGTCAAGGAAGCAACAAAACTAGCTTCATCAAACTCAGCTTTTTTAGCGGGTGGCATGACTACTCTTCCTTCAATGAAATTAGGATTAGCCTCTTACAAAGATATAATAGATATAAAAAGAATAAAAAAATTATCTGGAATAAAAGTTAGTGGTAAAACTGTTACGATTGGTGCAATAACAAAACATGCAGAAGTTGCGCATTCAAAAGAAGTTAAAAAAGCAATTTCTTCTTTATCATCACTAGCGGAAGGTATAGGGGATCCACAGGTAAGAAACAAAGGAACAATTGGAGGATCAATTGCAAACAACGATCCTTCGGCTGATTATCCATCAGCCTGTATTGCGCTTAATGCAATAATTCATACTAACAGCAGAAAAGTTAGTGCAGATAAATTTTTTACCGGAATGTTTGAAACTTCTCTTAAAAAAGGAGAGTTAATCGAAGCAGTAGAATTTCAAATTCCTGAGAAATCTTGCTATCAAAAGTATCCTAACCCAGCATCTAGATATGCCATAGTGGGAGTTTATGTAGCAAAATATAAGAGTGGAGTGAATGCGGGCGTTACTGGTGCAAAATCATGTGTTTATAATGATAAAAATATAGCTGACGCACTTTCAAAAAATTTCTCATCATCAGCTTTAGATAATATTAAAATTTCATCCAGTGGTATGAATTCTGACATACATGCGTCAGCCGAATATAGAGCAAATATGGTTAAAATATTTGCTAAAAAAGCTGTTGATGCTTGCTAAATAAATATTTGAGTATAACTTTTACATCTAATGAAAAATTCATTTGATGAAAAGATTCTTGAAGAGGCAAACGACTGGATAAAAACTAATCAAAAAGTTGTACTTGCAACTGTAATTCAAACTTGGGGATCATCTCCAAGACAAGTTGGAAGCAGAATGATTGTTAATGAAAAAGGAGATTTTTCAGGATCTGTTTCTGGTGGTTGTGTCGAATCAGCAGTGGTTAGAGAGTGTATTGGTATAATAAAAGAAAACAAACCATTTAAAAAAATTGAATTTAAAGTTTCTAATGAAAGTGCATGGGAAGTAGGTCTTGCATGTGGTGGTGAAATAGCTGTTTATTTAGAGTTAATAAACTAATGAAATTAGATGTTCTAAAAAAAATTATCAAAAAAAAAGAAAACAAATCTGAATTTGCTATTGTTACCAACCTTTCAACTGGTGAAAGTGAAATTTTTGAAAAAGATAAAATTTTAAGTAAAGAATTAGAAAAATATAAAAATGAAATAAATAAATTTTTTAAATCCAAAAAAAATGGAGTAATTGACGGAACAGAAATATTTGTTGAGTCATATATAAGACCAATTAAAGTAATTATAGTTGGTGCAGTACATATAGCTCAATACTTAGTAGAGTTCGCAAAAAGTTTAAATTTTGAAATTTCTATTATTGATCCAAGAGGGTACTTTGCATCTAAACAAAGATTCCCCGATATACATATAATTAATAAATGGCCGGAAGAGGCTTTTAAAGAAATTGAAACAAGTTCAAGTACAGCAATAATTGCATTAACACATGACCCAAAAATTGATGACCCAGCTTTGCAACATGCTTTAAATAAAAAATTCTATTATATAGGAGCACTTGGAAGTAAAAAAACTCACGAGAGTAGATGTCAAAGATTAAAAGATGCAGGTTTTAGTGATAATCAAATTAAATCAATTCATGGACCAATTGGAATTAAATTGGGAGGAAAATCGGCACCAGAAATTGCACTATCAATCATTTCCCAACTAGTGTCTGAAACATACAAAAAATAAATGTTACAAATATTTGAAGAAATAAAATTGAAAACAAACGGGCAAGGTTTTTATAATTTTACAGAAAATACTTTAAGCTGGTTAGATAAACAAAAAATTAAAAATGGTATTTTAAATATTAATATTTTACATACTAGCGCATCATTAATAATCCAAGAAAATGCTGACCCAGACGTTTTGTATGATCTTAAAAATTTTTTTCACAAATTAGTACCTATGGATACAAAACTATATAAACATACAACCGAAGGTAAAGATGATATGCCAGCTCATATTAAATCTGCACTTACCAGCAATCAATTAACTTTAAGCTTTAAAAATAAAAAATTAATTCTTGGAACATGGCAAGGCCTATATTTATTTGAACATCGTATTGATAAACAAACTAGAGTTTTATCTCATCATTTAATTGGAGAATAAATATGATTAAAGCTATTCTTTTAGCAGCTGGTCAATCTAAAAGACTAAAAGGTGAAAATAAATTAATTAAAAAATTTAAATCTACCTCACTTATTAATCATATTTTAAGGTCTCTTTTAAAAAGCAAAGTGGAAAAAATTATTATAGTTTTAGGATATCAAAAAGAAAAACTTAAAAAAATAATAAAAAAAAATAAAAGAATTTTATTTACAACAAATATAAATTTTAAAAAAGGGATATCATCATCAATCAAATCAGGCATAAGAAAAATATCTAAAAAAGATAAAGGATTTATTATCGTTCAGTCTGATATGCCGTTTATTAAATCATCAGACATTAATAAAATTTGTAATTCTATTAATAAAGGTAAATATTTAGTTCACGCATTAAGATTTAAAAAAAAGGTAGGGAATCCAATTGGTTTTGATATTTCAGTCATAAATAAGTTTAAGAAAATCAATGGTGATGTTGGAGCCAAGTTTATGGTCAAAAGGTTAAAAAAAAATACAAGTTTTATTAAAGTGAGGTCAAATAAAATTTTCAAAGATTTTGATTTAAAAAAAGACTTTAATTAGCTTGTATAGGGTTGCCTTTTAACCATTCGCTATCTTCATTTTCGTAGTGTTCTTTTTTCCAAATAGGTGACCTTTTTTTTATTTCTTCAATGATAAACCTTGAAAGAGTATATGCTTCAGCTCTATGTGGACAAGCAACCGCAATAATAATACTTATTTCGCCAAGACCCACGTAACCTTTTACATGCTCAATAAAAACTGATTTGTCTTTTATATTAAGTTTTTTATCAACTTCATTATAAATTTCTTGGAAACTTTTAATTACCATTACATCATGAGCATCATAAGTTATCCCTGTAACTTTTTTATTTTCATTATTATTTCTTACTGTCCCGTAAAAAACTATAGAAGCACCAAATTTTGAGGAGGCAATAAACTCTTCTGCACTTTCTGGTTTTATTTTTTTTTTTTCAAGATCAACTACTTTTGCGTGAAGCATTAACCGCCTCCAATAGGGGGAATAATTCCAATTTTTTGATCTTTGTTAATTAAGTAATTATCTGAAACAATATTATTATCTTCAGAACAGAAAGATGATGCCTCAACTATTTTTTTAAAATTATTATTCCCTTTGAAGTGATTATCAACATAACTTAATATTTTCTTTTTAAGATCTTTTATTGAACTTTTTCCATCTAAATTAAATTCAATAAAATTTTTTTCGCTTAAATCTCTACTAGCACCATATAGTTCAAGTTTAATCTTCATAACTAAAAAATATTTTCTAAAAATTTTGGTAACCCATCTGGATTAGTCCATAATCCACTTTTTCCACCTTCTTTAATTAATAACTTAACATTATCAATTTTAAGATGTGGATTAACAATTTTACTTAAATCATAAATAGTAATTAATGCAGCATTCACTCCCATAATTGCTTCCATTTCTACACCAGTTTTTGCAACTGCTGATACAACACAATAAACTTCTAAAGAGCTATCAATTTCATTCATAAGAATTTTTGTCGCAGTATGATCAATTGGTAGTGGGTGACACAAAGGTATTAATTCACTTGTTTTTTTAACACCCAAAACTGCAGAAACTTCCGCTAGACTTATAGGGTCACCTTTCGGCATTTTTTTATTTTTAATTAAATCAAAAACTTCTTTACCTACATAAATTTTACCTGAGGCAAGAGCTCTTCTAAATGTTTCCTTTTTTGAAGAAACATCAACCATATTAAAAGAATTTTTTTTAAATATTTCTTTGGCCCAATCTTTTAATTCTTCTTGATTTATTATTTTCAAGTTTTTCATTATCCTCCAGTTTTTGATAAATTTGTAGTTGAACCTGTATCTCCAAGCTCTAAATAATGAGACTCTTTTTTAAACCTCATTTGTTTCAATATTAGATCTTTTAGTTCATCGAGTTGTCCATCTTTTTGTAATAAATGTCTTATACTGATTCCTGTTTTACCAAACAAACATAATCTTAAATCACCTCTTGATGTAATTCTTAAACGATTACAAGTTTTACAAAAATCTTTTGAGTATGGAGCAATTATACCAAATTTTCCTTTATATTCTGGGTTTATATAGTTTAAAGAAGGACCAGCATCTTTCCCTAGTGTTTGATAAATCCATTTTTTTTTATTTAAATAATCCTTAAAAATTTTAGAGGAAACATGATATTTATTAAAATAATTCAAATTATCACCAGTCCTCATTAATTCTATATACCTAAAATCAACCTTATTATTTTTAATAAAGTTAGACCAGTTATCAAAGTCTTTTTCTGAAGCATTAATTCCGTTTAAAAGAACTCCATTAATCTTAATATTTTCAAAACCTAAATCCTGCAAAACTTTAATTCCTTTAAGAATTTCTGGTAATCTGTCGTGACCTGTAACATTTTTGAAAGTTTCTCGATCAAGACTGTCTATACTTATATTTATTCCATTTAAACCACTGTTAACAAGCTGTTTAGCTTTTTGATCTAAGTGATATCCATTTGTAGTGATTACAACTTTCTGAATTCCTGAATCAATTTTTAAAGTCTTCACGATTTCAAAAAAATCTTTTCTAACTGTCGGTTCACCACCAGTTATTCTAATTTTACAAACTCCTAATTCAGAAAAGCATTTTGCAAGTCTTTTAATCTCAGATAAGTTAAGAAATTTTCTATTATCACTTTTGTCTACTTGGTATCCATTAGGTAAACAGTAACCACATTTAAAATTACAAACATCCGTTATAGACATTCTGATGTAAGGAAACCTTCTGCCAAAACTATCTTGA
>CACLQI010000016.1 GCA_902608975.1 uncultured Pelagibacteraceae bacterium
TAACAGGTAATGATGAAGGTGGAATATCTAGATTTTTTAACAATCTTAACTCTAGTATAAAAATTAATTTAGATAAAGTTTTTATAGGAGATGGTGATTTCTTAAAATCACTAAAAAGCGATATAAAATTTAAAAAAAATAATTTAACAAGTTTAAATTTGTCAGGACATTTTGTTGATAATAAAAAACTTACGTTAACAATTAGAACAAATTCAAATAATGAAAAAATAACAACTCTTTTTGCTGAAAATGCGAAGCCTTTAGTTAAAAAATATAAATTCATTAAAGGTTTTGAAGATGGTTCTTTAGATTATTATTCAATAAAAAAGAATGATTTATCAAAATCGAAATTAAAAATTAACAACTTTAAACTAAAGGAAGTTCCCGCATTAACTAAAATTCTTACTTTAGCATCTTTACAGGGCATTGCTGACTTGCTCACAGGCGAAGGTATTCGCTTTGATGATTTTGAGATGGATTTTGATAGCAAAAAAAAATTAATGACTATTAATGAAATTTATGCAATTGGACCTGCTATTTCAATTTTAATGGAAGGTTATATTGAAGGTAAAAAATTAGTAAGTCTTAGAGGTACACTTGTTCCTGCGACAACAATAAACAAAGCAATTGGAAAAATTCCTATTCTAGGAAAAATTTTGGTAGGAAAAAAAACAGGTGAAGGAGTATTTGGAGTAAGTTTTAAAATCAAAGGTCCTCCTAAAAAATTAAAAACAACAGTTAACCCTATTAAAACTTTGACACCAAGGTTTATTACTAGAACTTTAGAAAAAATAAAAAAAACAGAAGTTGAAGTTAAAAATACACCTTAATTTATTTTTATAATTACATGATTTTTTTTTCCATGAGATAATTTTAAAATATTATCATTATTAAAATTTTCTAAAGAAATATTAAATTTATCATCTTCAACGGGATTATTATTTATTTTAATACCTTTGTTTTTTATTGTTCTTCTAACTTCGCTTTTCGAGGTTAACAAGTTTGAGGTTATCACAAGGTCAATTATATTAATTCCATTTTTAATTTTTTCTTTTTTAATTGTAATTGATGGTAAATCGTCTCCCACCGATCCTTTTCCAAAAGTTTTTTTTGCGGTTTCTTCTGCTTTAAGAGCTGCATTCTTTCCATGCAATATAGTAGTAGCTTCATTTGCTAATAATATTTTTAGATCATTGATGTTTTGATTTTTGATTTGATCAATTTTATCTAAATTAATATCTGTAAACATTTTAATAAATTTTAGTACATCTCTGTCATCTGTATTTCTCCAAAATTGCCAATAGTCATAGGATGACAAAAGTTTTTTGTCTAACCATACTGCGCCTTTTTCTGTCTTGCCCATTTTTGCACCAGACGCCAAAGTGATTAATGGCGTAGTTAAGCCAAAAACTTGTTTACTTGAATATCTTTTAATTAACTCTACTCCATTAACAATATTTCCCCATTGGTCAGAGCCACCCATTTGCATTAAACAGTTTTTAGTTTTGTTTAATTCTAAAAAGTCATATGCTTGTAAAATCATATAATTAAATTCCATATAACTTAAAGATTGGTCTCTATCTAAACGCAATTTAACACTGTCAAAGCTCAACATTTTGTTAATTGTAAAATGTTTTCCAATATCTCTTAAAAATTTTATATAATTGAGTTTACCAAGCCATTTGTAATTATTTACAAAAATAGGTTTAGTTTTAGGATTATTTGTTTTTAAATATATTTTAAAAATCTTTTCAATATTTTTAATATTTTTTTCAATTTCTTTTTCAGATAAAATTTTTCTAGTCTCATCTTTTCCTGACGGGTCACCAATTCTTGTTGTTCCACCTCCAAGCAAAACTATTGGTTGATGTCCATGTTTTTGTAACATTCTAAGACACATTATTTGTAGTAAGCTGCCTACGTGAAGACTAGATGCCGTGCAATCAAAACCTATATACGCTCTGATTTTCTTTTTATTCATCAACATCTCCAATTCATTAGAATTAGTACATTGATTAAAATAATCTCTTTGTTTAAATTCAGATAAGAATGAATTTTCCATATTTTTTAAAAACAGTGTAGAATCAATATACTTTATTTGAATTAATTAAAAAATACATATGAGTAAAAGTTTTTATAGCCTAGGTTTAATGAGCGGAACATCAATGGATGGGGTAGACGTTTCAATTATAAATTCTGATGGGAATGCTAAATTTAAAGGAATTTTAAACAAATATTTTGAATATAGTGAAGACCTTCATAAAAAACTCACAAGTAGTAGAGATAAAATTAATAGCTCTACGGACTTAAAAATACACTCAAAAGAACTTGATCTTCTTAAAAAAGAAATCACTCTATTTCATTGTAAAGCAGTTAACGAAGTGTTTAAAGAAATTGATTTTAACGTAGACATTATTGGCTTTCATGGACAAACTATTTTTCATAATGCAGATGAAAAAATTTCAAGACAATTAGGAGATGGAAATCTCTTGTCTCAATTATTGAAAAAAAAAGTTGTTTATGATTTTAGACAAAATGATTTAAAAAATGGAGGGCAAGGTGCACCTTTAACGCCAATATTTCATAAAATAATTTCAAAAGAAATCAAAATTGATTTACCACTTTGCATACTTAATTTGGGAGGTATTGCAAACATAACATCTATTGAGTCTGAAGAAAATTCAGCTTTAGTGAGCTGTGATATTGGGCCAGGAAATTGCTTAATAGATGAATGGTTGCGTAAAAAAACTTCAAAAAAATATGATAAAGATGGTTCAATTGCAAAATTGGGCAAAATAAATACAGTAATTTTAAATCAGGCTTTAAATAACCACGAAAGTCTTAAAGCTAAAAATATTCTTTCGTATGATGCTAAAGATTTTGACTTAAATTTTGTGCGTGGACTTTCTTTAGAAGATGGTGCTGCAACTATAACTGAATTCACTAGCTCACTATTAAGTGAAGGTATTTTAGATTTTTTAAACAAACTAGACAACAGACATAGAAAAATTTTAGTTTGTGGAGGAGGTAGGAAGAATTTAACATTAATAGAATCTATTAAAAAAAAATTGGTAGAAAAACATACAATAGAAAATATCGATAATCATGGATTAGATGGTGATTTCATAGAATCCCAAGCTTTTGCTTATTTAGCTATTAGGTCTTTTCTTAAGCTTCCAATTTCTTTTCCTAAAACAACTGGATGCAAAGAGCCATCAACAGGCGGCGTGTTGGCTGAAAACTTTTGAAAAAAGCGCATAGTTTTTCAACATATGCGCTTTAATTATTATTAATTTTTATCCCTTAACAACTTCTCTAGTATTAGCGTGGAAAGATTCTTTAAATGGAATGTCTACTACTACTGCATCTACAGGCGTTCCTGGAGTTTCAGAGTATTTATTTGGTAAATGAACTTTATATTTAGTACCAACTTTTCCCTTAGGAAATCCATTAGCATTTAAAGTTCCATCAAATGGAACATATCCCATAGCTATGTTTTGTTTTTTTTCTGGGTGATACCAAGGTGAAGTTATAAATCCGACAGGGTCTCCACCATCTACATTCGAAATTAACCAAAAATCTGGTGCATATTCTTCAATAGGTTTTCCACCTAATTCAAGACCAACTAATTGAAGTTTATAAGGTTTTTTTCCTGCCTTAATTTCAGCGCCCATTTTTTCTAAAGCTGCTTTACCAACATAATCAGTCTTCTTATTCCATTCACCTTTTCCTGACAATGAAACTTGATAACCAAGATTGCACTGAAAAGGATTATGTTGTTGATCCATGTCTTGTCCCCACGAAAGAATCCCTGCTTGAATTCTTCTATGGTGAGCAGGAGCAATAACCATTAAATTATGTTTTTTTCCAGCATCAAGAACTGCATTCCACATATCGTCAGCATACAATGTTGCATTTCTTAAATATATTTCATATCCAGCTTCTCCCGAAAAACCAGATTGTGAAATAACACAACTTCTTCCAGCAACTTTAACCTCAGCTAAACCATAAAAAGGCATGTTGTCTAGATCAACTTGATTACCAAGTAAATCTTTCATTAAAGCTTTTGATTTTGGACCTTGAATTTGTACAGGGCAAGCGTCAATTTCTTCAACTGTGCAATTAAATCTTCCATCATGATTAACACCTTGAAGATACATTCCAATATCAGAGTCTGATAATGAAAACCAAAATTCATCTTTTGAAATTCTAAGAAGAATTGGATCATTTAAAACCCCTCCATAAGCATTACATAAAATTACATATCTTGCTCTCATTGGTGAGATTTTGGTTGCATCTCTAGTTATTACATAGTCAGTAAATTTTTCCGCATCTGGACCTTTAACTCTAATTTGTCTTTCAACAGCAACGTTCCACATTGTAACATGATTAACAATTGCATCATATTCTACCATTGCACCACCATCTTCTGGTTTAACATAACCTCTTGGATGGTAAATACGATTATATACTGTTGCTCTCCAACACCCTGCTTGCATTGATAAATGCCAATAAGGTGATTTTCTTACTCTTGTTGAAATTAACATTTCAACTTTTGTAGGCCCACTCTGTCTTAAATTATATGGAACTTCTCGATCAGATTGATCAACTGAAGTTACATGTTCTAGTTTTGTATAGTCAAATTCATTAGACATATTTGTTCTCCATCAACCACTTGTTAGTTTCCTTCAAGCCGCCGAATGTATAAATGTGGAAGAAATCAGTATGCGATTTAACTTTCCCAATTAAGTCATTTGGGTCTTTAGGTTTCAATAAATCTAACGCCTTACTAAAATTAGATTTAAGAAAGTTTATGGAATTTTTTGCACCTACAATATTAGCAAACTTAATTAAGCTAGTGATTTTTAGTGGTCCAGTAATTCCAACATGAACTGGTACTTCTTGTTTAGAAATAAAGTCTATAATTAATTGAGGATCTAATAGCCACTGAGTCACTATATAGTCTGCATAAGGCTTTTTATCTTTCATAGCTTCTTCTAATTTTGAATCGGATATATCAGGACTCCCCTCTGGATGTCCAGCGATTCCTATCTTCATCTGCTCAAAATAACCAGTCTCTAAAAGTTGAATTGAGCTATCAAATTTTCCAATTGGCTCTCTACTTCCTCCAATAACAAGAGCTTGTTTTACACCTCCGTCTTTACATCTATTTACATACTCTTTAAGTTGAACATCGCTCTCTATTGATCTTGCAGGGAAATGAGGTATTGGATTAAAGCCTTTTTCAACTAGCTTTATAGCTTGGTCAGCTGTATCTTTATAGTCACCCCCTGGAAGCATTGTTACATATACATCTTTTAAAGCAGGTAAAGTATCTAAGTCAGTTTTAGGGCTTATTTCCAAAGAAAAATTCATTAGGGAATATTTATTTATTTTAAAAAGGCTGTCTATAAAAATCGTTTCTTATGCGCTAAAGAGACTATCTTTTAATCCCTCTGTGTTTTTGTATTCTTCGACCATATTCCTGAGTAATTCTGTCAAAGATTATGGCCAGTGCTACAATAGCTAATCCGTTAAACAGTCCTAATGCCAAATATTGGTTCGATATAGCTCTTAAAATAGGAACCCCTAAACCTTTAACCCCAATCATAGACGCTATAACAACCATAGCTAACGCCATCATTATGGTTTGGTTTACACCAGCAAAAACCGTTGGAAGAGCCAAAGGTATTTGTACAGTTTTTAACTTTTGTAATTTGGTTGCACCAAAAGCTTCGCTTGCCTCTATTGTCTCTTTATCTACTTCTCTTATTCCTAAATTTGTTAATCTAATAACTGGCGGTATAGCGTATATACAAACAGCAATTAAACCAGGAATTTTACCGATACCAAGTAGCATCAATATAGGAATTAAATAAACGAAACTAGGAATGGTTTGCATCATATCCAAAACAGGAAGCATTGCTTTTTCAACTCTGTTAGATCTTGCCATTAGTATTCCTATCGGTATTCCAACAGCGATACACATAATTGTACAAACCGTTATGATTGCTACAGTTGCCATACAATCTTTCCACATACCAAAGTAACCTATCAACATAAAAGCAATTACACTTCCAACTACAAGTTTCCAACTTCTTGAGCCCAGCCAAGCTAATGCACCTAGTACTAATAATATTATTGGCCAAGGTGTAGCTAATAGTAACTTTTCTAATCTAATTAAAAAAAATAATAATGGATCAAAAAAAGCTTCTATACCATCACCGTAGGCTCTAGAAAATTCTCTAAAAGTATGATCAATCCCTTTTCTCAATTCCATTAGGGATTTACGATCCATCACAGGAAATTTTGTTAAAAATTCCATTTAATTCCTAAAAAAATTAACGAGCCTATAATTAAATAGGCTCGTTAAATAAATTATATATTAAAGACCAGCTTTAATTTTTTTCTTAGCAGCTCCAGATACCCATTTACTCCAAACATCTTCATGTTTGTTTAAAAACTCAATAGCTGCATCTGAACCTTTAGCTTGATTATCTGCCATGTATACAAGCATTCCATTCATTACTGTTCCAGGGTAAGTACGCTTTTTAACATATTTTAGAGCGTCTTTTCCTCCAGTTTTAGCAAAGTTTGCAGTAACGATAGAGTTAACTTCAGATTTAGTCCAAGCAGTTGGTTTAGGATCTGCACAATCTTGTTCAGCTTTTGTTATACAGTTATCCCAGTTATCTCTGCTGTGAAATTTCACACCAAAATCTACAGGAATTAAACCATATTTTCCAACCATTGAAGTTGGGTTCCAATAATAACCAAACCAAGGACTTCCGGAGTCAGCTGCTTTAGATATTGTACCATCTAAACCTGCTGCAGAACCTGGATCAATTAATACCCATCCTTTTTTTTCCATTTCAAATGCTCTGAAAAGGTTTGCGTTAGCTAACTGACAACCCCATCCAGCTGGACAACCAACAAAAGCACCTTTTGAAGGATCTTCTTTTGAAGGGAACCATTCAGGATGTTCTAAAATTTCCATAGCTGTCATACCTTTGATCTCTGGAATTTTTTCTACAGTTCCTGGAGTTATCCACCAACCTTCACCAAGGCCAGTAATAGGTGCTTTATTAGCTATGATTAATCTTTTTTCTGAAACAGCTTTTTTTAAAGGTGTGTAAACAGCATTTGCCCATTGTTCAGGGTTCATGTCTGGTTCACCTTTTTCATCCATAGAAGTAAAAGTAGGCATAGTTGCACCAGGTATAAGCTCAACCTCACAACCATATCCTTTTTCTAAGATGATCTTGTCTACGTTCGCCATCAACTCGGCAGATGCCCAGTTTTGTTCAGCGATAACTAATTTTCCACATCCAGCATTAGCAATTCCACTAAAAGAAGCGAAACCAAATAAGACTAGAGCAGAAACAATTATATTTTTTATTGTCATTATTTCCCCTTTAATTAATTAAAGTCTAGCATCAAAACATACTGAGAAAAGAAAAGCAAATTTAGTTCAACTTTGAGTTGTAGTAAAAATGTCTTTAATTGTTTTTTAATTAATTATACGGTTTCAAATATGATTTGGGTAAACAATCAATTTAAATCTATCAAAAGATTTACTGTAATAGGCTATTCATCTTTTAATGAACTATATTTAAATAGATTTTACTATAGATTGCACTCAAATTATTTTCAGAGTCAATAATTCTTTTTTTTAAAAAAATAAAAACTTAAAGGAGAATTTATGACCAAAGATTTATTAACAAGATTAAATGAAGGACCCGTTCTTTGTGCAGAAGGATATTTATTTGCAATGGAAAGAAGAGGTTATTTACAGGCAGGAGCTTTTGTTCCAGAGGTTGTACTAGAACATCCTGAAGTATTATCTCAATTACATAGAGAGTTTATAAGATCAGGGTCGGAAGTAATACAGGCATTTACTTATTATGGTCACCGAGAAAAACTAAGAATAATTGGTAAAGAACAATTGCTAGAGCCACTTCAAAAAAACGCACTTCAAATTGCAAAAGACTCTAAGCAAGAGTTTAAAGATTTAGACCTATTGGTTTGTGGAGATGTTGCTAATACAAATGTTTACGATCCAAAAGATAAAAAGAGCAACATTGAATGCCAAAAGATGTTTGAAGAGCAAGTTGCGTGGGCCAAAGAGGCGGGTGTTGATTTTATAGTTGCTGAAACAATTACTTGGGTGGAAGAAATGAAAATTGCACTCAAAGCTATAAAGGATGCTGGTTTAATTGCTGTTTGTAACTATGCATTTAGAAGAGATGGTAAGACTAGAGATGGTTATTCTCCTGGAGATGCTTGTAAAATCTTAGAAGATAATGGTGCAGATGTAGTTGGTTTAAATTGTTTTAGAGGACCAAAAATGACAATGAAACTTTTACCTGAGATAAGAAAAGCAGTGTCATGTCATGTTGCAGCTTTACCAGTACCTTACAGAACTACAGAAAAAGACCCAGGATTTTTAAATCAAGTTGATGAAGGATGTGATTGTATTCCAGGAGGAAATGCTTTTCCTGTAGCATTAGATAATTTGTATTGTAATAGATTTGAAATGGCCGAATTTGCAAAAGAATGTGCTGACAAAAAGATTAATTTTATTGGAATTTGTTGTGGAGCAGAGCCTCATCATGTTAGAGAGATGTCAGTTGCGTTAGGAAGAAAACCTATTGCTTATAAATATTATCCAGATATGTCCAAACACTATGCGCATGGATCTGATCCTTCTTTGAAAAAACATAATACTGATGCGGCAAAAACCTTATAAAGCTAGTTAATGGAAAAAAATGCCAAGGTCATAATCATTGGGGGTGGTGTAGTAGGATGTTCAATTCTATATCACCTCTCTAAATTTGGATTAAAAGATTGTATTCTTTTAGAAAGAAATGAATTAACCTCAGGATCTTCTTGGCACGCGGCTGGTAACGTGCATGTAATCTCATCCGATCCTAATATTTCAAGAATGATGGCCTATACAATTGGTCTTTATAAAGAAATAGAGAAAGAGTCAGGACATTCTTGTGGATTTAAACCTAGTGGTGGATTTTATTTGGCTTCAAATGACGTTTGGGCCGAGTATCTCAAAAGAGAGAGATCTAAGGCTAGGTATATGGGTTTAGATCAAGAATTTATATCGCTTGATGAGGTAAAAAAGAAAAATCCACTTATTGATCCTTCCAGATATTTGCTTGCATTGTGGGATCCAATTGATGGAGAGGTAGATCCCTCTGGCGTAACTTACGCTTTTGCAAAAGCTGCAAAAGTTCATGGAGGAAAATATTACACTCATACAGTGGTCAAAGATACTAAACAAAAAAAAGATGGGTCTTGGGATATTGTAACTGACAAAGGTAACATAAATGCTGAAATTGTAATTAATGCTGGAGGACTTTGGGCTAGAGAAGTTGGAAAGCTTGCAGGATTAGATTTACCTGTTCAACCAATGGAACATCATTATTTAATTACAGAAGCAATCCCAGAAATAGAAGCAATGGGTGATCAAAGATTGCCGATAGGAACGGACTTTGAAGGAAATATTTATTTTAGGCAAGAAGGAAAAGGAATGTTACTTGGAACGTATGAACAAAAATCAACTCCTTGGAAAGTAGGAGGAACTCCAATGAATTTTGGACATGAACTTTTAGAGCCAAAACTTGACAATATTCAAGATAGATTAGCTATTGGTTTTGAAAGAATGCCTGCTCTAGAAAAAGCTGGTATTAAAAACATTGTGAACGGTCCATTTACTTTTGGTCCAGATGGAAGTCCTCTAATTGGACCGGTACCAGGAATGAAAAATTATTGGGTTGCAGTAGGTGTAATGGCTGGTTTTTGCCAAGGAGGTGGCGTTGGTAAATGTATTGCGGAGTGGATTATTGATGGCGAACCTTCAATAGATGTTTGGGCAATGGATGTTGCAAGATTTGGAGATTATGCATCACCACAGTATGGAACAATAAAGTCATCTGAAAATTATGAAAGAAGATTTATAATGACTTTTCCAAACGAGACTCTACCCAAAGGTAGAAAACAAAAAACAACTGCTCTTTATGATCGTTTTATAAATCAAGGAGCTGTTATGGGAGATAGTTTTGGTTTGGAAAATGTTTTGTGGTTTGCGAAAAGCAAAGAGGACGCATACGAAGAACCAACCATTAAAAGATCTAGATCACATAATTATGTTTCAAAAGAAGTAATAAATGTTAGAGAAAACGTAGGTGTTACAGAGGTCGCAAACTTCTCAAAACATGAATTTAAAGGATCAGATGCTAGAAAATTTTTAGATTATGTTATGGCTGGAAGAATACCTAAACCAGGAAGAATTTCACTAAATCCAATGTTAACCCAAAAAGGAAAACTCTATGGGGATTTAACAGTTGCATGCATAGATGAGAATGAATTCATGATTTTTGGATCAGGTGCAGCACAAGAAATGCATAGACGGTGGTTTGAGAGTCATATAGGTAAATTTAATTTAAGTTATAAAAATCGGTCTGATGATTTTCATGGTCTTAGTATTTCAGGTCCAAAATCAAGAGATTTACTTCAAAAAATTGTTAGAGAAGACGTATCGAATAGTAAATTAAAATTTAGAGACTCAAGAAGAATGTATGTAGCTGGGGTACCAGCTATAATTAATAGATTATCTTTTACCGGAGAGTTAGGTTATGAAATTTATGTCGCGCCACACTATCAGATTAAATTGTATGAAGAACTTATGGAAGCAGGAAAGGAATTTAATATCAAACCATTTGGAGCAAGAGCTTTAATGTCTATGAGGTTAGAAAAAAATTGGGGAGCTTGGACCCTAGATTATAGACCAGATTTTACACCAAAAGAGGCAGGTTTAGATGTATTTATTAACTGGGATAAAGATTTTATTGGCAAAAATTCTGCTGAAAAAGACGAAAGTAGATATAAAATTACACCATTAATAGTAGAAACCAATGAGATTGACGTAACGTATAATGAAGCTGTTATGAAAGGTGATAAAAGTATTGGCTATGTAACATCAGGAGGTTTTGCTCACTTTGTAAATAAAAGCGTTGCATTCTCTTATTTAGATACAAAAGAATTAAATTCTGGAAAAGGTATTCAGGTAGAAATTAATGGTGATATGTTTAATTGTTCAATTATAAAAGAACCACTTTATGATCCAAGTGGTCAAAAAATGAGAAGTTAATAAATTAAATATGAAACTTAAGTTGAAAAAAAAAGAAATTAATACAATTCAAAATTGTAATTTAAATAATTCACGTGGAACAAATACAAATATAAGAAATTAAAATGGCACAGAAAGATGTAGGTAACAAAGTACCAATTTATAAATTAAAAAAAACTGATGAGGTTATGAAATATTACGATGAGTGGGGAGAGGGAAATAAATATGACAAAGACATGGTTGATTGGAATTATACAGGACCTAAAGAAACTACTGAAGTTTTTATTAAACACGAGAAGAACAAAGATGCCAAAATTTACGACGCTGGTTGTGGAACAGGATTAGTTGGTGTTGAATTAAAGAAGTATGGCTTTTCAAATTTTTATGGAGCAGACCTTTCTCAAAAGCTCTTAGATTTAGTTCCAAAAAAACTTTATAAAAAATTAGATAAACTCGATTTAAACAAATCTATAGATGAGCAGGATAATGCATATGATGCTGTGATGTGCGTTGGTACATTTACTTTTGGCCATGTAAAACCTCCTGCCTTAGATGAATTTATAAGAATCACAAAAAATAAAGGTCTTATTTGTTTTACTATCAACGAAGGTATTCATGAGGAATATGGTTTTGATAAAAAAATTGAAGATTTAAAAAATCAGAATAAATGGAAGAAAATTGAATTTTTTAAATCAAATTATATAGCTAGCAAGGATGTTAATGCTTGGTTAGGTCTTTATGAGGTAATCAAATAATGCCAGATATATACAGCATAATAGAAAAGAAAAAATTAGATGTTGTAAATAATCCAATAGAAAAATCTCATGGACTGCCAAACGAATGTTATACAAGTGAAAAATACACACAACTTGAGAGAAAAAAATTATTTGAAGATAAATGGGTGGTTATAGGTGTTGCAAGTTCTTTACCAAATATAGGAGACGCAAAGCCATTTGACCTTCTAGGTATTCCAATAATAATTTTGAGAGATAAAAAAAATAAAATAAGAGTTTTTCATAACGTGTGTAGTCACAGAGGCTATAAAATCTTACAAAAAGACTGCAAGATTAAAAATGTCATAAGATGTCCCTATCATTCTTGGTCATATGATATGACTGGCAAGCTTGTTGCAACTCCACACTTGGGAGGCATGAATAAGCATGAATGTAAAAAGTTTGATAAGTCCAAAAGTAATCTAAAAGAAATTAAATCTTATATTTGGCTTGATATGATTTTTATCAATATAAGTGGAAATGAAATTTCATTTGATAAATATATAAAACCATTAAGCGACAGGTGGAAAAAGTTTTGGCCTGAGAAAGATAGAGAATTAATGGTTTATTCGAATGACTTTGGATATTTTAATTTAAATGCAAAGTGTAATTGGAAATTTGCAATAGAGAACTATTGTGAAAGTTATCATTTGCCGTGGGTTCATCCAGGGCTAAATTCTTACTCAAAAATAAGTGATCATTATCATATACAAGGATTACCCAATCGTTTTGCTGGACAAGGAACAAAAGTTTACAATCCTAAGCTAAAAGGAAAAGAAAAGTTTCCATGTTTTCCAAATTGGCCTAAAGATAAAGAAAGTATTGCAGAATATGTTGCTTTATTTCCTAATGTCATGCTTGGAATTCATAAAGATCATTTTTATACGTATTGGTTAGAGCCCGTAGATCATAAATTTACCAAAGAACATATGGAAATTTATTATGTAGGAGAAAAAGCTGCAAATTCAAATAAATTTAAAAATTTAAGAAAGCAAAACCATAAATTGTGGAAGAGCGTTCAGTCGGAGGATGTTAATATAATAGAGGGGATGCAACAAGGAAGGAACTCACCATCTTACAACGGTGGAAATTTTTCACCTGTTATGGATAATCCAACACATCACTTCCATAAATGGGTAGCAACTAATATAGTTTAATTATGAAATTTAATAGAAAAATTGCACCTAACACAAAATCAAAAGTAAATTTTATTACCAAAAAAAAATTGCGTGAAGACGAAATTAATTTTGATAAATTAAGATTTTATAGGCTTGATAGAGTAAAAAAAGAATTAGTAAAAAATAATTTAGAAGCTTGTATCTTATTCGATCCAGTAAACATTAGGTACGCTTTAGATACTGTGAACATGAGTGTTTACAATATGCATAATTTAACAAGATATTGCTTTGTGCCTGTCGATGGGCCAACAATTTTATATGAATATTTTAATTGTGAGATTTTATCTAAGCATTTGGATTTAATAGATGAAATTAGACCGTCAATTACCTGGGATTATTTCAGCAATGGAGATCAAGCAAGTTCACAATTAAAAAAATGGGTAAATGAAATAAAAGATTTATCAAAAAATTATTTCAAAAATAAAAAAGTAGCTATCGATGTTATTAATGGACCTGCAGTAACCGCTTTAAACAAAGCTGGAATTGAAGTTGTTGATGCTAAATTAATTTTAGAACAGGCAAGAGTTATTAAATCTCCCGAAGAACTTACATGCATGAAAGCTGCATTAGAAGTTGCCGATATAGGTGTTGCAAAAATGCGAGAAGAACTTAAGGCAGGTATGACCGAGGATGAGCTTTGGTCAATTTTGCACAAAACAAATATTGAACATGGAGGAGAATGGATTGAATGTAGAATACTTTCGTCAGGTGAAAGAACAAATCCATGGATGCAAGAAAGCAGCAATAAAGTCATGCAAACTGGTGAAATGGTTGCTTTCGATACTGATATGGTTGGTCCATACGGATATTGTGCAGATATTTCGAGAGCTTATGTTGTCGGTCATAAATTTAATGATGAACAAAAAAAATTATATTCAATGGCCACTGATCAAATAGATCATAATGCACGATTAATAAAACCTGGAATGGCTTTTAAAGAATTCGTTTCAAAGTCTTGGGTTTTACCTGAAGATTATTATGGTAATCGTTATTCATGTATGGTTCATGGAATTGGTCTTTGTGATGAATGGCCTCAAATTAAATATCCAACTGATGGTGGAGAACAAGGCGGTAGTTTCGAAAAAAATATGACAATAACGCTTGAAAGTTACATTGGTAAAGTTGGTGGTAAAGAAGGTGTTAAATTAGAGCAACAGTATTTAGTAGGACAAAACGGATTAGAGTTAATGTCTCATCACCCTCTAGAAAAAATATAATGAAAATAATTTTAGTAATGGGATTGCCTGGCGCAGGTAAAACAACTTTAGCAAATGAACTAGCTAAATTAATAAAAGCAAAAAGATTAAATGCAGATGAAATTAGAAAAGCTGCAAACGATTGGGATTTTTCAGAAGAAGGCAGAACAAGACAATCAAAAAGAATGGCAGATGCTGCACTTAAAATGAAAAATGAAGGTAATACTGTGATAGCAGATTTTATATGTCCTACTCCTGAAGCGAGAAATTTATTTCCAGCAGATTATGTTGTTTGGGTAGATACCATCCAAAAAGGTAGATTTGACGATACAAATCAAATGTTCGTTAAGCCAGAAAAATATGACTTTCATGTCACTTCTCAAGATGCACAAACCTGGGCACCTAAAATATATGAAGATCTAAAAAAATAAGATATCAAATATTTTTTTATGAATTTTCTAAAAAAAATTATCCTTATTTTACTATTTCTATTTCCAATCTCTAATTCCTTTGGAGCTATGCTTACCGAAGTACAAAATGAGATTGTTGAAGATGGAACTGGAGCAACAATAGCAGGTATAGCATTCAATGAAGACGGAACTAAAATGTTCACAAATTATAATTCCGATTCTGGTACTTATGGTCATGTAAATGAATACATTCTTTCGACACCATTTGATATTTCAACCAAAACATATGCAGGAAATGATGAACGATGTCAGTTAGATCATGGAGATTCAGATACTGTTGAACATTATGATTTAGAATTTAGTAGTGATGGAATGAGATTATTTACTGTGCATTCAACTACCAATAAACTTGCTAAACATGATAGTATATTTAAATTTGATTTAACTAAACCTTATGATGTTTCAACATGTACACATAGTCAATCAGTTAGTTTAGACACCGACGCATTGCAAAATGGTAGTAATGCAGGGACCAGAGGTCTTAATTCTCGTGATGCAAATTTAGAGAGAAATCGTGCCCGTGGTTTTGAAATTAATGACGATGGAACTAAAGTATTTGTAATTTATCATGGACATTCAAATTTTCATGCATCAGAAGGAGGTGGTGCGAGAAAAACTAGACTTTTAGAATATAAACTTTCAACTTCATACGATTTGAGCACAATATCACTTATTACCACTGCTGGAATAGAGTTAGAAGATGAAGTTACAAATCCTATGGGAATTAGATTTAGCGCGAATGGTAAAAGACTTTTTGCTGTTGATCATAATGGAGATACAGTCAGAGTCACTCAAATTTCGCTTCGATCAGCATACGATACATCATCATTTACTATAGATGGAGATGTTAATCATAACACTGTGACATCTGATAGTACTCTTCAACCTCGAGGAATTTCATTTAGTGCAAGTGGTTTAAAATTGTATATAGGAAATGATAAATCTAATGGGGGTAACACCAATGATAAAGTATATGAATTTGATTTACTTTGTCCTTTTAATATTATTTCAGGAAAATGTCCTTCTATTACAGATAATGGTGATAGAACTGGAATGGCAGAAGCTCAAATAGAACTTGCAAAAAGAACAATTAATTTCTCAACAAACTCAGCTTTAAATAGACTGAAGTGGATCAGAAGAAATAAAGATAAACAAAATTTATCAAACCAAAATGTAAAATTAAACTTTTCAAATAGTATGCTTTCGTCTTTAAAAGTATTACCAATTTCGTCT
>CACLQI010000017.1 GCA_902608975.1 uncultured Pelagibacteraceae bacterium
AATTGAGATCAAAGAAAAAGAGAGAATAGAAAATAAAAAAGCTATAGAAGAAGAAAAAAAATTAAAGTTAAAACTTAAAGAACAATCTTTAAGAGATGAAATGAGACTCGAAAAAGAAAGAGTTAAGGATATAAAATTATTTTTACGACAGGAGCAAGCAATTGTAAGAAAAGAACAAGCTGAAAAACAAAGACAATTTCTTCAACAAATAAAATTAGAAAAACAAATCGAAAAATTTAGAATAAGAGAGGTAAAAGAACTTGAAAAATTAGAAAGAATATCACTAAGAGAGCAAAGAGAAGATTATGCTGGACTTCAGGAGAGAATAGAAAAATTAAAAGAAAAGTATCGTATAATTAGAGATCAAAAAATTAGAGAAAGAGTAGAAGCTTTAGGCATTCAAATACAAGGAGATGAAGATAGAGAAACACTTCTTTTAAAAGAAAAAGAATATACAATAGCTAGGCAAAAAATAGAACTGTGTCTAGAAAGTTTTTACAGAAGCGCAAACAGTTTAGTTTTCCAATTAAACAAAAGGCATATAACAAGAAATATGTCTATCTTAAGATGTATTGACCGAAGATTCGAAACAGGAGAAATTTTTATAAAATGGGATGAGTCACAAGATGATGAATGGTTAATTTTAATTTATATAAAAAACAATTCACCAGACGAAGGAATTATTATTGAAGATAAATCAAATCCTGAAAAAAATTTATCACACGAATATAAATCGAATGAAATATTTAAAGCTTCAGATATGATGGTTGATTCATTAACTCAGCTTATTTCAAAAGAAAGATCTAAAAAAGCAAGTTAATTACAAAAAAAATTTAATCACTTACGTATACGGAAATGCCTCTAGAATTTATGTCTACATCAAATTTTTTATGTAATGGAGGAAATGCACGTTGAGAACAATCAAGTCTATCACATGTTCTACAAGAAACACCAATTGGTATTTCAGTTTTTTTTTCATTGATATTTAAATTTTCAGTATAAACGAAATCTTTTGCATACTTAGCTTCACAACCAAGTCCTATGGATAAAATACTTTTAGCCTCACCGAATCTTCCAACTCCTTTTTCTACTGTTTTAGCTATACAAACATATTTTTCTCCGTTACTCATTTTACTTACCGCGGCTTGAATAATACCAGGTCGTGTAAATGCAGAGTAAACGTTCCATCTAGGGCATGCACCTCCATATCTTGGAATTTCAATTCCTGATAAAGAAAATCTTTTAGATATATTTCCAGCTATATCTACTCTTAAAAAGTGAAATGGAATACCTAATAATTTTGGATCTTGTAAACAAGTTACTCTATGTGCAATTTGCTCAAACGTTGTTGCAAAAGTATTTTGTAAAAGTTCCAAATCATATTTATTTTTCATACATTCTGCGTGAAATAATTTGTAAGGCATCAAAATTGCTGCACCACAATAATTTAATAAAGCAACTTTTGTAAGCTTTTTAGACTCTTCACTTGGAAAGGTAAATTTTGACAGGCATTCATTAATATCTTTAATTGCTCCTTCGTGTGCAATCTGTGATGATACGTATAATTTTTTTGTTTCTAAAGCGACGTAGTCACTTAGCAATAATTCTTTTTTGTTTTTATTAAAAATTTTTGAAAAAGGCTTACCTTCTTCTGGAAGTACATCTTTTACTAATATCCCAAACTCTTTTTTTAAAAAATCGCAAAGGGCTATATAAGTTGCTCTATTATTAACCTGTATCTTTTCAAAAACTGAGTTTGCAAAATCTTCTAGTTTTGGAAAATAATTTTTATTTTCTTGTAAAAAATCTGAAACAATTTCCCCTGGGAAAGCAGCTTTCCTGCTGTCAATTATTTTGCCAGATAAGTTTTCGACCCTATTTACTATATCGTGATCTTTTTGTTTAAAATTGTCTCCTAATTTTATTAATGCCCTTGCAATTTTAGGGTTTGTATTTACAAGATCCTTTATTTCTGGACCCAAAATATCTAAGTCCTCAAATAATTGATCGTCTAACAATTCAGATATATTGTTCACTAAATTAAGATCAGATTTTACTGCCAAATCAGAAAGCTCAATTTTTAATTCTTGGCAAACTTTAAGCAACAAATCCCCATCAATTTTTCTTTTTCCACCTTCTATTAGGTTTAAATAACTGGGAGATATACCTAATTGGTCTGCTAGCTTATTTGCTTGGATACCAAGCTTTCTTCTAAAAGCCTTTATTTTTGGACCAATTCTTAAATCTATTTGACTCATTTTTACTATTTGTAAATTTTGTAAATTTAAATTTACAATTAATTATCACATTTTACAAGCATTTTTAATATTTTTATGGAAAAAGTAAATTTTGTAAATTATAAAGTTTACATGAACAACAAAAACGACAATAAAAATCAAGGAAATCAGTCTCAAGTATCTAAAAATGATGCTAATGGACAAAATTCAAAGTCTGGAATTTACTTGAGAGACGATCATTGTGATTGGGGTTCAAGTGGTATGAATGAGTTCACTAATGAGTATAGTGAAAATAATTAGTACCTAGTTCTAATTTTTTTAATCTAGACAAAGGATTTGTATGAGTTCAGAGGGAAAAATTTCTTATGATCTAAAAAGATTTGCAGGCATTAAAAGAGATTATACTCCAGAACAAGTAGAAAGATTGAGAGGATCAATTAAAATTGAATATTCTCTTTGTAAACTTCAATCAGATAAATTGTGGAAACTGCTTAACACAGAGGCATATGTTAATACTTTAGGGTCTTTGTCAGGAAACCACGCAGTTCAGCATGCTAAAGCAGGATTAAAAGCAATATATTTAAGTGGTTGGCAAGTTGCAGCCGATGCTAATAGTGCAGGAGAAATGTATCCTGATCAATCATTATATCCATATGATAGTGCGCCAAAATTAGTAGAATCTATGAATAACGCTTTGATTAGAGCTGACCAAATTCAGCATATGGAAATTAATGATGGCGATATGAAAGAAAAAGATAAAACAGATTATATGCTTCCTATAATTGCAGATGGTGAAGCGGGTTTTGGCGGACCATTAAATGTTTTTGAACTTGCAAAAAAATTTATTAAAGCCGGGGCAGCAGGAGTTCACTTTGAAGATCAATTAGCTAGCGAAAAAAAATGTGGTCATATGGGAGGTAAAGTTTTAGTTCCAACTGGCACAATGATTAAAAATTTAAAGTCAGCAAGATTAGCCGCTGATATCGCAAATGTTCCTTTAATAATATTAGCAAGAACAGATGCAAATGCTGCAAAGCTAATTACCAATGATCATGATGAAAACGATAAACATTTTTTAACTGGGGAAAGATCTCCTGAAGGATTTTTTTACGTTAAACATGGTATTGATCAAGCTATATCACGAGGTCTGGCTTATGCACCTTATGCTGATTTAATTTGGTGTGAAACAGCAACACCAAACTTAGAAGAAGCGAAAAAATTTGCAGATGCAATCCACAAAAAATATCCAGGTAAATTATTGGCTTACAACTGCTCACCATCTTTTAATTGGAAAAAGCATTTATCTGATGATCAAATAGCTAGTTTTCAACAAAAAATAGGTGAAATGGGATATAAGTTTCAATTTATAACTCTTGCAGGATTTCATGTACAAAATATTGCAGTTTTTGAACTTGCAGAAAAATATAAAAAAGAAGGTATGTCTGCGTATTCGAAAATCCAGCAACAAGAATTTGCTAGAGAAAAAGATGGATACACAAGTGTTAAACACCAAAGAGAAGTTGGGACATCTTATTTTGATGCAGTTTCAAACACAATTAGTTCAGGTAAAAGCTCAACCACAGCAATGGAAGGTTCTACAGAGTCTGAACAATTTTAGAAATTAAAAATGCTTTTAAGCGGAATACTTTTAACTATTTGTTATTTCTTATTTAAATACACAACTTCCTGGATTTATTATTATAACCAAGTTGACGAAAGAATGCCCAAGTCGTTATGGAGATATACTTGCGATTATCCTGTTGTTGGTATTAGAGATATATCAGATTTAGATGATAAACCGTTTGTAAGGATAAGAAGAAAAAGGAATAAAATAGTAACTATAATGTATTTTATAGTAGTTTTAGCTTTTATATTTACAAACTATTTTATAGCCAGTCTATTATTTACAATTTTAGGTTAGTTAATCTCAAAACTTTTTAATCTGTATTCCCACTTACCTTTTTTATTATATAAAACTTTAAATATTAAATTATTTTCTGGATTTAACCAGATATCAAAATCTAACCTCTTATCTTCAGGCAAATCTTTTTTTTTAGATACTAATTTATAATGATCTAAAAGGTAATTTTTATCATAAATTTTCACATTCTCTTTGCCAACATATGTTACCTCTTGTTCTTTGACACTACCCGAAATTGGACTTATTTGCTTATCCACTTTTAAAATTTTATGATTCCACCAATTGCCTATTATAGCATCAGCTCTAGCTTTACCTTTAAATGAAGATCCATCTATAATGATTTTATTATTTAATTCATCGTATTTTAATTTTACGTATTTTTCCTTATCATTTTGAAAAGTTATTGAATTATAAAAAATTAATTGATCATTTTTATATTTTTCCAAGGCTTCGCTTGAAACTGAAAAAATAACTACATTGAATAATTTTACTTTAAATTGTGTATAGTTTTTAACTTCGAGACTATTTTTTCCATGAGTAAAGAAATAATTACTATAACCTATTAGATTTTCATTTCTAAATACTTCCATATTAATAACTTTTATTCCTTTATAATGAGAAGTATGAGCACCAAGATTTGAGATTGTTAAAAAAAGTAAAATTAAACTAAATAATATTTTTTTCATAATTTTAAGTTAATATAATTAATCACTATGATGTACCCAATATTAGTAGTAAATAGACTTCTGTAAATATGTTTTTATCAATAAAAAATATACCCAAAGTTTATTGGAGCTCAAAAAAACCATTAAATTTAAAACCCAAGATTTCTACCTTTTTTTATTTATGTGTTGGCCTAGGAATTTTTGGTTTAGGGGAAGGCTTATTAATTATTTCTTATACTGGAGCTTCCCCATGGAGCGTTTTAGCTCAAGGTGTTTCTCTAAATGTTGGTTTTTCTATTGGTGTGGTTACTTTTTTTGTTAGTCTTTTTGCTTTATCTTTATGGATATTTTTAGATCAAAAACCAGGAATAGGCACAATTTTTAATATTATTATAATTGCTGCTATGATTGATTTATCAATCGCATTTGTTGAAACTCCACAAAGCTATATAGGTCAAATAATTATGGCAATTATTGCAGTTTTGCTTGTTGGATTAGGTAGTGGAATATATTTAACAGCAAATTTAGGGCCTGGTCCTAGAGATGGATTAATGACTGGAATACAGAGAAAAACAAACCTTCCAATTGCAGTAGTTAGAGCATTTCTTGAAATTACAGTAGTTTCAGTAGGATGGTATTTGGGAGGAACAGTTGGAATAGGAACTTTGTTATTTGCTTTTGGTATAGGTCCAGCTGTTGCTTTAGGTTTATTTTTAGTAAAAAAAACTTTCTCTTAATAAGTGATACTTGCAACCATTCGAATAAGGTAATATCGAATCATGTGGTTTGTTAGAAAAAGACTACATAGATTTGTAAGATTAACTTTTAGACCGCCTTGAAAATAACAAAAAAAAAGGGCAGTTGAAACCGCCCTTTTTAGATTTTGTTTTGAGTTAAGAATGATTACATTCCCATTCCACCCATTCCACCCATACCACCCATACCGCCCATACCGCCACCAGGCATAGCAGGAGCATCAGATTTTTCTTCTGGTTTATCTGCGACCATTGCTTCAGTTGTTACTAATAATCCAGCAATTGATGCAGCATCTTGTAAGGCTGTTCTTACAACTTTCACAGGGTCTATAATTCCTTTTGAAAACATGTCGCAATATTCTTCGTTTTGCGCGTCATAACCGTGAGTTTTTTTATTTTGTTCTAATAGTTTTCCAACTACTACCGATCCATCAACGCCAGCATTTTTTGTGATTTGTCTTATTGGAGCTTCTAAAGCTTTTCTTACTAAATCAACACCAGCTTTTTGGTCATCACCTTTTGCTTTAACTTTATCTAAGTCTTGCGCTGCATACAAAAGCGCACAACCACCTCCAGTTACAATACCTTCTTCAACTGCAGCTCTTGTTGCGTTTAATGCATCTTCAACTCTGTCTTTTCTTTCTTTTACTTCAACTTCTGTTGCACCACCAACTTTTATTACTGCAACTCCACCTGCTAGTTTTGCTAATCTTTCTTGAAGTTTTTCTTTATCATAATCAGATGTTGTTTCATCTATCTGCTGTTTAATTTGAGTACATCTAGCCTCGATATCAGATTTTTTACCACTACCGCTTACAATTGTACTGTTATCTTTATCAACTTTTACTTTTTTAGAAGATCCAAGGTCAGTAAGTTTTACATTTTCAAGTTTAATACCTAAATCTTCAGATATGACCTGACCACCGGTTAATATTGCGATATCCTCAAGCATAGCCTTTCTTCTGTCACCAAATCCAGGCGCTTTAACTGCCACAACTTTTAAACCACCTCTTAATTTGTTAACAACAAGAGTTGCAAGAGCTTCTCCTTCAACATCTTCTGAAATTATCATCAAAGGCCTTCCTGCTTGAACAACTGCCTCAAGCAAAGGAACCATTGGTTGTAAGTTTGTTAATTTTTTTTCGTGCAATAAGATAAAAGGATTTTCCAATTCAGTAATCATTTTATCACCGTTTGTTATAAAGTATGGAGATAAATAACCTCTATCAAATTGCATACCTTCAACTACATCAAGTTCAGTTTCAATTCCTTTTGCTTCTTCAACAGTAATAACACCTTCGTTACCAACTTTTTGCATTGCTTTAGCGATCATGCTACCAATTTCTTTATCACCATTTGCAGAAATAGTTCCAACTTGAGCAATTTCATCACTATCTTTTACTTTTTTTGCAGAAGATATTAAATTTGTTTTAACATTTTCAACTGCAGCTTCAATTCCTCTTTTGACATCCATTGGATTCATGCCGGCTGTTACATACTTAATTCCTTCTTTAACAATTGCTTGAGCTAAAATGGTAGCAGTTGTTGTTCCGTCACCAGCTTCCTCATTTGTTTTGCTGGCAACTTCTTTAACCATTTGAGCACCCATATTTTCAAATTTGTCTTCTAAATCTATTTCTTTTGCTACAGTAACTCCATCTTTTGTTATTCTTGGAGCACCATAAGATTTATCCATGACCACATTTCTTCCTTTTGGTCCAAGTGTAACTTTAACTGTATCCGCAAGGATGTTTACTCCCCTGATCATTGCTGACCTTGCTTCAGAATCAAATTTAACGATTTTTGCCATTTTATATCTCCTTTTAAATTAAATTATTTTGATGAAATTCCCATAATGTCAGATTCTTTCATTATGCTATATTCTTTGCCATCAATTTTAACTTCTGTACCTGACCATTTTCCAAATAGCACTTTGTCTCCAACTTTAACATCCATAGGGATTATTTTTCCATCCTCTGTTTTTGCTCCACCGCCAACAGCTACAACTTTTCCCTCTTGAGGCTTTTCTTGAGCTGTATCTGGGATGATTATTCCTCCAGCAGTTTTTTCACTGCTGTCTAAAACTTCTATTAACACTCTATCGTGTAAGGGTTTAAACTTCATAAATTCTCCTTTTAATATGCGACTCATATAGCTACTTGCTGAGCTATTTCAAGACAAAGGAGCAAAAAATTGAACATGTAAAAAACCAGAGAAATTGTGGTTTTTATCGGTTATATCTCATTTAATGGCAAAAAATTTAGATAAAGATGGCTTACGGTCAATTGTTGAAAATTATGATTTATTTTTCATAGATTTGTGGGGAGTGGTTCATAACGGTATAAATTTACACCAAAAGGCAATAGAGACGTTGATTGAGATTAACAAGTCTAAAAAAAACTATGTGCTATTAACCAACGCTCCAAGACCAAATTCTACAGTTAAAATTTTTTTGAAAAAATTAGGTATGGATAATAAGATTTTAGAAAATGTGTACACCTCTGGAGAGGCAGCCCTGTCTTATTTAAAAAAAAATAATTTAGGAGAAACTTTTTATCATATTGGCCCTCCGAGGGACTTTGATTTGTTTAATGATTTTGAAAAAAAAAAATCAAATGATATTAAATTAAGTAATTATATTTTATGCACAGGTCTGTTTGATGATCATGATCAAGATTTAAATTATTATAAAGATTTGCTTAATAACTATACACAAAAAAAAATGATTTGTACAAATCCCGATCTTATTGTTGATAGAGGAAATAAAAGGGAGCTTTGTGCAGGTTCGGTAGCTATGATTTTTGAAAAATTAGGCGGAGAAGTAATTTATTTTGGAAAACCTTATCCAGAGGTCTATAATCAATCAGTAGATAACAAAAATAAAAAAATTTTAGCAATTGGTGATAATTTAAATACAGATATTAAAGGAGCAAATCTTTTAAACTACGACTCAATGATTATTACAAATGGTATTCATAAAAAAGAAATTGAAAAAGATGGAATAGAAAAAGTTTCAAAAAACTATGAAGCGCTCGTCAATTATACACAAAGCGATCTCAAATGGTAAAAAAAATTAGAAATTATAATAATTTTAATATTTCTTCAAATCATAAGAATTCTATAATTTTAATTGGAAATTTTGATGGAGTTCATATTGGTCATCAAAAATTATTTAAATTAGCAAAAAAATATAAAAAAAAATTTAAATCAAAAATTGGGGTAGTTACTTTTGAACCAATACCAAAAATGTACTTTAACAAAAAGTTAAAAAATTTTAGAATATCAAATTTAAGTCAAAAAAAATTTTTGATACAAAAACTAGGCGTAGATTTTGTAATCACAAAAAAATTTGATAAAAATTTTTCAAAGATTAAATACTTTAGTTTTATAAAAAATATTCTTTATAAAAAAATGACACCCAAATTTATATTTGTAAGTAATAATTTTAGGTTTGGAAACAAAAGAGAAGGAAATGTTAAAAAATTAATACAGTATGAAAAAAAGTTTGGTTACAAAATTATTAAACCAAGGCCTTTAATTTCTAAAAATAAAATTGTTTCTTCGTCTCTTATTAGAAAATTATTACCAAAAGGCAACTTAAGTTACGCTAATAAACTTCTTGGAAGAAAATGGTCTATAGAAAGTGTAGTTCAAAAAGGAAGACAGATGGGAAAAAAAATTGGTTTTCCAACATGTAATTTAGATATTAAAAATTATATTATTCCAAGGCTTGGCGTTTATGCTGTAAAAGTTCATAGAAAAAATACTAATAAAATATTAAAAGGTATAGCAAATTTAGGTTATAGACCCACTTTTAATCAAAAAAAAATACTTTTAGAAGTACATATATTTAATTTTTCTGGCAATCTTTATAATAAGGTTTTAACTATTGATTTCATTAGTTTTATAAGAAATGAAAAAAAATTTAAAAATATTAATCAACTTAGAAAACAAATTAGTTCTGATTTAGCTAGAGCTAAAAAAAAGTTAAATTAAATTATGTCAAAAGAAAATATAAATTTACCAAAAACTGCTTTTTCTATGAAGGCAAATTTGCCCACTAAAGAACCTGATATAATAGATTATTGGAAAAAAATTGAACTTTATAAAGAACTAAGAGCCGCTAAAAAAGGTAAAGAAAAATTCGTTCTTCATGACGGGCCGCCATATGCAAATGGAAATATACATATGGGAACAGCCTTAAACAAAATTTTAAAGGACATAGTGGTTAAATTTCACCAAATGGAAGGAAAAGACTCTGTTTATGTACCAGGATGGGATTGTCATGGATTACCAATAGAGTGGAAAATCGAGGAACAGTATAAAAAAAATAAAAAAAATAAAAATGAAGTTCCAATTAATGAGTTTAGAAAAGAGTGTAGAGATTTTGCAAGCAAGTGGATTGAGGTACACAAAGAACAGTTTCAAAGATTAGGTGTAATAGGGGACTGGAATAATTATTATTCTACGATGAGCTTTGATGCCGAGGCTCAAATTGTTAGGGAGCTTGGAAAATTTTTAAATGAAGGAAGTTTATATAGGGGGTATAAGCCAGTACTTTGGTCAACAGTAGAAAAGACCGCTTTAGCTGATGCAGAAGTTGAATATAAAGACCATAAATCAGATACAATCTATACATCATTCAAAGTTAAAAAATCTAACGTTAATGAATTAAAAAAAAGTGAAATAATAATTTGGACTACAACACCCTGGACAATTCCAGCTAATAAAGCATTAGCCTATAACAAAAGTTTAAAATATTTGGTTATAAAAATTGAAGATGAAACGGATTTTAAAGGAAGACAAGTTGTAATTGCAGAAGCTTTGTTAAAGTCTTTTTTAGAGGAATGTGCAATAAAAAAATATAGTAAAGTTTGTGAATTTGTTGGTAAAGATTTTGAAGGAACTATTTGTAGTCATCCTTTTTTAAAAATCGGGTTTAGCTATGATATACCTATGCTGGAAGCAAATTTTGTTACTACTGAACAAGGAACAGGAATTGTTCATTGTGCTCCTAGTCATGGACCAGATGATTTTAATTTATGTCTAAACAATGGAATTAAAGCTATAGAGACCGTTGATGGTGATGGAAAATATACTGAAAATATTCCTCTATTTAAAGGACTGCATATATTTAAAGCTAATAGTTTAATTATTGAAAAATTAAAAAATGAAAAAAACCTATTAGCAAACGGAGAATTAATTCATTCATACCCACATTCTTGGAGATCAAAGGCTCCTTTAGTTCATAGAGCAACACCTCAATGGTTTATTTCAATGGAAAGTCATGGTTTGAGAAAAAAAGCAATAAAAGCAATTGATGAAACAAAATTTTATCCTAGCAAAGGAAAAGAAAGATTAAAATCAATGATAGAAACTAGACCTGACTGGTGTGTTTCAAGACAAAGAGTTTGGGGAGTTCCTATACCTGTCTTTTTATCAAAAAAGACAAACAAAGTATTAATTGATGAAGAAGTAACTAAAAACATTGCAAATATTTTTGAAAAAGAGGGTGCTGACTGTTGGTTTGAAGGTGATACTCAAAGATTTTTGGGAAAAAAATATAAAAATACAGATTATGAAAAAATGAATGACATTGTTGAGGTTTGGTTTGATAGTGGCTCAACCCATAGCTACGTTCTTGAAAAAAGAGATGATCTTATGTGGCCAGCTTCTATGTATCTTGAAGGATCAGACCAGCATAGAGGCTGGTTTCATTCGTCACTTTTAGAATCTTGTGGGACAAGGGGAAAAGCTCCATTTAAATCTATTCTTTCTCACGGTTTTGTTGTTGATGGAAAAGGATTAAAAATGTCAAAATCTTTAGGAAATATTATTTCTCCTGAGGACATATTAAAAAAATATGGAGCTGACATTTTAAGAATCTGGGTAGCCGCATCTGATTATGCTGAAGATTTGAGAATTGATAATTCAATATTAGAGCAGCATGCAGAGTCGTACAGAAAAATTAGAAATACATTTAGATATATTCTTGGCAACATAAATGACAATTATGAAAAAATAGATTTTGAAAAATTGGAAATTAATAAATTACCCGAGTTAGAACAATATATGCTTCACAAACTTTATTGTATTAATAAAAATTTTAATAAAAATTTTAAACAATACGATTTTCACAATCTTTACAAAGAATTATTAAACTTTTGCACTGTTGATTTATCAGCATTTTATTTTGATATAAGAAAAGACACGTTATATTGCGATAAAAAAGATAGTGAAAAAAGAAAGTCAACAATTCTTTTTTTGAATATTTTGTTAGATATATTGTTAAAATGGTTTGCTCCTATTTTATCATTTACAACTGAAGAAATTTATTCTCTTATTAAAAAGGATGAGAAAAGTATACACTTGGAAAACTTTCCCTTAATTCCAGAAAAATGGAAAAATGGTAATCTAGAATCTAAATGGTTAGAATTAATTAAAATTAGAGAAATTTGTAATAGCAGCATCGAAATTAAAAGAACATCTAAAGAGATTGGATCAAGTTTAGAAGCTAACTTGATAATAAAATTAGAAGATAGATTAATTAATTTGACAAAAGATGTTGACTTTTCAGAACTGTGTATAACTTCTAATGCAGTAGTTGAAAAAAATAATTCTAAAGAAATTAATGTCGAAACTTTAAAAGCCGAAGGACAAAAATGTCCAGTTTGTTGGAAAGTTAGCAAAAATAAGTGTGCAAGACCTAACTGTATTTTAAATATTAATGCTTAAAAATAATTTTAAAAGAAATATAATTTTTATCTTTATTTTTATTTTAATATTTGCTTTCGATCGTTTATCTAAATTATATATTTTGAATTTGGCTGAAATAAACGATTCTTTAAATCTATATGTAACTTCATTTTTAAATTTTTATTTAATATGGAACAAAGGTATAGCTTTTGGCTTATTTTCATTTGACCAAAATTTTGTTTATAATTTTATTACATCTTTAATTTTAGTTATTACTGTAATTATTTTGATAATTGCTATTAAATCGAAAGATTATAAAGGGTATTTTTTTTTAAGTATTTTTAGTGGTTCGGTTGGCAACTTATACGACAGAATTTATTATTCTGCTGTTCCAGATTTCATAGACTTTCATTTAAACGATTTTCATTGGTTTATTTTTAATGTTGCAGATATATTTATATCTTTAGGTGTGATATGCCTTATTTTTGTTGAAATTTTTTTTAAAAAAGAAAATAAATGAAAATTTTTAATAAACTAATAATATTTTTATCAATTTTGATGTTTGTTTTTTTAAACAGTTGTCAGAGCATTAAAGACAATTTATCTTTAAAAAAAAAAGCAAATACAGATGAGTTTTTAGTAGAAAAAAAAAATCCTTTAGTTTTACCTCCTGAGTATGACAAATTGCCCAAGCCGATAAGCCAAGAAAATGAGCCTGATACTGTCGAGGATAAAAATACAAAAATAGATTTTAGTAAAATTTTTAAAAAGCAAAGCCAAAATAATTCAAACAATACTTCTAACACAAATAAATCATTGGAAGACTCAATTCGAAAAAAAATTGGAAATAATTAATGTTAACAAAAAACATTAAATTTAAAAATTTTTTAATCAAATCAAAAATATTTAGGATAAAAAAAATTCTTAATTTGCTTCTTCTTGAA
>CACLQI010000018.1 GCA_902608975.1 uncultured Pelagibacteraceae bacterium
TTATTAATATTTAAACTTGAACTCAGTATTCCACTTACAACAGCCTTGGTAATTTCACCAGTTCCAATAAATCCAATTTTCATAATTAATTTTAGATACTATTATCACTAAATTTGATTAATTGGTGAAAAAAGATCCTCTTATTCTAAGCAGTTCTCTACTTAAATTTTTATTTTCTTTAAAAGGTTTTCTTCCATGTAGCCAAAAATAATTATTGGATAATACAGCTGACCCTGGAGGTAGATTCGTTATTATCTTGTTTTTGCTTTCTTCAAGTGAGTCTGAAAGTTTTTGAAGAAAGTTTCCTTGCTCCATGTTTTTTGGTTCAGGAAATTGATCTATATAAGAAATTTGCGGTCTTCCTTCTTCATCATTAAAAAAAACTGGGTGTTCAACTTTATAATTAATATTTTTGCTCTTAGGAGATCCCCAAATAAAATTTTGTCTTCCAGCAGGATCTTTCGATAATTCATCGCAATGTTCCCAATCATCGAGATGCAAGAGTGAAGTTTCACCTCCCTGTACATTTTTTTCCTCAATTTTTGTCATTAAAATCCAATCTGTTTTTTCTTTTACATATGTTCCATCTGTATGCAAATCCATATTTATATAAGCTTTCCTTAAATATGAATCGCTAGCATCATCATGTTTAACATAAAACCTTGCATAAAATTTATCAGTCATTGCATCATGATTTGGAATACCTATTAAATGCGAAATAGCTGTAGAAAGTTTTGTTAGAAAAATATCATTTATTTTTTTATTTTTGTTATTTGTTTTAAATATTGCACACCCTGTTTTTCTATCTCTAATTATTAAGTTTATGAATCTGCTTAATTTATTTCCAGTTAAATCGTCAAGACTTTTAGCAATTGTAAATCTTGTGAAAGGTTTGTATTCAAGTGCAGTAATATCAAATTTGTGAAAGGGGAAAATTAATTTATCAATTAATTCATCTTTTAATTCAATATCTATTATTCTTTCTGATTTTTTATTTTGAGAAATTTGCAGTCCTTCAATATTTTGAATATGACTAATTACGTTTGTCATTAACCTCCTAAAAACAACCTCCCAACATCTGGGTTTCTCAACAAGTCATCGCCCTTACCAGCTATTGCTGTTTGTCCAGAAACCAAAACATATCCTATATCCGCAAATTCTAATCCTTTTTTAGCATTCTGTTCAACCATAATAATTGTTTTTTTTTCATTCTTTTGAAGATCTCCAAGTATATCAAATACCATGTCTATATATCTCGGTTCTAGACCTATTGATGGTTCGTCAACTAACAATACAGAAGGTTTCATAACAAGTGCTCTTGAAATTTCTAACAATCTTCTCTCACCGCCAGATAACACTTTTGCGGGTTGGTTTCTTCTATTTCTTAATCTTTCATATTTTTGAAAAATTTTTTCAGCTTCCTCGTATGACTCTTCTGTTTTGTCTTTAATAAATCCACCCATAAGTAAATTTTCTTCTACGGTCATATCTGGAAAAACAGAATTGTCTTGAAGAATATAAGCTATACCAACAGATTTTAATTTTTGTGCTGGTGTAAGTTTTGTTATATCTTTGCCATTTATTTCAATGTTTCCTGAAAATATATTTGTAAATCCATAAATTGAATGAAGTATTGTAGATTTACCAGCTCCATTTGGTCCAATTAAGCATAAGGATTGTGCTTTACTTACAAATAAATCTAAATTGTGAAGTATTTCCATTTTTCCATATCCAGCAGACATTTTTTTGATTGTTATGTGATTATTGTCTGGAGATAGCTTTTTTAACTCTTCTGGCCCAGGAGCTTTCCCTAAAACTTCATATTGATTAGACATTATTGCGCTCCAAGATAAGCATCGATCACTTTATTATCTTTTTTAATTTGATCTGGTGTTCCGTTTGCCAGCATTTTTCCATGTGCCAAGCAAAAAATATTTTGAGCTAACTGCATAATTACTTTCATGTTGTGCTCAATCACTAAAAGAGTAATACCAAATTCTTTATTAACTTTAATAAGTCTATCAATTATTCCATTAATTAATGTTGGGTTAATTCCTGCAGTAGGCTCGTCTAATAAAAGCATCTCTGGTTCATTCATTAGCGCCATTGCAAGCTCAAGTAGCTTTTGCTGACCGAAAGAAAGGTCTCCTGCTCTTAATTTTCTCTTTTGATAAAGCCCAACAAAATTTAGTAAATTTTCAGCTTTGTCATTTAGTTCTGGAGGAATCTTTGAAAACACAGAAAAAATTTTAGCATCACTTGCTTTATGGCTAATGAGCATATTATCTATACAGTTTAATTTTCCATAAATTCTTGTTTGTTGAAAAGTTCTTAGCAATCCAAGTTTTGCTATCACAGGAACTGGAAGTTCAGAAACTTCTTTACCGTTAAATTTAATCGAACCGTTATCAATTGGGTAGGTACCAACAATAGAATTAAATAAAGTTGTCTTTCCTGATCCATTTGGTCCAATCAATCCAACAATAGATCCTTTTTCTACTTTCATTGAAATATCTACATTGGCCTTAACTCCACCAAAAGATTTGCTAACATTTTGAACTTCTAAAATACTCATTTTAATGTTACTTGTGCCTTTCTATCTGCTTCATCAATAACTTCTCCAAATCTTTCTGGATATTTTTCTCTCAGCCAACCCATAATTCCTTCTGGAAAATAAACTACAATAACAACAATTAAAACTCCTAATGCAACATACTGCCACCCTAAAAAAAAAGTCCAAAAACTTTCTTTAAATATATGAAATATAGTTGCTCCTACTAATGGTCCCCATAAAGTTCCTTTGCCTCCGAGAATTGCCATTAAAACCATAAATACGCCAAAGGTTGGTCCGGCAAAAGCTATCTCGGTTGGTTCGATATATCCATTAATATGTCCCATGATACCACCAGCAAGACCAACAAAAAATGCAGAAACCATCCAACCAATAATTTTATATCTCATTGTATAAATTCCCATTGCTTCCGCTTTGTCTTCATTGTCTCTTATTGCATTCAAAACTAATCCAAATCGTGTACTGTACGCCCATTTTAAAAAAGTAAATGTAATAACTGCTAAAGCAAAACTTAAGTAATATAAGAATTGCGATGATAGTTCATTGGATCCAAATCCTTTGGGCCAAACAGGAACTGTCATTCCTTGACCTGCACCAATTATTTCTACTCCTCCAGCAATCTCACCAGCAGCAATTCCTAAAGCAAGTGTGCAGATTGCAAAGTAGTGACCTCTTAAACCTAGTATTCCATATCCAATAATTCCAGCAATTAGCATTGGAATAATTCCTGAAAGTAAAATTCCAAAAGCAAAGCCTTGAAAAAACTGGGGAACTGTATGGACAAAAGTCTTTTCGCCACCTGCATCAGTCCATTCTGATAATGAAAAGAACATTGCTATCTGAACGCTTGAAGCAACATACATGCCTACTCCAAAAAATAATATATTTCCAAATGTGTTGTAGCCCATTTGACCACCTTGAACATCCCATGTCATAGCCAAAACAATTAAAATATAAAGAAATGATAATTGAAGTTTATAAGCTGGAAATACAAATGCACCTACCAAACCAAATATTAATAAGCTAGCATATAGTAGAGTGTTTCTATTCATTATTTTAAATACTCCCTTTTTTTTGATAATTTAAATCTTCTGTAGACCAATATTATAACTAGCAATGAAAACACTGCTGCAATTCTAAACTCTGTTCCAATCAAGTAATCTGCCCATTCTTCAAATATGCCCAGACCCATACCAGAAATTGCTACAGCTGGTAGATTTCCTAGTCCTGCAATAATTACAATCATGAAAGATCTTACTGTGTAAGGTAGTCCTGTATAAGGGTGAAGTGTGAATGTGATTGCTATACATGCTCCGGCTATTCCACATAGCGCTGCATTTATTCCAAAAGTTGATGCATAAACTTTTTCAGTATTAACACCTAAAATTTTTGCTGCTCTTGCATTTTGAGCTGTTGCCCTAATTGCACGACCTAATTTTGATTTTTTCATATAAATAACAAGAATTATTGCTGCAATTATGCAAACTAAACCTGAAAATATTTTAGCATTAGGGATTGTAACCATGCCATCAAACAACATAGTTGTTCCAAAATTAGATTGAGCAACAACAACATCTGCACCGAATGCAAAGTTCATTAGCTGTTGAGCTAAAATACTAATTCCAAAAGTTGCTAAAATTGAAATAAACAAGTCTCTATCTACAACTTTATTGATTACTAATTTATACATTCCAACACCTACAAAATACATAATGATTGGCGAAACTATAACTCCAAATGCTGGATGGATTCCTGATAAGTACATAAAGTAAGCAATGTAACCTCCCATGATTACTAATTCTCCTTGAGCAATATTAATTATATTCATTACTCCCCATTGTAATGCCATTCCATAAGCTATTAGTGCAAATAAAATTCCTAAAAGAATTCCATCTATTGACGCTTGAACCATTAACATTGGTGCTTGAAAAATTAAAAAATCCATAAAATATTTTTCTAAATATTTAAAAAAATGCCCCCTATTACTAGGGAGCATTTTGTGTATTGAATATTATCTATCTGACCATTTAGGAATTGGATGTACTAACTCAGCAGAAGCCCATTTAAGTGGAGCTACAACTTTGTTTTCACATTTGCTTCCGTCATCATTACAGATAACTTGAAAAAGAACCATTGGTTTAGAAATATTTTGACCACCTGGAGCAAACTTTATATTTCCATAGAATGTTTGCATTTCAGTAGCTGCCAAAGCATCTCTTACTTTTTTAGTATCAAAAGAATTTGCTCTTTCGAACGCATCTTTGAAAACTAATAAAGCAGCTGATGACTCTGCTGATTGGTATGGAGGATCATAGTCAAACATCTTTTTAAAATCTGCAGCATATTCCATTCCACCACCAAAGTAATTGTCTCTATATGATAGTGACTTGTGCCACTGAGAAGCACATAACGCATACTCCGAAGCTTTGCCATGTTGTTTGGACAACTTAGCAGCATCACAATGCGTCATAGCTAACATTGGAACATCAACTTTCATTTCTGAGATTTGTCTAATTGCTGTTAACGCACCTTTTGTATGGCCCGAAACAACTAAAACATCTGGTTTAGTAGCTTTAACCTTTGACAAGGTAGCCGCCATATCATTAAGTTCTTTTGGCAACTTATCATCAATTATAATTTTAGAACCTGTTCTTTTAGCTGCTTCTACAATCCCTAATCTCACATCTTGTGAAAAAGCATCTTGTTCAAATGCCATAGCAATTCTAACTGGTTTACCACCATTTTTTTCAACAGCAGTATCAATAGCAACATCTAAATATAAGTTTGCTGGTGCTAGCACTGCAAATAAATATTTATAACCTTTGGTAAATAACGATCTAGACGCACCGTTAGCTTCTACCATAGGAACCTGGTACTTTTCAGTTACTGGCGCCATAGCTTTTGTTAAACCTGAGCTATAAGGTCCAAGCATATATTGAACTCCGTCTTGTTTAATCAATCTTTCTGCAAGCTGTGCAGCTCTTCCTGAATTTGATTCATCATCATAATAAATGATCTCAAACTTATAAGATTTTCCATCAACTTTAACACCTCCCATGCTATTAATTCTCTCGACAGCTATGTTATAGCCATTTTGAGTATGAACACCGTTAGATGAGTATTTGCCTGTTAATGAAACAGCTGCACCTAAAACAATTTTGTCCCCAACTACTTTTGCTAAAGATATAGTAGAAGTAGACAATAAAAGTGCTATTGCAGAAATAAATGTAATTATAAAGTTTTTTACTTTCACTTATTCCCCCTTTAATTAATTAATTATTTATCAATTAAACTATTAATTGATTAAAAAAACAACATACTCATTGTAAATTTAAAGCATTTTAAAAACTAATATTGCTGGGTAATTGCAATAATTATAGCAATAATTATTAATACACACGCTGAAATTGTGTTTATTACTTTTGGATTTGCTTTAATCCAAATTATTAATTTATTAGCAAGAATTGCATAACCAATTAAAGATAAAAAATCTAAAACAATATAAGTGGTTATTAATATTAAAAATTGTGCGATATAATTTGCATTAAAATCAATAAACTGTGGAAATATTAATGGAAAAAACATCCATGCCTTTGGGCTTGTTCCCGCAACTAAAAAACCATCTTTAAAAAAAGAAAAAATACTTTTTTCGTTTTTTGCTGATGAATTTATATTTTTTGGTGTGCTGTTATAAATATCATAAGCTAAATAAACTAAATAAAGTATTCCTATCCATTTAAATGTATTTAAAAAACTAGGATTATCTAAAAAAAAGGATCCAATTACAAAAATTACTAAAGTTCCTTGAGCTAAATTTGCTGTAACGTCTCCTAGAGCCGTCCAAATACAACTTTTAATACCATAATTCATTGAATATGAAATAATTACTACTCTTGGAGTTCCTGGAGTAATAAATAAAAACAAAATTATTTGTAAAAAAAGGAAATATTCTAGGGGGAGCATTTTTAGGATAGCCCTAAAAAACCGGGAGCTAAAGATGGCTAGATAGGACTATCTAAATCTCATAATATCAGGCCTCCTTTTTTTTGCACTAAAAATTTTTTCAAAATTCATTGGATTTTTAAAAAAAATGATTGACCAAATTGGGTCATTTTGTCATTAGTGGAAAAAATCAAAAAAATGATTATATATAAAATATGAAAAATATAATTATGTACACTGGTCCAATGTGTAATTTTTGCGATGCAGCAAAAAGATTATTTTCTAGAAATAATATAAAATATCAAGAGATAGACATTTCATCAAAAGATGGACTTATGGATGAAATGATAAAAAAATCAAATGGAAGAAGAACAATCCCTCAAATATTCTTCAATGATCTTCATATTGGTGGCTACCAAGAATTAAGAACTTTAGAAAAAGAAAATAAATTAGAAGATCTATTAAAATAAATTTTTCAAATTTTTGATTTAAAAATTAAGCATATACCATTATTGCAAAATCTTTTCCCAGTAGGTTTGGGTCCATCATCGAAAATATGACCATGATGACCTCCACAATTTTTACAATGATATTCTGTTCTTGGATATCCCAAATGATTATCTGTTTTTGTTTCAAAAACATTTGGTAATGATTGAAAAAATGAAGGCCAACCTGAACCACTTTCATATTTTGCATTCGATTCAAAAAGTTTTGTATCACAGTTAATACAATGATAACTGCCTTCTCTTTTTTCTTTATTTAACTCGCTAGAACCGGGGATTTCAGTGCCTTCTTCAAATAAAATTAGTTTTTGTTCAGAAGTTAATTTTTTATTCATTATTAATTACTCTAATTGGTTTTCCATTTACACATGCTTCTAAATTTTCAATCATTTGATTATAAAAAATTGAATAATTTTCAGCAGTTACATACCCTATGTGAGGTAATAACAGTGCATTAGGTAAAAATCTTAACTTATGATTTTCTGGCAATGGTTCTTTTTCGTAAACATCAATACCCGCACCTGCAATTACATTTGTTGATAATGCTATAATTAAATCATCTTCATTAATAATATGTCCTCTCGAAGTATTAATAATAAAAGCTGTTCTTTTCATTTTATCAAACTCACTTAACTTAATTAACTCTTTGTACCTTTCTCCTCCTTGTACATGAATTGAAAGAAAATCCGAATTTTTTAATAAATCATCTTTGCTTGATGGTAAAACGTCTAATTCTTTACATTTATCTAAATTTAAATTTTCACTCCATGCCATAACTTGCATCCCAAAAGCTTTTCCAATTTTAGCTACTTGGGAACCAACTCTACCCAATCCAATTAAGCCAAGAATTTTTCCTTTTAATTCAACTCCTATTGTTGTTTGCCAATAGCCTTGAAACATATTATCTATTTCAGGTTTGATATTTCTTGCTAATCCTAAAATTAACGCCCAAGTTAATTCTGCTGTAGGATTAACGTTAATATCTGTTCCAGAAACTATTATTTTATTTTTTTTTGCAGATTCAAAATCAATTGCCTTGTTCCTCATACCACTTGTTATAATAAATTTAAGTTTTTTTAAACTTTCAATTAATTTTTTTGTAATAAGTGTTCTCTCACGCATTATCAACAGTGCTTCAAAGTCTGATAGTTGCTCAATAGCATCATCTTCATTTAAAAAAGGTTCGCTAAATATTTTAATTTCATATTTTCCTGATAGTTTTTTTAAATCAACAAATTCTTGAGATACCCCCTGATAATCATCTAATATTGCAACTTTAGTCATTTTTTCTTTTCTTATTTGAAAGAGTTATACCCGCAATAATAAATATAGCTCCCAATATATGGTAGTACATAAATTTTTCTTTAAAAATTACCATTGCCATTATTGCACCAAAAATTGGCATGAGGTGTAAAAATACTCCAGCTCTATTAGCGCCAATTAATGATATTCCTTTTATCCAAAAAATAAAAGAAGCAAGACCTGGGAAAAAAACTACATAAGTTAATGTTAATACAAAAGGTATTCCTATCACAATTACATTTCCTAAATACATCTCAATTAAATATATTGGCGTAAGAAATATTAAGCCTGTAATTATAACCACTTGTAATAATGAAAATTGAGATATTTCATATTTTTTACTTTTTAATAATGCTGAATAAACAGCCCAAGAAAACATTGCAACAACCATGGACAAATCACCTTTGTTAAAGTCTAAATTTCTAATTATTTCTAAATCTGCTTTTGTGATTATAAAAATCACTCCTGTGAGAGAAAAAACTACTCCAATAATTTGAAAAATGTTTGTTCTTTCAATATTCAAAATTGATGAAATAAAAATAATCCAAACAGGTATAGTTGAAATCATTAATATGCCACTAATTACCTGTGTATAATATAATGAATAATAAACTATAGAATTAAATATTGTAATACTCGTAATTCCAAGCAATGTGAAAAAACCAATATTATCAAAAATGTATTTTTTCTTTTTAATCAATTCTTTAAATGTAAATGGCAACAATATTAATCCCGCAAAAAACCATCGATAAAAATTCAATGAAAAAGGCGGTATTTCATATGTGCTTGCTGCTTTTCCTACAATAAAATTTCCAGACCAAAATATAGTGGTTAAAATTAAAATTAAATAAGCTAAATTGTTTTTATTTTTCACAAGATTAAGAAAACCTTAAAGAACTATATGGTTGCAAATCTAAATTAGTTTTTTCATTAGAAATCATTTTAGATATTATTTTTCCTGATATTGCACCTAAAGTCCAGCCTAAATGATGATGTCCAAAAGAATAAAAAACATTTTTATAATTTTTTGAGTGTCCAATGACTGGTAAAAAATCTGGAAGAGTTGGTCTAAACCCTAACCATTCATCATCATGTTCAGGCAAACCATCTAGCATATATTTTGCATTATTTACAAGATTTTTTATTCTTGGTTTAGATAATGGATTTTTTAATCCACCAAATTCAACTGTACCTACAACTCTTAAACCTTGTTCCATTGGAGTAATACCAAAGCCTCTATTTGCAAAAACTACCGGTCTTGTTAATAAATGTTCAAATCCTTTAAAGTGAATATGATAGCCTCTTTCTGTGTCTAAAGGAATTTTTTCGTCAAGCTTATCAGTTAACCTTTTTGAAAAGGCACCACAAGCAATTACAATTTTGTCAAAAATAAATTTTTGAGCTTCACTACGCAAAATTGGAGTTTCATTGTCAAAATTAATGTCTTTTATATTTATTTTTACATATCTACCTCCCTTTTTAACAAAATGATCAAAAAGTTTTAAAAGTATTTTTTTTGGATTTTTTGCATGGCGTGCTTGACCGTAAAATACTCCTCCATGATAAAAAGGTTTAATATTTGGTTCTAAATCGTGGATTTCTTTTGGTGATAAAATTTTTTGATCTATTCCTAGCTCATCTCTTATTTTTATCTCTAGCTCTCTGCTTGACAAATCTTGATTATTCCAAATATACATAATTCCATTTTTTTCAATTAAGTCTGACATATCTACATCATCAAAAAGTTCATCATAAGCAGGAATTGCTAGATCAAGAATTTGATGCATATATTTTGCTGTATGCATCATTTTCTTTTTAGAACAATTTAAAATAAATTTTAAAAACCAAGGAATCATTCTTGGAACATAATTCCATTTAAGAGCTAGTGGTCCCGTTGAGCTCATAAGCATAGCTGGTACATCTGCAAGAACATCGGTTCTATTTAATTGTAAAGATGCGTAAGGTGAAAAATGGCCTGCATTTCCATAAGATGCCGAAACTGCAGCAGGTTCATCTTTATCAAAAATTGTTACATCATGTCCTTTTTTTTGAAGAAATAGAGCATTGCAAACTCCCTGTATTCCTGCTCCAACAATCCCGATTTTAAATTTTTTTTTTTCCATAATAGTTATTACAATAAATAAAGCATCTATGTTTATGTTTCTATAAACAACTTAAGCACACTCAATTAATAATTGAATTTTTTTAATGTTATTCTATTTAAGGATACTAAATGGATCTCTAAGACAGTCAATTCCGTCTAAAGTTTCGAAAAAAATCTCACTAAGCGTTGTGCTATGAAATGTTTGGCATTCTCTTTCTTTTTCAGTAAAAAAAAGCGGTTCATCACTATAACTTTTAGCAAAAGACATTGCATATTCTCCTGGGGTGGTACCAGTTAATTGTTTAAAACCATAAGATGCTGCAAAAGAATTACTTGCTTGAAGTATGCTGCCTGATTTAGCCATTGTATATGTAGGCCCCACAAATGAAGTTGATTGTGCGCAACCATTTAAGATTGTAAGCACAGATATTAAAAAAAATATTTTTTTCATCTCTCCCTGAAATGACTTTATATAATTTCCTATTAAAACAAAATAAATAAACCACTTAAAGCTAATTTGTAACCATTTTAGGCTTTTTTTTCAGGCTCTTCTCTCTTTTTCTTTATGGGTTTTACGAGTTCTGTATTTTTCAAATTTATTGCTAAACAAGTTATATCGTCTCTTAATTTTTCAGCTCCCCAATCAAGTTCTTTTGCTATGGAGTCTACAATATTTTTTGGAGTAACTAATTCCATATCAGTTACAATTTTTTTAACTCCATCTGCTCCTAGTTCTTGTCCGTTTTTTAAATAACCCTCTGTAACTCCATCTGTATAAACTACGAATGTTTTTTCTTTCAAGTTTATCGTGCTTGATTTTACCATTGACTCAGTAAAATATTTCACAATTCCTATAGGTGGCATTTCAGATTTAATAAATTCAAAATTTTTACTATTATCAAAAACCATAATACTTTCGTGTCCTGCATTTACGAAACTGGTTTCTCCTGTTTCTATGTTAAATTTTCCAAAAACTGCAGTTACAAACATCCCTTTAAATTTAGCTTCAACAAGTTCATTGTTTACTCCAAAAACAACTTTTTCTAAAGGATATGATAAATTAGAAAGTGTTCTAAATATTGATGAAGCTTTAGCCATATACATCCCAGCTTTAATACCTTTTCCCGATACGTCTGCTAATGTGAAAAAATATTCACTTTTCCCCACTTTAACAACATCAAAATAATCTCCTGATACGTCTCTTGCGGGAACGTTTTTTGCATAAATGAAATTTTCAAATCTTCCAATATCAGGAAATAAACTTTTTTGAACATCCCCAGCGAGCTCTCTTTCTTTTAATAATTTTGCTTCTTTTTGTAGGTTTGAAAGTGCTATTCTATTTTCTTCAACAAATCTAAAATAAAGTCCAGTTAAGAAAGTAACTGTAAGCATAAATATAGGATAACTAATATCTACAAGTTCTGATCTTAATAAAAAAACGCTAAAACCAATTACGACAACTGTAACTATGCTGCCAAAAAATATTGATAAGCTATATTTTGGTTTCATTTTCTGAGATAGAAAAAAAGTTATTAATGCTACAAGAATTGAAAATAAAAGTTCAAATATATATGTATTAGGATTTCGAATAAGATAAGACTGATCTAAAATATTTTCTATTACATTTCCATGAACTTCAACTCCTGGGATTGTAACACCTAAAGGATTTTTAACTAAGTCAAATAAACCTTGTGCAGAAGCGCCTATCAAAACATATTTGTCTTTAAATCTTGCTCCATCAAATTTACCATCAAAAACTGCACTTGCTGAAATATATTGACTCTTTAATGATTTTTTATACCTTATCCAAATTATTCCATTAGGATCAGAATATATCTTGTGTGGTCTAGAACTTATCCTATGGATACCAATCTCATTCATTTCTAAATAAAGATTTTTTTGATTTGATCCAACACGTACCATTTCAAGTCCCATAGTTGGATACAATTTATCCTCAAAACGAACAACTAATGGTAAAGATCTAATTATGCCATCAGTTTGATCTAAAAAAGAAATAGAACCTAAACCTTTTGCACTTTTTTCTAATTTTTCAAGCGAACCTATAGAATATTCATATGCATATGTAAAATTTTTTGGATCACCCCCTTTTGACAAAAATCTTGCTTTCGGATTCCTGTCATGCGTTGCATGTGAAGGAACACTACTTCCAAGAACTGCAATAACCGACTTTGATTTTTCTAACTGCTCTCTAAAAATTTCATCATGTCCTTTAATGTTTTGGAGTTCACTTACATCAGTTGGAATTAAATTATATGCTTTAATTACCTCCTCGGGAGATTGCTTATCTTTTTCGCTAAAAAATATATCAAAACCAATTGCTTTAGGATTTGATGCACTAACATTTTCAATAATCTTTGCAAAAACCGATCTACTCCAGGGAAATTGGCCAAATTTTCCTAAACTTTTTTCATCAATATCTATGATAATTACATCAGTTTCCCGTTTTTCTAGTGGAAAAACTTTTTGGTATAAATCAAAACTTAAATAAGAAATTGATTTAATAAAACTTGGATTAATAATTTTTAGAGCTATTAAAAAAGCTAATAGAATAAAAAATATTAAATAATTATTATATTTTAGTAATAAAGCGCGCACAGGATGAATTTAACCAGAATATAATTAAA
>CACLQI010000019.1 GCA_902608975.1 uncultured Pelagibacteraceae bacterium
AAACTTTTTTTAAAATGGTATACTCCAAATATATTTATTAAAAAAAAAGCATCAACTTTAAATAAAAAACTTACAACCAAAATTAATTTATTATTGTCAAAGCTAAAATTAAAAAATGATACATTTGTCCATAGAGATTTTCATGTTTCTAATTTAATGAAACTAAAAAAAAAGATTGGAATTTTAGATAGTCAAGATGCAGTATACGGAAATAAAGCCTATGATTTAGCTTCTCTTATTGATGATGTAAGATTAAAAACTTCATTAAAACTAAAAAATTCTATTTATAATTATTATGTTTATTTAAATAAAAAAAAAATAAATAAAAGTCATTTTAGAAATGATTTTGAAATACTATCCGTATTAAGAAATTTAAAAGTAATTGGTATTTTTACAAGATTAGCCGTTAGAGATGATAAAAAAAGTTATTTAAAATTAATTCCGTATGCATGGAAATTAATAGAAAATAGAATTGATAATAATTTGATTTTTGGAGATTTAAAAAATTATTTAGATGCTAATTTTTCTAAGAAGATTAGAATGAAGAAATGAATATTGAAACAGCTTTGATTTTATGTGCAGGATATGGAAAAAGACTTAATCCTTTAACTTTAAAAATACCTAAGCCACTTTTAAAAATTAATGAAATTACTCTACTGGAAAATACAATTAATTTAATAACCAAGTTAGGTATTAAAAAAATTAAACTGAATACTTTTTATTTAAAAGATAAGATTAAATCTTTTGTAGAAAAAAAAAATTTTAAAATAGAAATTGAAGTAGTAGATGATGGAGATAATATTTTAGATACCGGTGGTGGTATATATAATATGATGAAATCATCTCTGAAATCAGAAGCGCATTTTTTAGTTTTTAATCCAGATACAGTGTGGGATCAAAATTATATAAAAACTATAAAGGAGATGATTAAGTTTTATTTTTTAAATCCAAATCGTAATACATTGCTAGTCGTAGACAAAAAACTTAGTTTTGATCAAAATCTTAAAGGAGATTTTAAGTTTAATAAAAACTTGTTAACAAAACAAAGTGAGAATGATTATATCTTTACCGGATGTCAAATTATCAATAGAGAAGTAATCAATAAAGGTGATTGGGATCGACCCGCCTATAATTTTTCAATTTCCAATATATGGGATTCTAGTATTGAGTCAGGTGATTTATTTGGATTCGAAAGTAAAAATAATTTTAAGCATGTTACCAATCTTGAAATTTACCAAAAATTATTAGAAAACAATTAAATCTTTTGCTCTAGATTGGTCTAAATAATTACATTCAATAACTTTATTATTTGTATCAAATTTAATATTTAATGGATTTCCAGTTGGTATTTCGAGCAAGGGAATTTTTTTTTCATCTAATTGAAATAAATACTTGCATAATGATCTTATTGAATTTCCATGGGCAACAATAAGAATATTTTTATTTTCAACTAACTTATTTTCAATTTTGCTTTTGAAATAAGGTATTACTCTATTATATGTATCTTCTAATGACTCCGTATCAGGAATATTTTCTTTAGAAATATTTTTATATACCTCAATATTAATTGGATGATAGGGGTTATTTTTATTTAATGGTTCAGGCTTAATATTCCAAGATCTTCTAAATTCATGAATTTTTTTTTCACCTAATTTTTTCTTCATCTCTTCTTTATTAAGTCCAGTAAGAGCCCCATAATGTCTTTCATTTAATTCCCATGCTTTTTCATAGGTATCTTTAATTTTCATAGTATTAAGAATTAGTTTTAGGGTATTTATTGCTCTTAACTGCAGTGATGTAAAAAAATAATCAATTTTTATATTTTTCTCTTTAATAAGTTCACCTGATTTACATGCTTCCAATTTTCCATTAGGAGCCAGGTCTACATCTACCCATCCGGTAAATCTTTTCTGCAAGTTCCACTCGCTTTGACCATGCCTAACTAAAATTAAATGACTCATTGTTAAATTTTATTTATAAGACTATTTTATATATGACAAAATTAATATTTCATATTTTAAATATAGTATTTATAATTTTTTATCTATATCCAGGCAGTATTCTTGGATTTATTTTCTATAGAAGCTTCAGCAAACAACCACAGATAACTCCAGATTTAATTGTATCATCCAACCACGTTTATGCATTTTGTGTACTGTCTTTTCTAGGCTTTATTAATTATTATAAAAGTCACAAAAATTTAATAATTTCTTATTTTTTTTTAATTTCAATATTTTTTGAGCTCTTTCATATGATTATCCCTAACAGAAGTTTTCAATTTTCAGATTTATTTGGTAATATGTTAGGTGTTTTATTTTCACTATTATTAATTAATATTTGGAGAAGAAAATGAGTTCATTTGATGAAAGAGAAAAAAGCTTTGAGAAAAAATTTGCCTACGATGAAGAAAAACAATTTAAAATTAGCGCGAAAAGAAACAAATATCTTGGAGAATGGGCTTCAAAAATTTTGAATTATAGTTCTGATCAAGAAAAAGAATATATACAAGCTGTAATAAAATCTGATTTTAAAGAGCAAGGCGACGAGGATGTTTTTCAAAAAATTAAGAAAGACTTAAAGCTACATAATATTTCTGATGATCAAATAAGGGAAAAAATGAAAGAGCTTAATGAAAAAGCAAAATCTGAATTTAAGTAATTTTCTAATATTTTTCTTTTTATTATTTTTAACTTCTTGTTCTTCAATTCCAAAAAATACTGCTGATGGTTGTTCAATATTTTCAGAAAGATATTTATGGTACAAATATGCAAAAAAAACAGAAAAAAAATGGGGAACACCAATTTATATTCAATTAGCAATTATTAAAATGGAATCAGATTTTAATTGGATAGCTAAACCTAAGAGACAAAAAATATTTAAAGTAATACCTTACAAAAGACCATCAAGTTCGTTTGGCTATTCTCAAGCTGTAAAAGGAACTTGGAAACAGTATAAAAATGAAACAGGAAATAAGTTTGCCACAAGAAGCAGATTCAAAGACAGTGTTGATTTTATAGGTTGGTATACAAACAAAACTGAAAAAATATTAAAAATACCTAAAACAGATGCATTTAAACAATATGTTGCTTATCATGAAGGGTGGGGAAATTATAAAAATTATAAAAAAAATACAAAAGTTGTCGGATTAGCTAAAAAAGTGAAGAAACAGTCTGATAAATATAAAAATCAATTAAAAAAATGTTCAAAATCTCTAAATAGAAAAAAATATATTATTTTTTAACGAAGTTGTTTTTTTAATTCAATATCAACCACATCTATTCTTTGGGTATTTTTTGCTAAAGCAAGGTACATAGTAGGGGTGACATATAATGTAAAAAAGGTTGATATAATCATCCCACCAAAAATAGTTGCACCAACAGCTAGCCTTGATCCTTCTCCTGCACCTGGTCCAATGTTACCAACTATTAAAGGTATCATGGCTATCATTGTGCTTAAGGATGTCATCATTATTGGTCTAAATCTTAAAGAACATGCCTCTTTTATTGAGTTTTCAATATTTTTTCCTAAAGCTCTAAGTTGATTTGCATAGTCAACAATTAAGATGCTATTTTTCGTTGAAATTCCAATTAATATAACAAGGGCTATTTGTGAAAAAATATTTATTGAGGTATTTAAAAATAAAATAAAAACTAATCCACCGAATAATGCTAGAGGTACGGTAAGTACAATAATAAATGGGTGTATAAAAGAATTAAATGTTGCTGCCATTACCAAGTAAGCCGTAAGTAATGCCAATCCAAAAATAATATAAAGTTCATTACTTGTCTCTTTTAACTCTTCAGATTTTCCTTTCCATCCGATTTGTCTATTTGGATAGATTTCATTCATTGTATTTTCTAAATATTTAATTGCTTCAGTGAGGGTATAATTTTCTGAAATATTTGCAGAAATTGTTACTGATCGCTGTCTGTTGTATCTTTTAAGCTTTTTTGGAGAACCTTCTTCTTCAAACTCTACTAAATTTGCTAAAGAAATTAGTTTTCCTGTTGTATTAGACCTAACAAATATTTTAGCCAAACCTTCTTTGCTTCTTCTATCAACTAAAAATTGTTGAAGAATTATAGGATATTCCTTGCCAAGCTTATTAAACTTAGTTACGGTTTTTCCACCATAAAGAGTTTCTAATGTTTTACCGATTGAATCTGATGAAATGCCCAAGTCTTTTGCTTTATTTTTATTTATTGATAACTTTATTTCAGGCTTATCTCTCGAATAGTCAGATTCTATTCTAGATAAGTTTTTATTTTTTCTTAATTTTTGAATTACCTGAGATTGAATTATTTCTAATTCTTCATAGCTATTGCCCAATATAACCATTTGTACTGGTTTTCTATAATTTGAAACTCTTATTGATTGAGGAGATATAGGAAATGCTATTGTTTCTGGGACTGTTACTATTTTACCAATAGCTTGCCTCATAACTGTAATAGAGTCTTCGCTTCTATTTTTCCAATGGTCCAATAGTGCAATTATTATAAAACTATTAAATGAATTTTTGTTATCCCCAAAACCTGGTACTCTCATAATTAATCTTTTATATGGCGTATCAGAAGATTGAAGAAGTGGGATCAATCTTTTTTCTACTTCCTCTGCTCTTTTTTCGGTATATTCAAAAGAACTTCCCTCATCTGTATTCCCAATAATAATATAAACTCCCCTGTCTTCCATAGGGAGCAACTCTTTTTTGGTAAAAGAATATAAACCTGCAGAACAAACCATGATTATTAATATAAAAGAAATTATAATTTTTTTTTTATTTAACCAATATAATAAAGTTTCTTGGTACATTTTTAAAAATGAATTAAAAAAACTTGCAAATTTAGAAACAAAAAAATTTTTTGTAGAAGTTTTTTTTAAAAATTTACTCGCCAGCATAGGTGAAAGTGTTAATGCAACGAAAGATGATATAACAATTGAAAAAGATAAAGCTATTGCTGTTTCTCTAAATAGTGTGCCTGCAATTCCATCTATGAATATGAGAGGTAAAAACACAGCAATTAGAATTAAAGTTGTTGCTATGATAGCAAAAGTAATTTGTTTTGAACCTTTATAAGCTGCGACCAAAGACGTTTCACCATTTTCAATTCTTCTATAAATTGCATCAGTCATAATAACTGAGTCATCAGTAATAATTCCTATCGCTAAAATAAAACTTAATAAGACAAAAATATTTATTGAAAGTCCAAACAAGTATAGACCAAGAAAAGAAGCGATAAGACTCACTGGAAGAGCTACAGCAGGAACTATAACAGCCTTAAGGTTTCCTAAAAATAAATAAATTATAAGTACTACTAAAAAAAAAGCTATAACCAGTGTTTTATAAACTTCTTTAATTGCAGCCCCAACATAGTTGGCTCTATTAAAAGCTATTTCTAAATTTAAATCATCAGGCAAAGTTTTTCTTACTTGTACTAATTTCTTATTTATTTCTTTGGAAAGCTCAACTGTAGATGAGCCACTTTTAGCATAAATACCAATACCAACAGTTTTTAAATTTAATGAATCTTTTTTTTGAGCTTTAAAAAGAGTTTTTTCAGATACTGGCCCAAATTCTATATTTGAAATGTCAGCAAGTCTTATAACTCTATTTTTTATTTTTTTTAAAGGAAGCCCTTTTAATTTATCTATTTGATTGTAAGATTTATCCAAATTAAGGGTTAAATCTATATTATTGGCTTCTAGTGTTCCTGCGGGCAAGCTAACATTTTCAGTTCTCAATGCAGTTTCAACTTCTTGAATTGTTAGATCGTTAGCCGCTAATTTAATTGGATCAATCCAAACTCTTACACTTAAATCTCTCAGTCCTCCTGTTCTTATTCTTCCAACATTTTTTACACTTGAAAATTGATCTACTAGATATCTCTCTGCGTAATCCCCAAGTTCTAGATCGCTCCATGTAGGCGAACTCAAAGCTAGCCACATTGTTGTTGAAAATCCTGCTGCTTGTTTTAATATTTGAGGAGCATCTGCCTCACTAGGCAAGTTATCAACAACTCTTGCTACTCTTTCTCTAATATCATTTGCAGCACTATCTAGATTTATATCAGTATTGAATTCAATATTGATAGTGCTATTACCATTTTCAGAATTTGAGTCTATATTTTTAATTCCTTCGGCCCCGCCTATTACATCTTCAAGAACTTGAGTTACTTCTTGATCAATTATTTCTGCAGAAGCAGATTTGTAGTCTACTTTGACTTGAACAACAGGTGGTTGTAAACCACTTGGTAATTCTCTAACTGGCAATTCTGAAAAAACAAATATTCCAAAAACTATTAAAACCAAAGACATCACCCAGGCTACAACTGGTCTTCTTATACTTATTTCAGTGATAAACATTTATTTACTAATTGGTTTTATTTTACCCTTTGGGTTTACTTTTTTAAGTCCCGCAGCAACAATTGTTTCTCCTTCATCAAGTCCAGATAATACTTCTACAAGGCCTTCATTTCGAGCACCAATCATTATTTCTTTTTTTTCTATATTATTGTTTTCTACTACCTTATAAACATATACTTTATTTCCCTCTAACATAATGCTTGTATCTGGTATACCCAAAGAATCCCGTTCATTAAATTTTATTGTAACTTCTAAAAGTGAACCCGGAATTAACTCAAACTTTTCATTATTAATTTTTATTCTTATTAAAAGACTTCTAGTTTCAGCATTGATACGACTCGATACTCCATCTACTTTTCCTAAATAAATTTTTTGTTTATTTGCTGAAAATTTTGCTTCTATAGGAAGATTTTTTTTTAAATAGTTAGCAAAGGTTTCGGGTATTTTAAGATCAGAATAAATTACTGAATTATCATCTAATGTTATAATAATTGAATTTTGTGAGTCTAAAGTATCTTCTGTTAATCCTCTATACCCTAGTATACCACTAAAAGGTGCAGTTATAACTCTCTCTTTTAGTTTAACAATAGTTTGTCCTTTTTCTACGTATTCTTTAAGTTCTAATTCTGAAATAAGCTCATTTTTTTTTATTCTATAAGATGTAGTCTTTTTTGAAACTGCTGTTCCAAAACTTTCAATTTTCTCAGAAAAATTCCTATTTTGAACTTCCGTCACAATTACACCAGGTGGTGGCCTTTTACTAAATTTTTTCTGAAAGTGTGCACCTATCATTGTTCTAGCAATTACTACAACTGCAATAATAAGAAAAAAAATTGCTACAATTGTTATAAGTTTATTTGATCTTTTCATTTTTATTTAATCATACCATATTCAGCCCAGGAGCCATCATAAACAGTTGGAGAATACTTATCATTAATCATAGAATATGCTAGGGCTAAAACTGAAGCTGTAATTCCAGATCCACAAGAAAATACTACGTTATTTTCATCAACGACTCCAATGTCTTTAAATTTTTTTTTTATAAATTCTTTGTCTCTGAAAGTTTTATCCTCTTTATTAATCAGATCTGTAAAAGGAAGACAATATGAGTTTTCAATTGAACCACTTCTTAATCCAGGCCTAGACTCTTTTTCTAATCCTAAAAATCTATTTTTACTTCTTGCATCTACTATTTTAAATTCTTTATTTAAAATATTATCGTCTATTTCTTTTTTTGTCTTAACTAAATGAATTTTTTTTTGCGATTGGTATTGTTGATTGGCAATAATTGTTTTTTTATTCGTAGTTTTTTTATTTTCTTTTTTCCACTTAGAAAAACCACCATTTAAAACAGAAATTAGATTTGGGTCATGTCCAAAAAAAATAAATGTATACCAACATCTGCATGAGCTTAATACATCAGAATTATCGTATATTACTATTTTATCAGAATTTGAAATTCCCAAAGCAGAAACTATTTTCTCCCACTTCTCTTCCTCTGGAAGCATATGTGGTAATTGATTTTTTTTATTTGAGTTTTTGTCGATATCAAAAAAAATAGCATTTTCAATATGCTCTTTATTATATTCATTGAATGCATTTCTATTTGCATAAGGCATATGCCAAGACGAGTCGATAATTTTAACTTTTGAATGATTTTCCCTCAACCAATCTGTTGAAACGATACCCATGACTAATTTCTTTTTTGAATATATTTTTGGTGATAATCTTCTGCTTTACAGTAATTTATTTCCTTTGAAATATTTGTTTTGACCTTTCCATTATATTTTTTATCAAATATTAACTTTATTTCTTCAGCAATTTTCTTTTGTTTGTCATTTATAAAAAAAATTTCACTTCGATATTGTGTTCCTATATCAGGACCTTGACTATTCAAGGTAGTAGGATCGTGCATATCAAAAAATTTATTTAATAGATTTTCATATGAAATAATTTTTTCATCAAATTCTATTTTTACTACTTCTGCATGATTTGTAGTTCCGGAGCATACTTCCTCATAAGTTGTTGGATTAGTTTTTCCTCCACAATAGCCAACTTCAGTATTTATTACACCATCCAGTTTAGAAAATTTTTCTTCTGGGCCCCAAAAACATCCTAATGCTAATATAGCTATTTCCATTGATTATTATTTTAAATTATCTAAAAGTTATTCTTATGTTATCTAAAAATCAATTGGGCTTTTTGTACATGTTTCTTTCAGTTTGTGCATTCTCAATAATGGATATAATTGTCAAATGGTCAGAATACTATCCACTTGGACAGGTATTATTTTTTAGAGGTTTTTTTGGATTATTATTTTATTTTTTTATAATCCCTAGAGAAAGGTTTAAAGATTTTTATTATACAAAAAGGGTTGGACTACATTTCTTAAGGTGCATGTTTGGATTGATAGCACTTGTGGCAATTTTTATTGCATTAAGAAATCTACCTTTGGCTACAGTCGTCAGTATTTCTTTTGCTGCACCAATTTTTACAACAATTTTTTCAATTTTTTTTTTAAGTGAGAAAGTTGGTTTATTTAGATGGTTAGCTGTATTAGTGGGCTTTATTGGAATTATTATTATAACTGAACCAGGTTTTAGCTCTTTAAACATTTATTATGTCTATCCTATTATTTTTTGTTTAGGTTTATCTTACGTAGCTATTGCAATTAGACAACTATCAACAACCGAACCGGTATGGTTAATATCTCTTAATTTTTCAGCAGCAATAACACTTGTTAGTATATTTACAATTCCTTTTGGTTGGATCGCGCCAAATATGAAAGACTTAATTTTATTATCACTTATAGGGATTTTTGGTGGTGTTGCAAATTTGTGGTTAAGCCAATCTTATAAATTTTCAGAGGTATCTCTTGTAACACCCTTGAAATATTTAGCTCTGGTTTTTGCAATAATTTTTGGATTTTTTATATGGGATGAAATACCAACATTTAAAACTTTATTAGGTGCATTATTGGTTGTTCTTTCGTCTGTAATTATTTTTAGAAGAGAAATTATTCTCAAAAAACAAGTTTCTATACCTAGACATGACTAAAACACCCAAGTACTGGAATAGAGCAAAAAGTTACTTATCAAAAAAAGATAAAATAATGAAAATTCTTATAAAAAGATTTAAAGACAAAACATTAACAACGAGAAAGGATATTTTTTTTTCTTTGTGTAAAAGTATAATAGGTCAACAAATTAGTGTTGCAGCAGCAAACTCTGTGTTTAAAAAGTTTAATAAAGCATGTAAAGGAAAAATCAATCCTAAAGTGATTAAAAATCTTAGCAGTCAAAGACTTAAAAAATGTGGTTTAAGCAGACAAAAAGCAAGGGGAATTAAAGAGCTTTCAATTAAATTTTTAAATAAATCGTTTAATCCAAATTTAATTAAAAATATGAATGATGAAGAAGCAATCATATATCTTTCTAGCTTAAGACAAATTGGTAGGTGGTCTGCAGAAATGATATTAATTTTTACTTTTAATAGAGAAAATATATGGCCAGTACAGGATATAGGTTTGTTAAGAGCAATCTCTAATAATTACAAAAAAAAATATCTACCACCGAAAATTTTTGTTGAAAAATTAAATAAAAAATTTTCACCTTATTGCTCGGTTGCAACCTGGTACTTGTGGAGATCAATAGATGACGAGCCGATCCAATACTAACTTCCCTCTATAATTTGATGGTTCCTAATTACAGTATGTTTTAATAATTCATGGGCAGCCTGATATTCCGATGAATAAAAAAACTCCTTGGCTTTCTCAAAAGAATTAAATTCTATTACAGCTGTTCTCACAAAATTTTTTCCTTCAGTAACTAGATTTTTTCCTCCTCTTACCAAAAATTTACCATCATATTTTTCAACAGCTGCTCTAGCTTTAGTAGCGTAGATTTTTAATGCTTCATTATCTTTTATACTTTCATAAACACATACGATATAGCCTTTGCTCATTTTTCAATCCATTTTTTTAATTTGTCTTTATTTTCTAATATATATTTTGGTAAGAGATTAATATCAATTTTATTAAGTTTATTTCCATTTATAAATTGATTTAAACGCTGATCTGCTTTTAAATTATAAATTGTTTTTTTTTGTTCAACTAATTTTTTTATTTTATCTACACCTATTGGATTCAAATCATATTCTCTATGATGAAGATATGATTTTAGTTTTTTTTCAATCTCCTCAGGAGTTTTTAAATATGAAAAATGCCAACCACCATTATCAATAAATTTTATATTTCTATACTTATTTTTCGAGAAAATTGTATCTAACCTCCACCATGGATAAGATCTATCCTTTATGTTTCTTAGCCATTGTGGAGATTCTAAATTTTTCATCTGACATGCTTTTGTTCCAACCCATGAACAATTTTCTAGTTTCAAATTGAATTTGTAATACATCATATCCTGTCTAAAAAAAATAAATTGATTATTTGTATTTTTAAAATCAACTTTTTTTAAATTTGGTATTTCGTCTAAATCTGAGATTAAAATCCAATCATTTTTGTTGGCTTCCGAAAGAAATTTTTTAATATAATTTCTCTGAAAATTTTCTCTCTTAACAGCATTTAAAATATATTTGGAATTTGTCTGATTTTTATTGTCGTTAATATTAATTTCTTCAATTCCTTGGGGTTGTTCTTTAAGTAAAATATATTGAATTTTATTTTCAAATTTCTTAAATTTTTGTTTATCAAAGTGTGGTTTCTTTATTTCACCCTTATGATTATAGCTACATTCTACAATTACAAATTTATCGACGAATTTATCTAGATAATGCAACCTTAGATCTAACAACAAATCTTCATCAAAATACATGAAGCAATCAAATATTTTCATAAATTTATATTATTTTAAATAATTTTTAATATGATACCAAAATTAATATGAGCAATAAATTAATAATTAGCTTTGAGGAATATTTAAATACAGTTGAAAAATTGGCTGTAAAGATTCATCAAAATTATAAACCTACAGTTTTAGTTGGGATTATGAGGGGTGCTGCACCAATAATAGATATTCTTTCTAGGATTTTGAAACTTCCAACAGCATATATTGTAATTCAGAGTTATTCCGGTAAGGGAATTGAGGACAAACAAGGCAAATTAATGTTTGCTCGTGAAATTAGCTCACTAGCAGTATCTGAAGATTTTAATAAAGTGCTTTTGGTGGATGATTTATCAGATACAGGATTAACATTAAATAAAAGTATTGAATGGTTAAAGAATTATAATCCAATAAAAAATAATATTAATGAAATTAAAACAGCATGTCTGTGGAAGAAAAAATCTTCAGTTTTTATGCCTGACTTTTGTTCTGTATTATTAGATTCTGATCCTTGGATTGTTCAACCAACAGAACATTATGAAGAAATTGATATAGACAAAATTATATCGAAACATAAAAAGGGCTAGATCAAATCTAGCCCTTTTTAAACTTAAAAAAAGTTATGCAACTGTAAAACTTATAATGCTCAGAACAGCAATTACCCATATTGCTGGCGAAGTTTCAGAGAATTTTCCAGTAAATATTTTTATTAAAGCATAAGATACAAACGCAAGTGCTATACCATTGCTAATACTATATGTTAATGGCATTGTTATCATAGCAACTACTGCAGGTGCCGATTCAGCGATATCATCCCATTCTATATCTGTTATATTTTTAACAAAAAGAACTGCTACATACAAAAGAGCAGCACCATCAATTTCTTTAGGTAGGCTAGTTGCAAGTGGTGAAAAGAACAAACACGCTAAAAATAGAACACCAATTACTAAAGACGTCATTCCAGTTTTTCCACCAGCTTTTACTCCAGCACCAGATTCTACATAACTCGTTACTGTTGTTGTTCCCATTAATGCTCCAGCTACAGTACCTACGCTATCAGAAAGCATTGCTTTATTAATATCTTGAACTCTTCCTTTGCTATCAACTTTTCCTGCAACGTTAGCTACCGATGTTAATGTGCCTGCAGTATCAAAAAAATCTATAAACAACAAAGTAAAAATAACTGTCGACATACTCGCCGTCATCGCAGCTGTAAGATCGAATTCAAACAGATAGGTCATTGGTGGAGGAGAGCTAACCACCCCATTAAATTTTGCTAATCCACTGACCCATGCAATAATACTAAACGCAATAATTCCAATTATAATGTTTCCTTTTATTTTTAATTTTTCCAAAACAACCATTGAAACAAAAGCTAAACATCCAAGTAAAACTAAAGGATTTTTTATATCACCCAAAGTTACCAGTGTAACGGGATGATCTCCAACAACCCCCATAATTTCCAATCCTATGATTGCTAAAAACAATCCTATACCAGCACCAATTCCTAATTTTAAACTTCTAGGTATCGAATTTATTAACCACGCTCTAATAGGTGTTAATGAGATGATTAAAAATAATACACCCGCTACCAATACAGCTCCTAAAGCTGCTTGCGGAGTGTATCCCATTCCCGCAACAACTCCAAAAGCAACAAATGCATTAATACCCATTCCCGGCGCGAGACCTATTGGCCAAGTTTTTCCATAAAATGCCATTATGAAACATGCAATTGCAGTAGCAACTATAGTTGCAGTAAATACGGCTCCAAAATCAAAAAAACCTTTTTCTGGTCCTGCAAATTCTCCAGATAATATGAAAGGATTTAAAAACATTATATAAGCCATTGTTAAAAATG
>CACLQI010000020.1 GCA_902608975.1 uncultured Pelagibacteraceae bacterium
TTAGATTTTTCTTTTTTCTTTTTACCTTTTTTCTTTGTAGCTTTTTTCTTTTTACCTTTTTTCTTTTTAGCTTTTTCTTTTTTCTTTTTGTTTTTTTTCTTGTTTACTTTCTTCTTCTTCTTTTTCTTTTTATTTGCTTTTTCTTTCTTAGGTTCTTTTGGCTCAGTTATTTTTGGTTCTACAATCTTAGGCTGCTCAACTTCAGGAGTTTCTGGTTCAGCAATTTCTGGTTCGGAACTTATTCCTTCTGGTTCAGCTCCTTCTTCAATTATACTTTCATCGGCTATCTCTAAATCTGAAACGTCCTCACCTCTTTCTTTTAGTAAAACAATTCTTTTTTCTTTATCTACTTTTATATTTTCTTTAATTAAAGTTTTTATTTCTTCTTTATCTAAGCCCGCTTCTTTAAGTTCTTTTCTAATTTTTTTTCTAATTGCTTTTTTTTCTTCTTTTGTAGCACCATCTAATTTTGCAACTCTAAGTGCTTTCATTCTTTTTTTAAATTTCTTAAGCTGGCCTTGTGTAATTTGTTTTGCTTTGCCAGGTTTTTTACCAGACGTCATACTTGCAAAAGTATATGGATTATCCAGCATTGTTCTTCCAAATTTATTTCCAACAAGAACTGCTCCTGGTCTTAAACCTAATGTATTATTTTTTCCAGGTCCTATTAATAATGTATCTGTTTTTTTATTTTTTCTAGAAACAATTGTTTGAAATTCTGTACCTCTTGATCCTAAAGTTCCTTCAGGCACTTTAACTGTCAAACTTTCAGGATTTTTTTTACTTATAAGGCCAGAAATAACTTTTAAACTTCCTTCTTTAACTGTTGCAACTATCTTTCCATCGTTTGTTGCTGGATCATATATAAAAGTATCCATTAAAACTTCTGAGTCCGCACCAATAGTAAATGTTGATTGGTCTAATAATAATAGTTGTGTTCCTGAGCCTGCACCAGCGTAAATAGTTTCGTTTAGATAAATTTTATCACCAGCTTTAAGTGTTCTTGTTTCTGTTTTAACTGTTCCAGAAATTGCCCCAACAATCCCAACTAATTGTTTTTCAATGCTTAGTTCTTGCGCTTGTGACGTATTTAACAAAAAGCATATACCAGCGAATAATGATAAAATCTTTTTCATTACTAAAATTTATATAATAATTGGCCTGCGTTTAAAGTAAAATTTTGACCAAAATGGGCGCTTTTTCCCCAATTTTGTTTTAAATTTTTAAAAATTGTTAACATTTTCTATTATTTGTTTAGTTGAAATCCTTTAGAAAAGCTAAATGAGTAAGAATCGGCAATATAGTCGTAGTTCATTATATTGGCCTCTGAAATAATTTTTTCATAAGATAAGTTTAAAAAAAGATTTTTATTGGGGTCTAAAAAAGGAATAAAGTCACCAAGAGCTTTAGTAACCATAATATCCATAGTATTTGTTACGTCAGATCTTATAATATTTGAAACTACACTTGTGTCCTGGTGTATATAATCGTTAAAACTTAATGCATCACCAACGGATATATATGCCCAAGGAAATGCTAGATTTAATCTTAAACTAAAATCATAAGTGTGGAAGTCGTTTGTACCAACTTTTGCTTCTGAGATACTATAACCTAAGCCTGTTGATGTTGAAATTATTTCATTTAGCGCAAAATCATGTCCCAAAGAAACATTGTGACCAATTGCATTGGTTTCGTCTGCAGTTGTATCATTAAGATTACGATTGTTTTTAGATTCTGAATAAGCATAACCATAACTAAAAGAATTACGATCGCCTACTGGAAAATATCCTCCAATACCAGCACCTGTAGCAAAATTATCAGCATCATCTTGGTTGTCAGTTTTGCTAAATGATAAGTATGGGCTGATACTTTGATTTCCTATTGTTGTATCAAAAGCAAAGGTTAAACTATAACTATCAAAATCATCTGAAGTGTCCGTTACTTGTCTTGAATCTGAAAATCCAGCATTAATCATGAATGAAGATCCTTCACCAACAGATCTAAGCGCTGTTAAACCAAAACTGCTGCTATAAGTTCTGTCATGCATAGCAGTATTGAAAGGAACAATAGCATCTGAGCTTACTTGTAATCTATTTTTGGAAAGACTGTTTACGTTGTTATTTTGTATAAAACCACCACCAAGCTCTGCATAATAATTCCAAAGCTTAGGTGCTTTTCTTTCTTTCATTTGTTCTTCAATTTCATTTACTGTTTCCAGATCTTCTGGTGTTAAATCTTCATTACCTTTAATTTCTTCAATTATAGTTAATGCTTTATCTGGTGCATCAGCCTGAACTAAAACTGAAAGTAAATATAATTTTATTTCAACGTTATCTGGATAAAGCATATTTAGTCTTTCAAGTGTTGCTATGGTTTGTTTAAAGTTTCCAGCTTTTCCTTGTTGTCTTGCATATTTTAAATTTAAATCAAGATCATTTGGATTTTGTAAGATTTGAATGTAGGTAATATTTTTATCATTTGAGCCTGGGATAATTTTTTCTTCACCATCAATTATAATAGTTTTTGTACTAGTATCGGCTTGGGTTAATTTTAATGTAGATGCAACTTTAATAGTTTCTTCAACTTTTGGGACGTCTACAACTTCCTGACCAGGTAATTCTGTTTTAACTTTTTCAATTTTTTTTTCTTCTACTTTTGCAACAATTAATTCACTATCTATATTGAAATTTTCTTCAATTAAAAAATCAATACTTTCAGATTCTTGATACTTATTCTGTTTTTTAGTTGGCAGTAAAATATTTTTAGTAATTTTCTTTTCTAGAATTACAGAATTTAAATTAGGTAATTCAAATGGAACTTCGATAAACTTTCCACTTTTCGCGCCTGCAGGAAGTGTTCGCATTGTCTCAGAAAACAAAGACAATAATGCAATTGCAAAAAGAACTGGTAAAATCGATTGAGATTTTGACTTCTTTTTAATCCAATTCTTTCCTTTTTTTTTTTTTATTTTTTTTTTCATTGGATAAAAATTCTTTCATTAATAATAAATATTAATAATCTCCCCAAGTTCCAGTATGATCTAATGTAATATTGGTACTTCCATTTGATGCTTTAATTAAATATCCTCCACCTGCAGTTGCCTCTACGCACATATCGAAACGGGCTTCTGAAGTTATTATATCTCCCCCTGAAAATAAGTTTGTTTCAATATCGCTCGAAGTAGCCCCATTACCTCCACCAGCGCTTGGTGAACATTCAGCACCACCTGTTTCAGTGTAGTAATAAGTGCCATAACTTGAAAGGTATTCAGTTTGACCTAAAGCAACTTGTTGCATTATATTTTTAGCAGAAGTTTTTTTTGCTGATAGTGTATATGAACCGTAAAACGTTGTGCCAACCGCAGAAAGTATTCCTATAATAGCTACGACCACTATAAGCTCGATTAAACTAAATCCCGAACTTTTAGTGGTCATAAAAATTTTTTTTAAATACTACTACTCAACTTGTACTTCGTTTGAATTTATAGTGTCCGATGCGCATGGTTTTTCATAACAAGTCCAAATTGTTATTGTAGTTCCATCGTCATAGATATTTACAAATCCTAAGTCAGTATCAGCTGCAGCTGAAGACTCCGTGGTATTAGCTTTAACCGCTTTTTCTCCAGTATCATAAGAGTTTTTAAAATCTTCTAAACCATATGCTGCTGCTGCTGCAATCTCATTTGCTGTATAAGTCGTAGCACACGCTAACGCACCTTCAGCTGCAGTATCGCTTGCTTTCTGTTTCATTACGATTTCTTCATCCATTGAACATTTTTGCATTTCTGATGCAACATATTTAACTGCTGATGCATGATTTGATTTAGTTGAATTCTTTTTTGCTCCAGTTGTATAACCTTGGTATGCAACAGTACCTACCGCTGCTAAAATACCGATAATAGCAACTACAACCAATAGTTCTATAAGCGTAAAACCTTTGTTATTTTTCATAGCCCTTCCTTTATATTTAATAATATTTCTTATTTAATATAATATTATCTATTAAGTAAATACTAAAAAAAATAGAGATAATTGTAAAAAGTTTGAGACAAATTGCCCAATATGGGTCTAATTTTGTTTATTTAATAATTAATTTATATGTTATCAATAACCGCTTATGACATACAAAGTAACAGAAGAAGGTAATGTAAGTACTGTCTTTCTTAATGGGGAGATAGATATGGATGTTACCGAAAAAGCAAAAGAAGTAATTTTACCTATAGTTGAATCTGGAAAAGAGGTTCATTTAAATTTAAAAGATGTTTCGTACATGGATTCATCTGGAATTTCTGTTCTTATTGAAAGTCACCAAAAAGCATTAGAAAAAAACACTAAAGTAGTTGTAAAAGAAGTAAGTAAATCTGTTTTAAAAGTAATTATGATGGCAAAACTTGAACAGATATTAAACCTTGAATAATGAACTTATCAGAAGCAAAAGATTTTCCAGTCAGTACTGCTAGCCTAAAAGAAGTTAGAGTATTTTCTAGAGATGTATTCGAAAAAATAAATTTGCCTCAAGAGCAAAAAGATGAATTAGTTTTAGCAATTGCAGAAGCAGCACAAAATATTGTTAAACATGGTTATAAAGGAGTTAAAGAAACTACTGATAGAATGGAAATAAAAATTTCCTTAAATGATAGTCAATTAGAGATAGGTTTTTATGACAAAGGAAAGCCTGTAGTTCCTGGAAACGTTCAACATAGAAAATTGGATGATATAAAACCAGGTGGATTGGGAACTTTTTTTATTAAACAAATAATGGATGGTGCTGTTTTTAAAAAAGATCAAGAAGGCTGGGTTAACCACCTTGTTTTAACAAAAAAAATTTAGCCTATTAAAGCTCCAACGTTAAATATTGGTGAGTACATTGCAATCATTAATCCGCCAATCATTATTCCCATAAAAACGATCATGATAGGTTCAATTAAACTAGACATGTTATCAACAGAATTATCAAATTCTTCTTCATAATACATTGCAACTGAGCCAAACATTTCGTCTAATTGTCCGGTTTGTTCTCCAACTGAAATTAATTGGCTAAATGTAGGTGGAAATAAAGGTTCTTTTAAAAAAAGTTTTGTTAAAGTATCTCCTGAAAAAACTCCCTTTTTAACATTTTCTAAAGCTTCAGTTACAACTACATTATTGCTAACAGATTTAGCAATTTCTAAACTTTCCAATAAATTAACACCTGCTGCACTAAGGTTCCCTAAAATCAATGATATTCTTGCTAACAAAGATTTCAAAATCATATCCCCAAATACTGGCATCTTTAAAACTTGTTTATGCCATCTGTATTGGATAGCTGCATTTTTTGTTGTTAAATATCTAAAAAGAAAAAAACCACCAACGCCTCCAAATAATAATACCATACCACCAGTACCTCTTAAAAAATCACTCATAGACATGATGACTGCTGTTGGTTTAGGTAATGCAATTCCCATACCATCATACATTTTTGCAAATACCGGAACTACTTTAACTAACATGAAAGCACTAACAATAATAGCTACACTAAACATAATTGACGGATACATTAATGCTCCCTTAATTTTCTTTTTAATTTTTTCTTTTTTTTCAAGCGAATCTACAATTTTCATAAGGAAAACATCTAATTTACCACTCGCTTCACCAGCTTTAATAAGGTTGACATATACATTATCAAAATATTGTGGATATTTTTCAAAACATTTTGACAAAGTTACACCCCCTTCAAGGCTTTTTCTTATATCTTCAATTACTTCTTTAATTGCAGGACTCTCCAGCTGATCTCTTAACATTGAAAGCACTTCTAAGATTGGAAGGCCTGCTTTTACCATTGTAGCAAATTGCTTTGAAAATATTAGAATTTCTTCTACTTTTACTTTCTTTTTACCAAAAGAAAATCCCCCACCTTTTTTACCTTTTGCCTTTTCTTCGTCTTTGCCTTTTTTTTTCTTTGATTTAACTAGGTTTGTAATAATTACTTTTTGTTCTTTAAGTTTATGGGAGGCTTCTTCTTGATTTAAAGCCTCTATATCGCCCTCAACATATTTTCCGTCTGAAATACCCTTATAACTAAATGAGTCCATTTTTTAATTAATTATTATATTAACTAGATAAAACACGCTCATACTCCCTAAAGCTAAGCTCACCATTTGCAATCATTCTTCTTCCCATATCTTGCATAGTTTGAAAGCCTTCTTTTATTGCAATTTCTTTTAACTCAGGAGTAGTAGCTTGTCTAAGTATGGCTTCTTTAATTGGTTTAGTAACCACTAAAATTTCGTAAATTCCTTGTCTTCCCTTGTAGCCTGAGTCCTTACATTTTGGGCAACCTTTTCCTTTAATAGCTTTTACCCTTGATGCTTGTTCAGGAGAAAAACCTAAATCAGTTAAAACTTTTGGATTAACATCGTCATCTGGAACTCTACATTCTTTACAATTTCTTCTTGCAAGTCTCTGTGCTAGCACCATTTGGGTTGCAGCACTAATTAAATAATCAGGTGTTCCCATATTTTGCAATCTTGTAATTGTACTTGGTGCATCATTAGTGTGGAGTGTACTAAAAACCAAGTGTCCAGTAAGCGCAGCTTTTAATCCAATATCAACTGTTTCTTTATCCCTCATCTCTCCAACCAAAATTATTTCTGGGTCTTGACGAAGAAAAGATCTTAATGCGGCAGAAAAAGTTAGACCTATATCATCTTTAATTTGAACTTGTCCAACTCCAGCTAACTCGTACTCAACAGGATCTTCTGCGGTTAAAATATTTAAATGTGGTTGACTTACTTCTTTAAGAATACTGTACAAGGTTGTTGATTTTCCTGAACCAGTGGGACCTGTTACAAGAATTAATCCTTGGGTACTATGAATTGCTTTTCTTAAATTTTTTAAATCGACGTCTTCAAAATTTAGTTGCTCAAGAGTTATATCTCCTGCATCTTTGTTTAGTACCCGCATTACAATTCTTTCATTGCTAGCGGTTGGTAAAATAGACAATCGTAAGTCAACTACCTTGCCATCTATTTTAAAATTAATTGCTCCATCTTGTGGCAACCTTCTTTCAGCAATATCTAGTTTACCCATTATTTTAAAACGGGTTACTACAGCCCCATAATTGTCGTGAAGAAATTTTCTGTATTGTTCTTGTTCTTGCAACATACCGTCCTGACGATAACGGACTCTTGAGCTAAATCTATAAGGCTCAATATGTATATCACTAACGCCGGATTTAATTGCATCAGCCACAACAGCAGTACTAAATTTTATAACTTCAGACTCATTTTCTAGTGCTTCAATATCCTCTTCAGGTGGTTTTTCAAGAACTTCTCCTGCCTCTCCTAGATCACTATCAAAAGTTTTTGTTTTTTCTTTTGAAACATTTTCTTCTCTGATTGTTGCAGCAGTAACATCTCCACCTTCGCTTAATAATTTATCAATAAAATCCGAGATTTGAGAAACTTTAGCGGCATGTAATTCAATATTTTTTTTTGTGATTGCTTTTAAATTTCTCATTAAACCAAGTTTTGAACTATCTGAAATAGCTATATGAAGTGTTTTTCCATCAACTTTGAAAGGTGCAACAAAATTCATTTTAATATAATTAGATGGCAATACTGCTTTAACCTCTTCAACAGCTTGAACTTTTGTTAAATCAACTACCTCTAAATTTTGTTCTTTAACTAATACATCTAAAATTTTATCTTCATCAGTAAGTTTAAGTTCAAAAACTGCGTCGATTTGAGATTTATTGCCATCGGCACTGGCTTTTTTTATTTTTGCTAAATCTTTTCCTGATATAATGTCATGGTCTATCAAGACATTAATAAGATTAATTTCACTTTCTCTACTTATCTTAAGCATTATAAAATCCTTGGTGCAATAAACACTAAAAGTTCTGTCATCTTATCGCTTTTTTGTGATCCTTGAAACATTTTTCCTATTATAGGTATTTTATTTACGCCAGGAACTTGCTCTGTAGCATCAGATATATCGTTTTTCTTAATTCCACCAATAACAACTATATCTCCATCTCCAATTAAGAGTTTTGTGGTTATTTCCATTTTGTTTATACCTACTGCAGTTGGATCGGTTCTATCAGGAGTGTCATTATTTACTTGTACCTCTAAAAGTACGTTTCCATCACCAATAATACTTGGTGTAACAGTGAGTTTTAAAGCTGCATCCTTGAATGTTGTCGGAGAGTCTCCACTTCCAGGAACTGGTATTTGTACACCTTGGGTTATAGAAGCTACCTGGTTATCCAAAGTAAATAATTTTGGATTAGATATTGTTTTTCCTAATCCTTCTTTTTCAAGCGCCTCTATTTGTAATTTTAAAACTGCAGATCCAGTTTTTTTCAAAACTCCAATACCACTAGTTGCTCCTGCAACATTGGTATTGAAAATAGTATCTTGTGCAGCTGTTCCAGCATCAGCTAGTGAACCAGTGGTAGTTTGAAGTGCTGCTTCACTTCCAGATGGATTTCCAATTGTACTGCCTTCTATAGTACCACCTGCTCTAAGACTCTTTCTGGTATAAGCAGCTCCTAATTTGTTTCCCAAAGCTCTTTCAAAAGATGAAGTGGCTTCTACTATAAAAGCTTCAATTAAAACTTGTTTTGTCCTTACATCAATTTCTCTTATTACTTTATCTACTACATCCAAGTCTTTTGCTTTTCCTCTTACAATTACAGATCTTGTTGTTTTTTCTTCTGTTACCTGGATTGGAGAATAAGTTGATCCCTCTCCTGTTGAAGTAAACAATTCCATTATTGTAGCTTTTGCTTCGGCTGGTGTAATGTAATAAAGTCTAAATATTTCAGAAATTACAGGTTCAACAGAATTTTCAAGCTCAACCTTTTTTCTAACTGCGGAAGCTCTTGCAGATTTATAGCTTTCTTGAGATGTTAAAGTTGCTGGTGAATGTACTCTTATAATATTACTACCAACGTCGATATCAGCAGCAAAATTTTTCATATCTAACAATGCATTAAATGCTTTATCCCAAGGTACATCTGATAATTCAGCTGTAATTGCACCTGCAACTTCTTCTCCTACTAAAATGTTAACATCTCCAATTTTTGCCATTAATCCCATTGCTTCTTTGTAGTCTAAGTTTTGAAATTTGAATGTTACTTTTTGTTTAAGCAACATATAATCTTCGGGTATCAATAAATAATTTTTCTCTTTAACTGAAGAAATTTGTTTTCTCTTTTGTAGTTTTGTTACATCTCCTTCAACTGGTATTGGTCCCATTTCTGCAGTTTTTTTAACTTCAATTCTGCCTAGCTTTTTAACATCTTGCTTAATTAATGGAGTATCATGCTTAAATGTTTTCTTTTTTTTCATTTTTTTCATTTGTTCAGCACATCCGCTAAGAACAAATAACAAGAAAACTAAAGAAAATAATATTTTAAGAGATTTACAATTCATTAAAATGGCTCCGATGTTTCTTTAATTTGGTTTTTAAAATTGATAACTAAATAAGAGTCTGGACCTTTTTCAAATACAGCTTTTGCAGGGTTTAATCCAATTAGTTTAACTCCAGGACTTAATTCTTCGTTCATTTGTAGAGTAACTATTTCACCAGTTGCATTAATCAAAGAGACAAAGCTTTCATATTCTCCAGTCATAATAGCTACTAGTTTAAAATTATATAAACTCATTTCTGATCTTTCTTCACCTGATCCTACAACAGTTGACATTGTGGTTGCTCCCCCAAGAGATGCATCACCAACAAAAGGATCGTTTAAAGGTAATGGTTCTTCTCCCCCTACTTCCGCACTAATAGTTGATTGTTTTTCAGCCTGTTGTTTTTTTACTTTTTCATTAATTTTTTTTGCCTTTTCTAATATATCTTTCTCACTAGTGTCATGATTTTCAGCAATGGAATTACTTAAACTAAAAAGAAAAACTAAAATTAAAATTAAAATTTTATTATTCATCGCTTAATCCTACTATAGTTAAAGTTCCTTTAACTTTTATCGCTCCGGTTGTATTACCTTTTACCACTTTGATAGACTCCTTGTCAAAATTTAGCATCTTTTGTGACAATGATAATGCTCGTTTAAACTTGATATAACCCAAAAAATTACCTGTTATTTCAAAAGTAACTGGTATTTTGTAATAAGCCATATTATCAGAGCTTTTCTTCTTAGTAGCTTTCTTCTTCTTCTTTTTTTTCTTTTTAGAAACACTTGCTAACGCATCAGCTTTCGACACTCCTTTTCCTTCTTTTTTCTCTATTTTTGAAATCACCAAATCATTTAGTCCTGCATAATAACTTAATGTTTCATACAAGCCTTCAACTTCTGCTTTTGTATGAAATAAAGTTGAATATTTTTCATATTGAGGCGTAAGTTTTTTAATCTGTTTTTTTTTGGTTTTAATATCTTTGATAAATTTTGTAGTTTCTTCTTTCTTTTTATTCATTTCATCTAGTTGTAATTTCTTTTTATTAACTAGAGGATTTAAAATAGAATAATAAATTATTAGAAAAATAATTATTGCTCCAACAGAAATACCAATTTTAATTAAAGTTTTTTTATCAGTAAATTGTAAAATTTTCTTTTTTATATCTTCAATATTCAAATTTTTTAGATCTATATTTTTTAAATCCATTTTCTATCCTTTGCTTTTTCCTTTTTGATCAATCACAACAAAGATTCTAAATCCTTTCATTGTTATTCCTGATGCTGATTTTCTTGGAAGCTTCATAGAAGATAATGATGCTTGTTTAATATATGATTGCTTACCTAAATTTTTTATAAATTTTAATATGTCCTGGTCGCTTGCTGCAACTCCTTGAATTGTAACTTTTGTTTTTCCATTATAATCAACTGAATCAAATCTTACTCTTTTTGGGACACTTGAGGCAATTTGTGCTAAAATTCTATAACTCAAATCTTTATTCGATTTTAGACTATTACTTAATTTTAAAGCAGTTGTTATTAATTTTAATTCTTTTGCAACTGTTTTTCTTTCTTTGGCTTTTTGTGCATGAATTTTCTTAACTTTTGCGAAGTCTTTTAGTTTCTGGTTGTATGAATGGATATTCCAAAAAGATAATGCAAATAATATAACGTAGATACCAATTACACCACCAACAAACCCTTTAAATGCAAAATTAGAAATGGCTTTCATTTTCTTTTGCTTAGCCATTCCTTGTCTATTTGGTAGTAAGTTTATATTTTTTACTGCAGTAACAAATTTATAATACCCAAACACGTCTAGCTTTCTAAACGCAAGTCCTACAACTGTTGAAAGATATGACCTGTTTGTTTGGTTTACTTGTTGTTCTAATTGTTGAGGAATTTTCAGACCATCAATTGGATCAAATGTTTTAAAACCAATATTTACAAGATTTTTTCTAAAAATAGATAAATAGTCTTCAATATTTTCTAAATCTGAAACAACTTTTATATTTCTAATTCTTTTTTCGTACTTTGTCTCAAAATCTTGAACTGCTTGTTTTACTTGTGTAACAAACCTTCTAACTAGTCCTTCTTTTTCTTCCTGATTTTCTGACTGTTTTAATATTTGTCTATCTTGGCCTCTTAAAAATATATCAGTAATTATTGGGTTATTATCATATAAGATCATAAGATAATTTTCATCAAGACCAAATTCTAAAACAGCAGTTAAATTAGCGTCTTCTGTTTTCTGTGAAATTTGATTTATTTGATCAACAGCAGATTTTAATGCAAAACATTTTACATCAATTATAACTGCATTAAGCCCACTAGATTTTATAATTGATGTGTAACTATTTATATCCGCAAGTTTTGATGCAACAAACAAAATATCCATTGTGTTTTCTTTTTGGTTTCTATTTATTACTTGATGGAATATTGAATAATCATCTAAGTTGTCTGTTAATTGAACTAAGTTTTCCCAAAGTGAATTTGTTTCAATTGCTTTTTGTAACTCTTCATCTTTCATTAAAGGTGCTGTAACAACTCTGATAATTGCACTTGTTACAGGAATTGCAATTGCTGCATTAGCAGTTGTGATTTTTGATTTTTGGATTGCAATTGATAACTCGCCGCCTAATTTATCTGCATTCTCTAAAACAACCGCATCATCTGGTAAATCCACTTTGTGAATATAAAATTTTTCTAATACCCACTGATTAGCTTTATTAGATGAAATTTGAGCTAGCCTTATTTCTTTATTTGTAATCTCAACTCCAAGTATTTCTTCTCCTTGAGCAGTAGCTTTTCCTAGTTTAGATTTAAAAAAACTATCTAATTTGCTTTTAAAACCACCTTTGTTCATCGCAGGTGCTTTTGGCATTTTGATACCACCAGCAAAGGATGGTTTTTTTAATTTAATATTTTTTAACTTATCTAAAAAACTTGAAGCGGTTTTTGTTTCTGTTGGTTCATTACTTGGTGTTGTTGCTACAGGTTCTGGTGTTTTCTGTACAACAGGTGCAACCTCTTTAGGTGCTTCTGTAACCGGTGGAGGTGTTGGTTCTGGTGTTGGAGTTGGTTGCTCTTCTTTTGTCGGTTCAGTTGTTTCTGGAGGAGCCTCAGTCCCTTTATCTTTATTTGCGTGAATATCATCAAACCATTTTTCTAATATTGGTATTGCTTCTTCAAGATTTGGGGTTCCTGATGAAGAAATTTTTTGTTTTCCGTCAATATAAAGTCTACCAACCCAATTTTTTGATTTTAACTCACCCTTATACTTATCTTGTCTTACATATATATGTAGCCTGCCATCTTTTTTATGAATTACCTCATGCTCTTTCTTATCT
>CACLQI010000021.1 GCA_902608975.1 uncultured Pelagibacteraceae bacterium
TGAAATTTTGAAATTTAATAAAAAAAAAAATTTAAATCTAATAGTATCGAAATCTGGCAATACTTTAGAAACAATTACTAATGCTAATATTTTAATTAATAAAAAAGATAATAATATTTTTATTACAGAAAACCGAGATAATTATTTAAGAAGAATGGCAAATCAACTAAAGGCAGAAATTATTGATCATAATAATTTTATTGGCGGAAGATATTCCGTTTTGTCAGAAGTTGGAATGCTGCCAACTGAACTTGTTGGTTTAAATTCAAAAAAATTTAAACAATTAAATTTTTTAATAAAAAATAAAAAATTTATGAACAATTTAGTCCAAAATGTTTCCAAGACACTTCGACTTATCAAAAAAAAAAAATATGCCTCAGTAATATTAAATTATGATGAAAAATCTGAAAATTTATTCAAATGGTATCAACAATTAATTGCCGAAAGCTTAGGCAAAAAGTCCAAAGGTATTTTACCAACAATATCTTCAATGCCCAAAGACAATCATAGCTTAATGCAAATGTATTTAGATGGTCCTAAAAAAAATTTTTATACTTTTTTTTATGTATTTAATTCACAATCTCAAAAAATAAATAATAATAAAATTCTTCCTAGTTTTTCATATCTCAAAAATAAAAACTTAGAAAAAATTTTATATTCTCAGAAGTTAGCTACAGAGAGAGTATTTTATGAAAAAAAATTACCATTTAGAAGCTTTGAAATAAATAAACGAGATGAAAAATCATTAGGTGAACTATTTTGTTTTTTTATTTTAGAAACTATTTTACTGGGAAAATCTTTAGGAGTGAATCCTTATGATCAACCATCGGTCGAGCTTATAAAGAAAGAAACAAATAAAATATTAAAAAAAAATTAACTTAGAAAAATAATTTTTGATATTCCATAAAACTTTTCAATAATTACTTTATATTCCTTAGGAAAAGTATCTTTTTGATTTTTATGTCTATGTATAATTATTATACCGTTTTTTGATAGTAACTTTAGTTTTTGGATTTTTTTAAGTAAAAAATTAAGTTTTTCCTCTTTAAAAGGAGGATCAATAAAAATAATTTCAAATTTTTGATTTAATAAATTCAGACTTTTATCTTCGAGAAGATTTTTTTCAATTATTTTTATTTTCTTTTGAATGTTCATACTTTCTACATTTAATTTTAAAATTTTAATAACCTTTGTGTAGTTTTCAAAAAAAGTAACAGACAAAGATCCTCTCGATATACACTCAAGACCAAAAGATCCAACCCCCGAAAATAAATCTAGTATGTTGGATTTTTTTATATTTATATTAATTAAATTTGAGTGATTTATTATGTTAAATATAGACTCTTTTGTTAAATCTTTAAGAGGTCTTGTAAGTTTATCTTTGGGTTGTAAAATTTTTTTACCTTTGAAATCTCCAGCTATAATTCTCATTATTTTATTACTCTATAACCTATATCTTTACGATAAAATCCGTCAGTCCAATTAACTTTATTTATCAATTGTATATTTTTATTTCTAGCTTCTTTAAAACTGTTTTCTAAACATACAAAGTTTAATACTCTTCCCCCATTTGACAAAATATTATTATTTTCATTCTTTGTTCCAGCATGGAAGATTTTTTGATTTGAGTCTAAAGTTATATTATCTAAATTATTTATTAGAATGTTATTTTTATATTTATCCGGATAACCTTTTGAGCATAAAACAATACATAAACTATTTTGATTATGCCATTCAATTTTAATTTCATCGAGTTTTCTTTTAGTACATCCTAAAATTATTTCTAGTAAATCAGTTTTTAATTTTGGTAAGATCGTTTGACACTCTGGATCGCCCATTCTTACATTATATTCAATTAGATAAGGCTCATTTTTAACAATCATTAAGCCTGCATATAAAAATCCTTTGTACTCACAATTCATATCTTTAAGAGCATTTAAAGTGGGATAAATAATTTTATCTAAAATTTTTTTGTCTAAATCTTTATTTATTAACCGTGAAGGAGAATAAGCTCCCATTCCACCAGTGTTTTTGCCAATATCACCTTCTCCTACTCTTTTATGATCTTGCGCTGTCTCAAATTTTTTAATATTTTTTCCATCACTTACCACAAAGTAGCTCATTTCCTCTCCGACAAGAAATTCTTCTAATAAAACGTTTTTGGCCTCACCAAATTTCCCATTAAAAATTTCTTCTATTGCATTTTCAGCATTTTCCATATTTTCACATATGTAAACACCTTTTCCTGCTGCGAGCCCATCGGCTTTTACAACCATTGGGAATTTTGCATTATTTAAAAATAATTTTGCTTTATTGATATTTTCAAAAATACCAAATTTTGCAGTGGGTATTTTATATTTAGCACAAATTTTCTTTGTGAATATTTTAGAACCTTCAAGTTGTGATGCTAATTTATTTGGTCCAAATATTGGAATATTATTATTTTCAAAAAAATCAACAATCCCTTCAACCAAAGGCTTTTCTGGTCCAACAACTATTAATTCAATTTTTTCTGATACAATAAAATTTTTTAGTATCTCAAAGTCATCAACATTTATATCAATATTTTTTGCAATTTTTTGTGTACCTGCATTGCCAGGAAAACAATAAATTTTACTAATTTTTTTTGATTTGCTCAGTGCTTCACATAAAGAGTGTTCTCTTCCACCACTTCCAATTATTCCTACTTTCATGTAATGATATATAAACTAAAAATGCATAAAAAATTAGCAAAATTAAAGTACTTAGCAAATAATTTTGAAATTGTTGAACAAGGGGATCATGTTATTTGTGCAATTTCTGGAAAAGAAATTAATTTAAAAGACCTAAATTATTGGAATGTTGACTTGCAAGAAGCTTATTTTTCACACAAAGAAGCTCATTTAAAAAACGAAGAATTAAAAAAAAAAATAGTATTTTACTTCCATCTATCATGCGACCATATCCATTGATCAGGATTTTTTAATATCATTTCCTCTAAAATTTTATTTAACTTATCAGTTATTTCCTCTAAAGATTTATTTTCATCAAAAAAAATTGGTTTATTAATGTGCATTTTAAAAAAAATGCCATTCTTTCTTTCTATGTACACAGGAACTACATCAACACTATATTTTTTAACTAACTGCGCAGGTATAGTTGTAGTTAAAGCAGATCGATTAAATAATTTTGACTTTATACCTTCGCTTACTCTTTGATCAATCATAAGCGCAATTGAATATCCATCTTTAAAAAGTTGCAATAATTCTCTAGTTCCCGATTTGCCCTTTTTTATTTGTTTTTTACAGATATGGTTTAATCTTATTTTTTCCATAATACCGTTAAGAAAAATATTATTTAAAGGTCTATAAATTGCTGCAATATTTAAGCCTGAATTTTCTAACTGCATAGCCATAAGCTCAAAGTTATTAAAATGACCAGAAATAAAAACTACTTTTTTATTTTTTTTTTTAATTTCTTCTAAATAATTAATGCCTTCAATTTGAATATATTTTTTTAAGGTATTGTTTTTAAATTTTTTTAGATAGGGATATTCTGCAAGAATTCTTCCATAATTGCCCCACATATTTTTAATAATTTTTTTTCTATCTAAAGCATCAGTACCTATATTTGAATTTTTAAGATTATCTTCTATTTTTTTTTTTGATCTGAAGAGGGGGCCAAATAAAATTCCAATTTTTTCTCCCAGGCGTGATGCGGCTTTATATCCAATAATTTTAAAAATAATAAATAAAGTAAAAATAATTATAAATTCAAAAAAATATTTTATAATTTTCATATTTTACTTTTAATTAAATTTATAAACTCATCTTTATTTTCAATTTCCAAATCAATTTCAACACAATAAAAATTTTTTTTCATTTTGTCATCTATTCTTAAATAGTCTTTTTCGGTTGTAATAACCGATACATCATTTTCAATAAGTCTACTAAAATCTTGATCAGAATAATTATGATGATCTGGAAATGAAAATGTTTTTTTTAAATCAATATTATTTTCTTTTAACAAATCAAAAAAGTTTGAAGGATTTCCAATTCCAGCAAAAGCGGTAATTTTTTTATTTTTAAATTTATCTAAATTTTTTATTTTATAATTTGAATAAAATATTTTTACATTTTTATTTGTTTCTTTAATTTTGTTTTCAAATTCTACATTTTTGTCTCCATTAATAATAATACAATCAGCTCGTTTAATTGATTTAAAACTTTCCCTTAAGGGTCCAGATGGTATTACAAAACTATTTCCAATTAATTGTTTTGAGTTAAAACACAAAATTGATAAATCTTTTTTTATAGAAAAATCTTGAAATCCATCATCTAAAATTGCAACGTTTCGACCAGATAAAATTAGTGACTCGATAGCTTTTTTTCTATTTTTATTTGTGAAAGTTTTTCCAACTTTTTTTAACAATTGAATTTCGTCGTATAAATAATTGTAACCTTTTTTAACAAAACCAGGGTTCTTTCCATGAGAAGAAATAATTTTATATATTTCTGAAGCTAAAGGAGTTTTCCCTGTTCCACCAATATAAATATTACCAACGCAAATAATTGGTATTTGAAATTTTTTTTCAATTTTTAAAAATCTTCTCATAAACGATGCTAATAAAAATATAATTGTTAAGGGAATTAGAATTATTGACCAAAAAGATATTTTTGGAATATCCCAAAATTTAGGTTTATTAAATTTCATATTTTTTTTAAATAAAATTTAAACTCGGATAATGTTACTTTTAGAATTCTTTTTCCTAATTTATTAATTTTATACTCTAAATTTTTTGATCCTCTGTTTTTATTTATCAAAATATCAACTTTTTTTGTGAGTTGCTCAACATTACTTACTTTATTCGAAACTTTATTTTTATCTAGAAGTTCATACACTTCTTTAAAATTTTTAACATGTGGGCCATGAATAATTTTACACCCATTTCTTGCAGCTTCTATCGGATTTTGACCTCCGTGTTTAATTAATGAACCACCTAAAAAAACAATATTAATTGCTTTAAAAAATGAATTAGTCTCCCCATAAGTATCTACAATATAAATATCAGTATCCTTTCTAATATTTTCTTTAGAGCTGTGACAATGAACCTTTAAATCTAAATCACGAAATGAATTTACTATATCTTCAGTTCTTTGTGTGTGTCGTGGAATTATAAAAGTAACAAGATTTTTGACTCTTTTTTTAAGTTTTAAATGTACATTAGCACATACAATCTCTTCATTGTCATGAGTGCTAGCTGCGCACCAAAATTTTTTATTTTTTAAAAAATTTTTAATTTTAGAGTTAACCATATCCTCTAATTGATATTTATTTTCTGAAAATTTAATATTGCCTAAAAATTTAACTTTTTTTACATTTAAGCTTCTAAGGTATTTTATGGACTCTTTATTTTGAGGGTAAGTTGCATCAAAACATTGAAAGATTTTTTGTGCAAAGGAGCTAATAAATGTCCATCTTTTGAAGGATTTTTTTGTGATCCTTGCATTAAGCAAAATAGTTGGAATATTTTTTTTATTTATATTTAAAAGCATATTTGGCCAAACTTCAGAGTCAATAAAAACAGCTAAATTTGGCTCCCAATAATTTAAAAATTTTTCAGTGTAAAAGTATCCATCAATAGGAAAAAATTGATGGATGGTTTTTTTAAGTTTAAATTTTTTAAATATTTTTGAGGAACTTAATGTAGATGAAGTAATTAATATTTGACTAATTTTTTTTTCCTTTTCTAATTTTTCAATTAATGGAACTATACTTTTAATCTCTCCTACGCTAGCACCATGAAACCATATTAAATTTCCATTTTTTTTCTTTTCTGTAAAAAAAACAAAATTTTTCCTTAAATCTAAGAGGATCTTCTTTTTTTTTTATTAATCGAATTATTAATATTATTGGAGAAAGTATTATAACAAGATTAATTAATAATCTGTATATAATTAGCATAATTTAATTTTTTTTTATTTGTTTATTATAAAAATTTTTATAAACTTCTGAGTTGGTAAGCAAGTATTCATGGGTACCTTCAGCTATAACTTCACCTGAGTTTATAACATATATTTTCTCTGCATTTTGAACAGTTGAAAGTCTATGAGCAATGACTAGTGTAGTTTTATTTTTTGTTAGCAAGTTTATCGCATTTTGAATCTTGCTTTCTGTTTCAGCATCTAGTGATGATGTTGCTTCATCTAAAAGAATGATAGAGCTCTTCTTAAGCATTGCTCGAGCAATTGATAGTCTTTGTTTTTCACCTCCGGATAATCTAACTCCGTTTTCTCCAATGTTTGTTTCGTATTTATTAGGTAATTTTTCTATAAACTCGTGAGCATAAGATTTTTTTGATGCTTCTAAAATTTCATCTTCCGAGGCATCGATTTTAGCATATAATATATTATTTTTTACCGTATCATCAAATAGTGTTGTCTCTTGACTTACAACGGAAATATTTTTTCTAAGTGAAAAAACATTAGCTTTGTATATTGACTGATTATCTATTTGAATATCTCCTGAATCACAGTCATAAAATCTTGGAATTAAATTGAGAATTGTTGATTTGCCGGCTCCGCTTAACCCAACTAATGCCGTCATTTTTCCACCATTTATAGATAAGTTTGTTGATTTAAGAATACCTTTTTCTTTCAAATTGTAATGAAAGCTAACATCTTTGAAGTTTATATTACCCTCGCTTATCTTAAGATCTGATAATTTTGGATCGTCTTTAATTTCATTTACAATATCCACTACTGGCAATACTCTTTTTGCTGCAGTTAGTCCTTGATTTACAGCAAGATTAAGCCCAGCAAGTGAACGAACTGGTTGGTAGGCTAACATCATTGCAGCTAGAAAAGAAAAAAAATTATTAATTTCCAATTCATTATTTGCAATTAATTTTCCTGAATAATAGATAAGGGTTGCTATCATTATTCCAGTTAAAACTTCCATTATTGGTGTAGTTCGGTGAAAAACAGTAGACATTTTTATTAGTTTTCCTTTTAATATATCTAATTGATCAGCTGTTCTTGTTCTCTCGTATTTTTCACCCTGAAATATTTTAATAAGCTTATGATTTTTAAATATTTCCACTAATCGAGTCGTAAATAAACTTGCTTGCTCTAACACTTCATGAGAAACTTTAGTTATTCTTTTTCCTAATATTCGTGCCATTAATGTTGCTAAGGGAATCATGATTATTGCAATTAATGAAAGTTTCCAGTTTTGATAAAACATCACACTCAACAAAGCTATTAGAGTTAAACTATCTTTAAATAAGTTTAATACAGCAGTGCTTATCAGCATGTTTAATAAAGCTACATCGTTTGTAAGTTTTGAAATGAATTTTCCTGTGTGAATTTTTTCGACATATTTAGTATCAGCAGATACTAAGGATTTCATCATATCTTTCTGGACGCTTATTTTAACTTCTTCTGCAACTATTATCATAAGTACTCTTGCTATATAAAGCGATATTCCTTTTGTAGCAAAAGCAACAATAATCAAAGCAGGAATTAAATAGATTAAGGTTTGATCTTTTTCTATAAAAATTTTCTTTATAGCGGGGTCTAATAAATATGCTATTGCAGAAGTACTACCTGCAATTAGAAACGATAATAATATAGCTAAAATAATTTTTTTTATATGCTGAAGAGTATAGTCTTTATAGAGTCTTTTTATGATATGAAAATCTTTAAACATTAAAAATTTTTCCAATTAAAACGTTAACAAGAATTAATAATCCATATAGATTATTACTTTTAAAAATTTTTAAACAATTAAAAGGATTTTTTGGCTCAAAATTTTTTATTTGATAGAAAAATAAATGGAAAATTGGAATTAGCATAAAAAAATAAAAAAAATAATTAAATTTCATATATATACCCACCGCAAACATAGATAAAACAAGTATTGAGTAACATAATATTAAAAATAAATTGGGATTTTTTTTAAATTTTATTGAAGTTGATTTTATTCCTATTATTTCATCGTCTTTTATATCTTGATATCCATATATAGTGTCGTATCCAAGTGTCCAAAATATGGCTCCCAAATAAAATATTATTGGAACAATATCTAATCCATTTTTTATGGATACCCATCCTAGAATTAGCCCATAATTAAACGTAATCCCTAAAAATAATTGTGGCCAATAAGTAAATCTTTTCATTAAAGGATAAGTAAATGCGAGTGGCATAGACAATATCGCGAGTATAATCGTATAAAGGTTAAAATTAATTAAGACAAAAAAAGCCAATAAGCAAAGTATAGAAGCATAGAACAAAGCTGTTGAAATGGAAATTTTTCCAGAAGCTATTGGCCTGTTTTTGGTTCTTTGAACTTTTTTATCAAATTCTTTATCTACTATATCATTTATTATACAGCCAGCTGATCGCATCAAAATTGAACCCAGTAAAAACAAAAATAAGTAAAAAAAATAGGCATCGAGACTATTTGTAAAATCATAAGCAATGGTTAATCCCCATGTGCATGGCCAAAATAACAGCATAAAGCCTATTGGCCTTTTTAGTCTAGTAAGTTCTATAAAAAGATTTAAGTGATTCATTAGAATTTACTTGTAAATAACAAAGGCTAGATTCATAATCAAACTGATTCGTATGAATGTAGATTATACTGTAACAGCTTTAATGTTTCCTGCCATACCACTGTTAATGAGCGTATATAGCAACAGATTTCATACGTTAAGTAAGTTGATAAGAGAGCTTCATGATGAGCATGTCTATGAAAAGCATATTCCGCCCGAGTGGAAAAAGCAGTTTATTAATTTAAGTAGCAGAATATCTATACTTAGATGGACAATAATGTTCGCTGCATTTGGCTTTTTATTTAACATGCTAACTGTATTTGCGCTTTATTTAGATGAGGTTTTTGTAGCAAGAGTTATTTTTGGTTCGTGCTGTCTATCTATGATTATTTCAATAATTTTTTTTATTAGAGAAATTCAAATTTCAACAAATGCACTGAATTTACATATGTCCGATATGGATGTTAAAATAGATTAATTTGGAACAATTATTGCTGGCCCAAGTATTTTTCTAGACTCTAAATCTTTATGGGCCTGAACAACATTATCGAGGCTATATTTTTTAAATATTTCAATTTTTATTTTTTTAGATTTAACTTTATCAAATAATAATTTTGCTCCTTCATCAATTTGTTCTTTAGTTCCTAGATAGTGCTGCATAGAAGGTCTTACGAAATATAAATTTTTTGGTTGGAGTAATTTTGGAACATTGATTTCTGTCAATGGTCCTGAGGCATTTCCAAATGATACCATCATACCTCTTATACTTAAACATTCTAGCGACTCTTCAAAAGTACTTTTTCCAACACCATCATAAACTACCGGAACACCTTTTCCCTGAGTAATTTCTAAAACTTTTTTTCCAAATTTTTCTTTGTTATAATTAATAATATGATCATATCCATAGCTTTTTGCTTTCTCAATTTTTTCGTCAGATCCAACTGTGCCTATCACTTTACACCCCAAAGTTTTTGCCCATTGACCAAATATTTGGCCAACACCACCAGCGGCAGCATGAAATAGTACAGTTTGATTATTTTCAACCGGGAAAGTTTTATGTAAAAGATAAAATGTAGTTAAACCTTTAGTCATTAAGGTTGCAGCAATTTCAAGATTAATTTCATCAGGAACTTTTACAATGTTTTTAATTGGATAATTTCTATGGGTGGAGTATGAACCAAGTGGCATGCCAGCATAGGCCACTCTATCGCCAATTTTAAATTCTTTTATATTTGAACCTACTTCTTTTATGGTACCCGCTCCTTCAGCACCTATACCAGAAGGAAGTTTTAAAGGATAAAGACCTGACCTATGATAAGTGTCAATATAATTTAGACCTATAGCCTTATGTTCAATTGTAACTTCGTCTTTTTCAGGTTTATTAAGTTTTATATCTTTTACTTCTAATACTTCTGGACCACCATTTTTTGATATTTGTATAGCTTTCATTTTACAAATGTTCCATTATGATAATCATTTACTGCCTCAAGTATTTCTGATTTTGTATTCATAACAAACGGACCACCTCTCGCAATTTCTTCATTAATAGGTTTTCCAGAAAT
>CACLQI010000022.1 GCA_902608975.1 uncultured Pelagibacteraceae bacterium
CTAATGATCTAATCATTCTTTGAATAGCCTCTTGTCTGTTTCTGCCATGACATATTAGTTTACAAATCATGCTGTCATAGTATGGAGTCACTTTATATCCTTGGTAAATTGACCCATCTACCCTAGTTCTAAATCCTGACGGCTGGTGGCACATCCCAATAAGTCCTGGCGAAGGTTGAAAATTTTTACTGGGATCTTCTGCATTAATTCTGCACTCAATAGCATGACCCCTTGGGTTAATATCGCTTTGTTCAAGAGCTGTGTTTCCAGTAAAAGCAATAAATATTTGTTCTTTTATAATATCAATACCTGTAACCATTTCTGTTACAGGATGTTCTACTTGAACCCTTGTATTCATTTCTAGAAAATAAAACTTTTTATCTTCATAAATATATTCAACTGTTCCAGCGCCTTCATATCCAATTTTGGTTACCATATTTACAGTTTTTTCAAGTAGATCTTTTCTAACATCTTCAGTTAATATTGGACTAGGTGTCTCCTCAATAAGTTTTTGATGTCTTCTTTGAACAGAACAATCTCTTTCATGAAGATGTACTGTTCTATTTTTACCAGATAAAACTTGAACCTCGATATGTCTTGGATTTTGAAAAAATTTTTCTATATACACTTCATCATTTGCAAAAAACTTTTTTGCTTCAGATTTTGCTGCTAAAAATAATTCTTCAAACTTATTTTCTTTAAAAACTATTTTCATTCCTTTTCCACCACCACCCCCAGCTGCTTTTATTAAAACTGGAAATCCAATTTTTTTAGAAACTTCTTTTGCCTCTTTAATATTTGAAATGCCACCCTCGGAGCCCTCAATAACAGGCAACCCGTTTTCTTTAGCAATTTTTTTAGCTTGAATTTTATCACCCATCATTTTTATTAGATTTGAAGATGGACCAATAAATTTAATATTATTATCTTCTAAAATTTTTGCAAAGTTTGCATTTTCTGACAAGAATCCATATCCTGGGTGAACCGCTTCTGATCCAGTGAGTTCAATTGCAGACATTAGAGCTGGTATATTTAAATAACTATTCGCAGGTTGATGTGAACCAACACAAACACTCTCATCTGCTAATCTTACATGCATACTTTCTTTATCAACGTCTGAATGAACCGCAACAGTAGAAATTCCCCATTCCTTACATGCTCTAATTATTCTAACTGCAATTTCCCCACGATTTGCAATCAATATTTTCTTAAACATTACTCTAGAATTATAAGTGTTTGACCAAACTCTACAGGCTGGCCATCTTTAACTGAAATTTTTTTTACTACCCCATCTAAAGTAGAAGGAACATGGTTCATTGTTTTCATAGCCTCCACAATCATTACAGTATCACCTTTTTTAATTTTCTTTCCGACTTCTACAAAACATTTTGCACCTGGTTCAGGAGCCAAATATGCAGTTCCAATTATAGGACTTTTCACTGATCTAGAATCATCAATTTTTTCCTCAGCAGGATCTTGAGCACTGGATTCAATATCAATGCCTTTTGTAGATTTTTTTAAATCTTCTAAAACTTCAATTAATTTTTTAATTATTTTTTTGTCAATTTCCATTTTTGAGCAATTCTTGCATTGCAATTATGGCTAAAATATAACCTTTGGCTCCAATACCAAATATTCCTCCGGTTACCACATCACTGATTAAGGATTTTTGTCTAAATTCTTCTCTATTATAAATATTAGAGATGTGAATCTCAATAATTGGTTTTTTGAATATACTTAACGCATCTCTAATAGCAACAGAAGTATGAGTAAAACCTGCTGCGTTAATTATTATCCCATCACAATTATTTCTTGCTTCTTGAATAATATCTACAATTTCACCTTCTATATTTGATTGGGTAAAATTTAAGTTAATATTTAATTCTTTTGATTTTTTTAAACAATCTTTTTTTAGTTGATCGAAAGTGATAGAGCCATATTGTGATTGTTCTCTTTCTCCTAATAGATTAAGATTTGGACCATTAATGATTAAAATATTATTACTCATCTAATAATTATATATTATGAAAAATATAAAAAAAATAAAAATTAAAATAAACGGCAAATTATCAACAATTCAACATAATATTACTTTATATAGCTATCTTAAAAAACTTAAAGTTCCACTAAAAAAGGTTGCAATTGAATTAAATCGAGAAATAGTTAATAAAAACTACTTGAAAAAAATTAAATTAAAAAAAAATGATAAAATCGAAATAGTTCATTTTATAGGTGGAGGTTAAAATTGCAGAAAGATCAGCTAAAAATTGCTAATAAAAAATTTAATTCTAGATTAATAATTGGCACTGGCAAATATAAAAATATGTCAGAATGTGCTAAAGCGGTAAAACTTTCAGGAGCTGAAATTGTTACAGTAGCAGTAAGAAGAGTAAATATAACCGATAAAAAAAAACCTTTGTTAATGGATTATATCGACCCTAAAAAAATTACATATTTACCTAATACAGCAGGCTGTTTTAATTCCAAAGATGCGCTTAGAACTTTGAGACTTGCAAGAGAAATTGGAGGCTGGAAGTTGGTAAAACTTGAAGTTTTAGGTGATAAAAAAACTTTATATCCAGATATGATTGAAACGTTAGAATCAACTAAAGTTTTAACAAAAGAAGGCTTTAAAGTTATGGTTTATTGTACCGACGATCCTTTGATGGCAAAAAAACTAGAAGATGTTGGTGCTAGTGCAATTATGCCTTTAGCAGCACCAATAGGATCAGGTCTTGGAATTCAAAATAAAATTAATATTAAAATAATTAGAAATCAGACAAAAATTCCAGTTATTATTGATGCAGGGCTCGGTCAATCATCAGATGCAGCTATTGCCATGGAACTCGGCTGTGATGGTGTGTTAGTCAATACAGCAATTGCTAAGGCAAAAAATCCACTTCAAATGGCTTTAGCTTTTAAAAATTCTGTTATAGCTGGCAGACAATCTTATCTTTCCGGCAGAATTGAAAAATCATTATTTGGGTCACCTTCATCTCCAAAAAAAGGAATTATTTAATTTTTTCTTTTTCTGAATTTTTTTTTGTAAAATCTTTTCTTTTTGAATGACATTTTTTTTGGATTTTTTTGTATTTCTAATTCATTTTGATTATTAATTTTTTTAACTTTAGAAAAATTTTCTATTTTTTCTATAGTTTTTTTGGATTTATTTTGGAGGTCAATTATATATTCTGGAATTATCAATGAATTATCAGCTAATATTTTTATTTTAATTTTGTTTTTTGTTTCAAAATATTTTAAATCATTTATAAAATTTTCTTTCATAAAATTAGATATTTTTTCACAAATTTTAAGCTCAACATATTTAGCTTTATTAGAAATAGATTTAATCTCTATTAATTTTAATATTTTAAATGCAAAAGACTCATCTGTTAATCTAACACTCCACTTGACCGAGCTTTCTCTCAGTCTCTGTCTAGACATCTCAAGCAAACCAAAATTACTGATACGTCCTATTTGAATTCTAGCTCTATCTGATCTACATTTTTCCTTTAATCTTTTTTCTACCAATCTTCTATTTCCATAGTTAAGCATATCAATAAAATCAATAATAATTAATCCTGACAAGTCTCTAATTTTTATTTGTCGTGAAATTTCATCTGCAGCCTCTAGATTGGTATCTAGCGCAGTGCTTTCAATATTTTTTTGCTTTATAGATTTTCCTGAGTTTACATCAATAGAAACCAATGCTTCGGTTGGGTTAATTACCAGATATCCACCCGAGTTTAATTTTACTTGAGTTTCGAAAATTTCATTTAATTTATTTTCAATATTTTCTTTAAAAAATAATGGTATTTTGTCTCTATACTTTTTAATTTTTTTAACATGGCTTGGCATCATTATTTTCATAAAATTTTGAGCTTTTTTATAACCTTCATTACCTTCTATAATTATATTTTGGGTATTTTCATCGTACATGTCTCTCAAGGTTCTTTTAATAATTTCACTTTCTTGGTGAATTAAAGAAGGAGCGATTGAGTTTATAGCGTTTTCCTTAATTGAATTCCATACATTAATTAAATTTTGAAGGTCATGATCGATTTCATTTTTTGTTTTATTTGAGCCTGCTGTTCGCACGATCAAACCCATTTCATTAGGAATTTTAATTTCATTTAGAATGTTTCTTATTTTTTTTCTGTCGTTTGGATTAAAAATTTTTCTAGAAATACCCCCACCTTTTGGAGTATTTGGCATCAAGACTATATATTTTCCTGCTATAGAAATAAAAGTACTTAAAGCTGCTCCCTTAAGCCCTCTTTCATCTTTTAATACCTGAATAAGAATTACTTGATTTGGTTTTATAACTTCTTGTATCTTGTATCTTTTTGCACGTGGTTTTTTTACATTTTTATTCTGTACATCATTTGACTCACTCCCATTCTCAGGATTTTTTTCAACTGGATCATTTACATCAAGATTTCCTTCGCTTAAATTTTTTTCTTCTAATTTTTGACTTTCTTTTTGAAGTTCTTCTCTATCTTTTTCTTCTTCTTCTTTTATTTTTTGTAAATCGCTTTGCGGTATTTGATAGTAATCTGACTGTATATCATTAAAGGATAAAAACCCGTGCCGTTCTCTTCCAAAATCTACAAAAGCTGCTTGTAAAGACGGCTCAACCCTACTTACTTTGCCTAAGTATATGTTGTTTTTAATTAAATTATTTCTTACACTTTCGTACTCGTAATCTTCAATGTGTCCATTTGATTTAAGTACAACTCTAGTCTCATTTGGATGCGAAGCATCAATATATAAATTTTTATCCATAAATTTTTGATTAATTGTTTCATTTACTTGTTTAAATTATTAAATTTTGTTTTAAATCTTATGCCTTATGTTTAACAAATTCGTATATTAAATCATACAAAAATGAGTCGTATATTAAAAAAAATATTAATACTGATTTCAAGCGGATTTTTATTTAGCCTTATAAGTGTACTGGCAATTTTATGGGTATTTTCAAACAACCTGCCCGATTACAAGTTTTTAAAAAATTATAAACCACCGGTTTCTAGTAAAGTTTATTCAGGAGAAGGAGAACTCGTAAGCGATTTTTCTTCAGAAAAAAGAATATTTGTTCCTTTCGAGGCTATTCCCAAAAAGATAATTCAGGCATTTTTATCAGCAGAAGACAAAAATTTTTTTTCTCACCCTGGCGTTGATGCAAAAGGAGTTTTAAGAGCAATTTTAAACAATATATCGAACATAATTTATTCTAAAAGGCTAGAAGGAGCCTCTACAATTACTCAACAAGTTGCAAAAAATTTTTTATTAAGCAATGAAGTAAGTTTAAATAGAAAATTAAAAGAAGCTATTCTTGCCTTTAGAATTGAAAGAGCTTTAACAAAAGAAAGAATTTTAGAGCTGTATCTAAATCAAATTTATTTAGGAGAAGGAACTTATGGAATAGCTTCGGCAAGTTTAAGATATTTTGACAAATCAATTAACGAGCTAGAATACGATGAAGCTGCTCTTTTAGCGGCACTGCCTAAGGCGCCAAGTAAATACAATCCTTATAAAAATATAAAAATAGCAAAATTTAGAAGAGATTTAGTTTTAAAAAATTTATTAGATAACAAATATATTAAAACGAAAGAGTATAAAAAATTTTTAAAAAATGAAATTGTTTTAAAGAAAATTTATTTAGAAGATACCAGGTATTATGTTGAAGATATTAGAAAAAATATAGTTGAAAAATTTGGTTTTGAAAAAGTTTATAAACAAGGATTTAATATAAAGACTCCTTTAAATTTGGATTTACAAAATACTGCCACCAGTTCACTAAGAAGAGGGCTAATTGATTACGACCAAAGAAAAGGTTGGAGAGGACCTATTGTTAATAAAAAAGTTCTCAAAGACTGGAATAAAGATTTGAATGATTATAATTTAGAAAAATCTTTAGATTGGGAAATTGCTATAGTTAAAAAAATTAATGAATTTTCTATAGAGATAGAAACAGAAGGTAAGAAAAATGGTGTGATTAACTCTGGGGGCGTGTCTTGGACAAAAAAAAAAATTGAAAGCCTGTTCAATGTAGGTGATGTTATTTATGTTAAAGAAATAAATAATAATTTATATCAGTTAAAGCAACTTCCAAAAGTAAATGGAGCAATAGTTATAATGGATCCTTTTACTGGAAGAGTATTTGCATTGAGTGGAGGATTTAGTTTTAAAAAAAGTGAGTTTAATAGGGCAACACAAGCTTTTAGACAACCAGGTTCTGCATTTAAACCTTTTATTTACGCTTTAGCTTTAGAAAATAATTATACGCCATCCACATTAATTCTAGATGCTCCATTGGTTTTGGAGCAAGGATCAGATTTAAAAATGTGGAAACCAGAAAATTATGGTAAAAAATTTTATGGACCATCAACTCTCAGAACGGGTTTAGAAAAATCTAGAAATTTAATGACAGTTAGAATAGCACAAGATTTAGGACTAAAAAAAATATTAAATTTTTCAAAAGAACTTGGAATTTATAAAAACCCAGATGAGTTATTATCAATTTCACTTGGGTCAGCGGAAACAACACTTCTAAAGTTAACTACTGCTTACTGCTCTTTTGTTAATGGTGGAAAATTAGTTAAACCAATTTTGATTGATAGAATTCAAGATAGCGAAGGAAATACAATCTTCAATTCAGATAAAAGAATTTGTATTGATTGTGAAAAAATATCTTTTCTTAATGATAATGTTCCAAAAATATCTAATAATTTTAATCAAGCATTTTCACCAGAAACTGCATATCAAGTTACATCAATCTTAGAGGGAGCAATAAAAAGAGGAACTGGTAAAAAGTTAAGAGATTTAAATTTAGACATAGCAGGCAAAACCGGCACAACAAATAAAAATACAGATACGTGGTTTATAGGTTTTACATCTAACTTAGTTATTGGTGTTTATGTTGGAATGGATGATCCTGCACCTTTAGGTAAGCACGAGACAGGAGCAAAAACAGCTATGCCGGTATTTAAAGATTTTATTAAAAAAGCTGTTAAAAAAAAAGATACTAGACCTTTCAAGGTAGCTGACAACATTACTATGATGGTGATTGACCCTTTAACTGGTAAAAAAGCAAGTTTTGGTTCAAAAAAAACAATTGTTGAAGTATTTAAAAAAAATAAAACTAGCTCAGTGAAAGATAAAAATATTGATATTAACAATAGATTTAAAAACAATAATATATTAAGGTTTTACTAATGGAAAATGAATTTTTAAATCACAAGAATGAGATCATAAAAATTACTCAAAGAATTAAGGAGTATCTTTGAAAAAAATAATATCAGATCTATTCTAGAAAAAAATAATCAAGAAATACTTAGAAGTAATTTTTGGCAGAATAAATCTAAGGCACAGAAAATACTGAAAGAAAAAAAACTTCATGAGGATTTAATAAATTCGTATGAAAAATCAGTAAAAGAGCTTTATGATTTAGACGATTTACAAAAAATGGCTAACGATGAAAATAATCAAATAGTTATTGATGAGACTTTAAAAAAAATACAGATTTTAAAAAATATAACAAAAAAAAACGAAATAAAATGTTTCCTTTCAAATGAAAGTGATAGTTTCGACTGTTATGTTGAAATACATGCAGGGGCAGGCGGAACCGAAAGTCAAGACTGGGCTGAAATGCTGAGAAGAATGTATGTAAAATGGTCAAACAATAAAAATTTAAAATTTCAAATTATTAGTGAGCACAAAGGAGATGAAGCAGGAATTAAATCTTCAACAATTAAAATTGAAGGTGAATATGTATATGGTTTGTTAAAATCGGAGTCCGGAATTCATAGATTGGTCAGAATATCTCCATTTGATTCTGGAGCAAGAAGACATACAAGTTTTGCTAGTGTTTGGGTTTACCCTGTTGTAGATGAAAATATAAATATAGAAATTAAAGAAAAAGATTTAAGAATCGATACCTATAGATCTAGCGGTGCAGGGGGTCAGCATGTGAATACAACTGACAGCGCTGTTAGAATTACTCATATTCCTTCAAAAATTGTTGTGCAGTGTCAAAATGAAAGATCTCAACATAAGAATAAAGAAACTTGCATGAATATGTTAAAAGCTAGGCTTTATAATTATGAAATAGAGAAAAGAGAAAAGGAAACAAAAAACTTGGAAAGTTCCAAATCTGATATTGGTTGGGGCCATCAAATAAGATCATACGTTCTTCATCCTTATCGTTTAGTAAAAGATAATAGAACAGATCAAGAAAGCTCAAATCCAGATAAAGTTTTGGATGGTGAAATTGACGAATTTATAGAAAGCTCACTTTATAAAATAAATGCTTAAAAAAATATTAAAATATTTTTCATATTCAATTATCTTAACAGGATTATTATTAGGTTATCTAAGTTTTTTTGGAATTGAAACAAAGAGTTTTAATAAATTAATTCAAGAAACGTTATCAAAATCAGATGATAAAGTTAAAGCAAAACTTGATAAAGTTAAAATTTTATTAAATTTATCAGACTTTTCTATTAACATTAAAGCGTCAGATGTAGATTTAATGAATGAAGATAAAAAAATTCAGCTTAAAAATGTTAGTACTAATTTTTCACTAGTAGCATTTTTAAAAAAGGAATTTGGAATTAAAAATGTATCTATAGAGTCTAAGGATAATAATTTAAAGGACGTAGTAAATTTTATAAGAATTTATAAGAATAATGCACAGTTAATCATTTTTGAAAAATTGCTGAAAAAAGGTTTAATTAATGCAAATATAGAACTTAATTTTGGTGAAGATGGAAAAATAAAAAAGAATTATAAGCTTAAAGGCATAGTTAAAGAGGCAGAATTTAGATTGCTAAATAAAGATATAATATCAAATATTGATTTCAATTTTGATATCCGAAAAAATTTATATTCAATTAAAAGTGCAAAAATTCAATACAAAGGAATCGATTTTTTATCGAAAAATATTAAAATCACTGCACTAACAAAAGATACGGGGCAACATCTTAATATAGAAGGCGACATAAGTCATAAAACTACTAACCTTGATTCTAAACAGTTAGCAATATTTTTTAAAGAAAACACGAAAAATTTAAAAAATATAAAATTAAGTTCTGATAGCAATTTTTTTATTAATATAAGAAAAAATAAAATTGAAAATTATGGAATTGATTCAAAAATTAAATTAGATGAATTAAATTATAAAATAGATCAAGCAAAAATAAAAGATTATATTCCAAATTTTAAAGGATCGATAGATTTTGAAAATCATGAAATTAAACTATCAATTGGAAAAGATGATATTTCTGCAAAAGGTGAGGGGAACTACCTAATTGTTACAAAGCCTGAAAAAATAAATTACGAGATAAGAAAAACAACAAAATCTTTTAATTTTAAGTCTGAAGTTAATATTAACGAAGCACCACTTAATTTAGAATTTTTAAATTATCAAAAAAAAGAAAATAAAGATTCTACTCTTTTTATAGATTTCCATATAGGAGAAAAAAATTTAAATTTCAA
>CACLQI010000023.1 GCA_902608975.1 uncultured Pelagibacteraceae bacterium
TTTCATATAAATCATCAATATGGTGGCCTAATAACAAAAAAGGGATTTTATATTTTTTACATTCATTTGTTAATAATAGATAGCGTTTATTCCTAGCTATAGATTGAATATTAGATTTTGGTTTCCTTCCTTTCCAAGTTAAAACTTTACAATTTATTTTGAAATTTTTAAGAATTTTTAAAATTTTTTTAGCTTCTCTCGTAGACTCTTTTCTTAATTTATGATCAACCAAATAGTATTCGATTTTTGTATGATAAATTATTGAGATACATTTACAGAAGTAAGCCAAAGCAAGACTATCTGGTCCCCCTGAAATGGCTACTGCATATTTACTTTTTACATTTATTACTTTTTTGAATTCTTTAAAAACTTTTGAAATATCTTTATTGCTTAAATATTTAAGGATTAAGTTATTATGATTTTTCTTTTTTACACTCAAACTTTTTTTCTTCATATTTTGCTTTTTGAAGAACAGATTGTTTTGCTTTAGGGTATTGTTTTTTAACACCTGTGATCATTAAGCAACCTTGATCTTTTTCTCCTATCTGAACTAATGATACACCAAGTTTCAATAAATTTATAGGACCCTTGGTGCTTTTAGGATATTTTTGATATCCTTCAAGGTACGCAGATGCAGCGTCAGTATAAAGCTGTCTAATTCTAAAAGTTTCAGCATACCAATACTGTGCATTCCCTGCTAATTCATGATTAGGATTTAGATCAACAAATTCTTTAAAAGCACGCTCAGCCATATTGTAATCTCCAACCTTTAAAAAGCTAGTTGCAAACTCATATTGTTTTTCTGGAGTTTCGTTTGGTAATAATTTTTCTTCTGAAGTAAATTCTTCTGTAACCACTGTTCCAGTTGAGTCTATTGATTGAGTTTGTTGCGATGACAAATTTGTTTCTGTATCTTTGTAAGAAATAGATCCTAAATCTTGCGGTTCAGAAGATCCTGGTAAAACCTCATCTTGCTCAGCGGTTGTTGAAGCAATTGTTTTATTTTCATCATTATTAATTGTATTGGTAATTGTTTTATTTTCTAATTGTTGAAATCTAATTTGGTTATCTGCTTGAACTTTTGATAACCTATTTGATAACTTATCTAATTTAAAATTTATTTCTTCAAATCTATTTGTTAGCCCCTGAAATTGCTTCTCAATTTCTGATAATTTCAAAAGATGTCTTGTAAGAACATCCTCTGAATTTTGGTCAAAAGAATTATTTTGTGAGATGTTGTTTTGTTCTGAGTAAACAGCCTTTTCTAAAATTTTAATATCTTTTTGAATTGATTCAAGAATTATCCTTAATTCTTCATTTTCAGCTTCAGCAACAACTTTATTATTTAAAAGAATAAAAACTAAAAAAAAACTTACAAATATAAATTTTATAATCTTTAACATTAAATTTATTAGTAATTATAATGATGGCAAAAAAAAGACCCTAATAATTTAATATCAGGGTCTTTTTTTAAAATTTTTTAGTTAGCTTTTACTGTAACTGATCTTCTATTTTTTGACCAAGAAAGTGGGTTTGAGCCCGAGTCCACAGGTCTCTCTTTTCCATAACTAATTACAGAAATTCTATCTGCAGAAATTCCATAAGTCATTAAATAATCTTTTGCAGCGTTAGCTCTTCTTTCTCCTAAAGCTAAGTTATACTCTCTTGTTCCTCTTTCGTCAGCATGACCTTCTACAACTATATTTATTTTTGAATTCTTTCTTAACCAAGTAGCTTGTTTTCTCAACGTCTCTCTAGACTTCGTAGTTAAAATAGATTCATTGGTTGCAAAGAAAACTCTATCTGGAACCCCAGATGCTAAATATTCAACAGTGTCAGTGCCTGTATACACGTCACCTTGCATTTGACCTGTGCTTACTTTTTTTGCACAAGCAGACAAAGCTAAGCATGCGAAGGCCACTAGAAGTGCATTTTTTAAAATTTTGTTTAGATTCATTACTACTCCTTAAAATTGAATATTATGACTTTTTCACACCTAATTAGATCTTTCAAGCCTAAAAATCAACTATTTAATATTAATTGCTCAATAAAGACGACCAAGATGGGTCGGAAGCATCAGTTTCTGTCTCTACTAACCTCTCATTATAACCTGTTAAATCTATTGACCATAATTTTGCTGAAAAACCCTCTCCTTTTTCGTCTGTTTTCGTTTCCCTATAAAATATCAAAACTCTTCCATTTGGAGACCAGGATGGTGCTTCTTGATAAAAATTTTCAGTAAGTAATCTTTCTCCTTTTCCATTTGTTCTCATTACTCCTATATAAAATTTACCTTTATGCAATTTTGTAAAAGCTATCAAATCTCCTCTTGGAGACCAAACGGGTGTTCCATATAATCCTTTTCCAAAAGATATTCTTTTAACGTTGGATCCATCACTTTTCATAATGTAAATTTGTTGGTAACCACTTCTATCTGAATTAAAACAAATATATTTACCATCAGGAGAATAGGAAGGGGAAGTATCAATTGATGGATGATTGGTAATTCTTTCAACAATTCTATTCTCAAGATCCATAGTGTAAATATCTGAGTTACCATCCTTTGCAAAACTCATTATAATTTTTTTACCGTCAGGAGAAAATCTTGGAGCAAATGTCATTCCCGGAAAATCCCCAACTACTTCTTGAATACCAGTTTCAATATCTAGAAGATACACTCTTGGTAAGTTTCTAAAGTAAGAAAGATAAGTGACCATTTGGTTGGTTGGATTAAATCTTGGTGTTAAAACTAACTCATTTCCTAGAGTCAAATATTTTGTATTAAATCCATCTTGATCCATTATTCCTAACTTTTTTATTCTCCTTGTTTTTGGACCTTCTTCAGCTACATATATAATTCGAGTATCAAAATAACCTTTTTCTCCTGTCAATCTTTCGTAAATTTTATCTGTTATAATATGTCCAACTCTTCTCCAATTACTTGGAACAGTAGTAAAAGCAAGTGCCATCATTTCTTTTGCTGCAAGCACATCCCAGAGTCTAAACTCAACTCTTAGCTTTTCATCAATAACCGTAACTTTTCCTGTAATTAAAGCTTGTGCTTTAATTAAAGCCCAATCTTCAAATCTGGGTTTTAAATGAGCAATATCTGGTTTTTGTAGGAAAGAGTCTTTATTTAAGGGATTAAACAATCCAGACATTTTTAAATTATTTTCAACAACAATAGAAATTTCTGAACCTAAATCTTCTTTTTTTAATAATTTCTTTAGATTATTTTTTGACTCTTTATCCAAAGATAAAGGTGATACTGCAATAGGTAGAGGAGCTAAATTTCCCCTGCTTATATCAACCTCAATTAAAGCAAAGGAATTTATAGGTACTAAAAAAATTAAAATTAATAAATATCTAAAAAATATCATCATCCTTCTAGCATTTCTCTTGCATCGAAATTCAACTGCAAGTCTTTCCATCTTTCATATCCTGTAGTTGGAACTCTAAGAGGCTGGCATAGCTGTATAGCTCTTAAAGCACTTTCTGCTAAAACTTTATAAAAACCTTGACCCGGTTTATTCATTCTAGCATGATCCAATATTTCTGATTTTATAACTGATCCATCTGGTTTTAATTTCAATTTTATTCTCACTAATAAATTTTCATTATAAGGTAAACCAAGTGGAATGCTCCAACAACCAAAAATTTGAGCTTTTAGCGCATCCTCTTCGCTCAAAGATAATCCAATGTTATCTACAGTTCTATCCTGATCTTGTGAAATTTTATTTGGTTTATCTGTAGTTTCTCCAACGTCTTCTTTTGACTTGTCTATAAGCGCAGCAATATTGTTTGGATCAAAAAGTTCTTCTTTTTCAAACTCAGAAACTTGTTTTACTTTATTATCTATTTTTTCAGGATTTTGCTTCTTATCTTCTATTTTTTTTACTTTTTCTATCTTTTCGTCAGGTAAGGGAACGGCATCGGGTTTTTCTTTTTTAACAACTTTAGGTGGGGCTTGTTCTGAGACAAGCTTTTCTTTTTTTTTTACCTCTTCAATTATTTTTTTTGCTTTGGGGGCAAAAGGGATACTGGTTATATCCTTAATTTGAATTAGTTCTACTGAAACAATTGGAGGTAGATCAATTGGTTTTTTTGTTAAAAAAGGCAAACTCATTGCAGTAATAAAAATAATAATTAAATGAAAAGTTGAAGAAATAATAACATTTCTAGTCACAGAAATTACCTTTCTTTATATGGCTCTGAAATTAATGCTACTTTAGTAAATCCTGAACCTGACAACATTCCCATAATTTCTAAAACTCTACCGTAATTGATAGTTTTATCTCCTCTAACATAAATTCTAGTATCTGTTCTATTTTTAGAAACTGCTAATATTTTTGCAATAATTTTATCGTACTCTACTTTGGACTCTTGTATAAAAATTTCACCTTTTGAATTAATACTAAGTGTCAATGGTTCTTGTTCTTCCGGCAATGAGTCAGCAGCACTTTCTGGTAAGTCAACTTGTACACCTACTGTAAGCAAAGGTGCTGTTACCATAAAAATAATTAAAAGCACCAACATTACATCGACAAACGGCGTTACATTAATTTCGCTCATAGGTTCTTTTGATGAACGTTTTAAATTAAAAGCCATTTTAAATTATTGACAAAAATCTTTTTGAAAAATTTTCTAGCTTCTGAGAATATTTTTGTGCGTCATGGTTAAATTTATTATATGCAACAACTGCAGGTATAGCTGCCAACAAACCTAATGCAGTAGCAAACAATGCTTCTGCTATCCCAGGGGCTACAATTGCTAAGCTTGTATTTCTTGAGATGGCAATTGATTGAAAAGAATTCATTATTCCCCAAACTGTTCCGAACAGACCTATGAAAGGCGCAGTTGATCCAACTGTAGCTAAAAAAGTGTATCCTTTTTCAATTTTTTCCATCTGTTTTTCAATATTTATTTCTAGCATTCTAGACATTTTCTCATTCAAATTTGAGCTTCGTCTAGATTTTAACATTACATGCATTGAATCCATAAAAACTCTTGCCATGGGGTCTTCGGTTTTCATGGGAAGATTATTATAAAAATTTTCTGCAGACTTTGATTTCCAAAACTTATTTTCAAAATCTTCAGAAGAAGAGGTTATTTTTCTAAATAATTTTATTTTTTCGATTATTACTGCCCATGAATATATTGAACAAGCAATTAAAATTATTATAACGCTCTTAACAATTATGTCTGCCCTGATAAATAGTTTAAAAATTGAAAAATCTGTATTGCTTGCTAGACCTACAGCTTGTGATGTTATATCTGCTTCCATTTATTAGATCTCACACTAAAATGTGTCATGAATTTGTCTTTATTATTAAAATATTTATTGATCAGACTGATAAGTTTCGTAAAAAAAACTAGCAATTAAAGCCGCATCTGCTTTATTTGCATCTTTTTTCCTAGATAATTGAGTCGAAATATAAGGAAAAATTTCTATTGCCTTTGTTCTACTTGCATCTTTTTCTGCATTAATTAAGTTAAAAAATTTCTTCCATTTTGCTGGTCTAACAAAGTGCGTTGAAAGCTGCATAGCTGAACAAATACCTTTTAAAACTCCAAAAGATTGACCAAAGTTGAACATGCTAGTCACTCCCTGGCCTGGCATAGCGGAGACATGTTCTATTACAACTTTAATATTTTTTTTATCTAAATTTTTTGTTCTTAAAAAAATTTCATTATAAATTTGTGCTCCATTTACTTGTTTTTTTTGCTTTTTTCCATCAGCCATATTTGGCATTTCAATTAAATCAATTACTTTTCCATCTTCAAAGAAACATATTGATCCCGTAATTCCTGGATCGATCCCTATTACTAACATTAACTAGTACCTCTAATTAAATTTGTATACACTTTTTGAACATCTTCGTTCTCTTCAAGTTCTTCTAAAAATTCTAAAATTATTTTTAACTTCTCACCTCTAGCTTCTAGACTATTTATTGGTAACCAGCAAATTTCTGTGGATATAAAATTTTTTACATTTTTTTCCAAATCTTTTTTAACATTGTAAATCTCGTTTTTATCACAGTGGATTTCATGAAAGTCTTTTTGAGAAAAACATTCATTGACGCCTGAATCTATTGCAATACCTAAAATTTTTTCTTCTGAAATTTCTTTTTTTTTAATTTTTATTACACCTATTTGTTTAAAATTGTGTGAAGCTGAACCTTGTGTTCCTAGGGTTCCTCCATTTTTTTGAAAAATCGTTCTAATATTTGAAGCTGTTCTATTTTTGTTATCTGTTAAACTTTCAACAATTACTGCTATTTTATCAGGACCAAAACCTTCATACCTTATACTTTCAAAATTTTCACCTGCTGTATTCGAAGACTTGTCAACAGCTCTTTCAATATTTTCTTTAGGCATATTAGCTGATCTCGCTGCTTGTATTGCCGATCTCAACCTGGCATTCATACCTGGATCTTTATCGCCTAATTTTGCAGCTACTGTTATCTCTTTTGATAATTTAGAAAAAAGGTTTGATCTTTGTTTATCAGCTTTACCTTTTTTATGTTTAATCCCTGCCCAATGTGAATGCCCAGCCATATTAATTAGAATTTTTTAAATCTCCTCCAAAAATAAAATTTTCAATTTTATCTGCTAAGCCACTTTTTATATTAGCTTCCACTATAACACCAGACAAAGAAGCTTGGCCCACTGCAGGGAAATGTTTTTTTGCTTCTTTTTTAAAAAATTTATTTAATGAATTATTTTTATCCATTCCAATTACAGAATTATAATCTCCGCACATTCCAGCATCAGTTTGATAAGCAGTTCCATTTTCTAAAACTCTTGCATCATTAGTTGGTACATGCGTATGTGTACCAACAACTAAAGTTGCTTTACCATCAAAGAGATGGCCGATTGCCATTTTTTCACTGGTAATTTCTCCATGAAAATCTACGATTAAAAAATCGTAATTTTCTTTTAAAATATTTTTTCTAATAAATTTTTCAGACTCAACAAATACATCGTCACATTTCTTCATAAATATATTTCCCATTAAATTTAAAACTCCAACCTTGAGATTATTATTAGTGTTAAATATTTGAAAACCTTTTCCTGGTGATGGTTTAATTAAATTTTCAGGTCTAAGTAGTCTATTTTCTTTTTCAATATAAGATAAAGTTTCTTTTTGATCCCAAACATGGTTTCCGGTAGTTATAACATTAACTCCAAAATCAAACATTTCTTTACAAATTTTTTCTGTAATACCAACACCTTCATCTGCGGCATTTTCTCCATTTACAATTACAAAATCAATTTTTTTTTTCTTAATTATATCTGGCAAATTTTTCTTTAAAGCATCACATCCTGAGCTTCCGACTATATCTCCCAAAAAAAGAATTCTCATTATAAAATATACTTTTCTGTTACGATATAATCCATTTTCTTATCATATTTTGATATAGGCAAATTATTAACTTGCTGTCTAGAAAAAGCTAAACCAATTTTTAAAATTTTTTTTCTTTTCATTAATTTTTCTATTATTCTATCGTAATAACCACCACCATTCTACCAATTCTACCAAGTCCATTAATGCCTATTTTTATTTTCATATTCTTTCTTTAATTTTTTTAATTATATTTTCAGGCTTTAGTTTGAAGTGATCATAAATATCTTTGTAGGGAGCACTTCTTCCAAAATCATTGATACCAAAATTCATTCCATTAGAGCCTGTATATTTTTTCCAAAATTCAGTTTCAGATGCTTCTATAGAAACCAAAAGTTCTGTTTCAGATAAAATTTGTTTTTTGTAAGCTTCATCTTGTTTGTCAAATAATTCTTGACACGGCATTGATATAACTTTTGAATAGATATTTTCTGTGGCTAATTTATGGCTAACATCGCAAGCAAGACTAGTCTCAGAACCAGTTGATAATAATGTAATTTTTATTTTATCTCCAGTTCTCATAATTTCATATGCCCCTTTTGAACATTTGTTAATTTTGCTGTAATCTTTTCTTGTTGGGTTAAGTTTTTGTCTTGTTAAAGAAATTACACTAGGCGATTGTTTGCTTTCGAGTGCTAATTGCCAGCATTCAAAAGTTTCAATCGTATCAGCAGGTCTAAAAACATTTAAATTGGGTATCGATCTCAAACTAGTTAATTGTTCTATTGGTTGATGTGTTGGGCCATCTTCTCCAAGCCCAATGGAGTCATGAGTAAAAATATATATCACTCTTTGTTTCATCATCGCAGCAAGTCTTATTGATGGTTTACAATAATCACTAAATATCAAAAAAGTTCCACCATAAGGAATTAATTCACTATGTAGCGACAACCCATTCATTATTCCACACATTGCATGCTCTCTTACACCATAATGAAGATAGTTACCTTTAAAATTTCCAGGTTTTATTATTTTGTGTTGTTTTGTTTTTGTATTATTAGAACCTGCCAAGTCAGCAGATCCACCTATTAGATTTGGTAATGTTGTTATTAATTCCAGAAACATTTCTGAGGATTTTCTAGTTGCAATTGGATTTAAATTTTTTAAATAATCTTTTTTTGCATTTTTAACAATATTTTCAAGATCAAAATTATCAAAATTTAACTTTTTTAATTTAGTTTTATATTTAGCTTCGAATTTTTCTGCTTTTGCAGATGCTTTTTCGCCAATTTTTTTCCACTCTTTTTTGATTTCGTTTGGAATTTCAAAAGGTTTATAATTCCAATTTAGTTTTTTTCTAACCAATTTAATTTCTTCCTCCCCAAGGGGACTTCCATGAGATGATGCTTTTCCACCTTTGTTAGGAGAACCATAGCCAATTGTTGTTTTACATGAAATGGCAAAAGGTTTTTTTGTTTTTTGTGCTTTTCTAAGTGCTTTAAAAATTTGTTTTTCATCATGACCATTTATATCTAGATAATCCCAACCATAGCTTTCAAATCTTTTTTTTATATTATCAGAAACTGCCAAGTTTGTTGGACCATCAATAGATATAGAATTATTATCAAATAATAAAATAAGATTTTTTAATTTTAAATGACCAGCTAAGCTAAGGGCTTCGTGGCTAATTCCTTCCATTAGACATCCATCACCCGCAAGAACATATGTCTTATGATTTATAATTTCTTTACCTATTTTATTTTTTAAAATTTCTTCTGCTAAAGCGAAACCAACAGCATTTGCTATACCTTGTCCTAGTGGGCCAGTTGTCGTTTCAATTCCAGATCCTGGATGATACTCTGGATGTCCTGCACAAATAGAGTCTAGTTGTCTAAAATTTTTAATATCTTCCATAGAAACACTTTTGTATCCAGTTAGGTAGAGGAGCGAATAAAGCAACATTGACCCATGTCCCGCTGACAAAACAAATCTATCTCTATTTAACCAATTTGGATTTTTGGGATTAAATTTTAAAAAGTCTTTAAACAAAACTGTTGCCACATCAGCCATTCCCATAGGCATTCCTGGATGACCAGAATTTGCTTTTTGTACAGCATCC
>CACLQI010000024.1 GCA_902608975.1 uncultured Pelagibacteraceae bacterium
ATGAATACGGTTAATTCATCAATGTATGGTGTAGAAGACTTTAATTTTCAAAATTTACAGTTTGTTATTAAATATTTTCTTATAATTTTCATGATTATCGGTAGAGTTGAACTTTTAACAGTGTTAATTATTTTGAAGAAATTTCTTTTTAAAAATTAAATAATCATTATAAATTTAAAATATATTTATATGCGCCCTTAGCTCAGCTGGATTAGAGCATCGGTTTTCTAAACCGAGGGTCCCAGGTTCGAGTCCTGGAGGGCGCGCCATAAAATCATCAAAAATACATATTTTTTAATGTTATTTTAGCTTGCAGCTAAAAATATATCATGCTTAAATTAGAAATATTCAAAAGTTATTTTGAATTATTTGTTAACAAATAAATAAATATAAAAGGGGATATATGTTTAAATACTTAAAACAATTGACTTCTTTAGTTGCAGTGGTTGCAGTTATGCTTACTTTTACAACTGAGACAATGGCAGCAAAAAAGTCAAAAACTCTTAAAAACACTCAGAAGAAAGGTTTTGTAAGATGTGGAGTATCTCAGGGTCTACCAGGATTTTCTAATGCTGATGCATCAGGAAATTGGACAGGTGTTGACGTTGACGTATGTAGAGCGGTTGCTGCTGCTGTATTAGGTGATGCGAACAAAGTTAAGTTCACTCCACTTAGTGCTAAAGAAAGATTTACAGCTCTAACTTCTGGTGAGATTGATATCTTATCAAGAAACACAACTTGGACTCTTTCAAGAGACGCTGATATTGGTCTTACTTTCGTTGGAGTAAACTTCTACGATGGTCAAGGTTTCATGGTTAGAAAAAGTTCTGGAATTACTTCTACGAGCCAATTCAAAAATGGAATCTCTGCTTGTACAAATATTGGAACAACTACTGAGTTAAACATGAGAGACTTCTTTAATTCTAAAGGAATTTCTTATGAGCCAGTAGCTTTCGAAAAAGCTGACGAAGTTGTTGCTGCTTATGATAATGGAAGATGTGATACTTACACAACTGACAAATCTGGTCTAGCTGCACAAAGAACTAAAATGAAAAACCCAGACGAACACATAGTGTTGCCAGAAACTATTTCAAAAGAGCCATTAGGCCCTGTTGTTAGACAAGGTGACTCAGTTTGGGAAGATATAGTTCGTTGGTCTTTGAATACAATGATCGAAGCAGAAGAATACGGTATTACTTCAGCTAATGCAGACTCTATGAAAACTTCAGAAAATCCAGCAATTAAAAGACTTGTTGGTGCTGAAGGTGAATTAGGTGCTGCTTTCGGTTTAGATAACGAGTGGAACTTAAGAATTATCAAACAAGTTGGAAACTACGGTGAAAGTTATAAGAGAAATATAGCTGACACTGGTATTTTACCTGACAGAGGTCCAAACCAATTATGGACTAAAGGTGGAATACTTTACGTACCACCTGCAAGATAATTTTATCTTAATAAACTTTAAAAAGGGCTAGATTTATCTAGCCCTTTTTTTTAGTATCAATTTTTATGAATAATAAAGTCAAAAAATTCGTTCCTCAGTTAATAACACTTCTTGCTATTATACTTGTATTTGGCTTTTTTACATACAATGCCCAGATTAATATGGATAATAGAGGCATTGAGTTTGGTTATGGTTTTTTAAAACAAGAGTCATCATTTGATGTACAGTTTTCTTTAATAGAATATGACGGTTCACATTCTTACGCTAGAGCCTACTTTGTAGGTTTATTAAACACTTTATTAGTTTCATTTATAGGTATAATTTTAAGTACAGTAATTGGTGTTATTGTTGGTATTGCAAGATTATCACCTAACTTCTTAATTAAAAATACAGCAGCTTTTTATGTAGAATTTTTTAGAAATATTCCATTACTATTACAAATATTTTTTTGGTATTTTGCAGCCTTGAGAGCTCTTCCTTTACCTCAAGATGCTGAAGCATGGTTTGGATCCACATATATGACAATTAAAGGTTACTATGTGCCTTTATTTGTTTGGAATAATTTAGATGTATTTTTATATTCAATTTTAGCGGCAATTATTTCTATAGTTATCATCAGAAGTTATGCAAAAAAAATTCAAGAAAACGAGGGTAAACAGTTACCAGTATTATATATATCATTAGGTTTATTGTTATTATTACCGTTACTATCATTTGTAATTGGTGGTGTTAATCTTGAAATAAAAACCCCAGTACTAAAACAACTATCCGCAACAGGATTTATTTTTGAACCTGCTTTAAGTTTACCTCCTGAATTAATAGCTTTAGTTTTAGCATTATCTTTATATACAGCAACTTTCATTGCAGAGTGTGTAAGAGCGGGTATTCAGGGTGTTAGCAAAGGTCAAAAAGAAGCTGCAGCATCTATTGGTTTAACACCAAGACAAGTTTTAAAGTTAGTGATAATGCCTCAAGCATTAAGGATAATAATTCCTCCAACAACAAATCAATACTTAAACTTAACTAAAAACTCTTCACTAGCTGCTGCAATAGCATACCCAGATTTAGTTCTAGTTTTTGCTGGAACAGCATTAATGCAAACAGGTAGAGCAATAGAAATTGTTTCAATAACAATGCTAACATATTTGTCAATTAGTTTAGCAATATCAGCATTAATGAACTGGTATAACAAAAAAATAGCAATTAAAGAAAAATAATGAATAAGTTGAATTTTTTAAAACCTGATAAAAATAATCTATATGTGTATGTGTACACTGGATCAGCTTTACTTTTTATAAGTATTTTTGATGTTTTTTTAAGTTCTTTTTTTAATATTAATGTAACCTCTTATTTACCAGGTCCAGTTAGTCTTTTGTTACCACTGATAATTGGATTGTTTGGTCTACACCTAATTAGAATTGAATTTTCAGGTCTTAAATATTTAGATTTATTAAACAAGAATATAAACACAAGTAATTTTAATGGAGCTTTAACTCTATTAATAATATTTGCAATAATTATGGCTACACCACCATCTTTAAGTTGGTTCATATTTGATGCCAATATTGCAGGTGATACTAAAGAAGCTTGCACTGGTAGTGGCGCATGTTGGACGTACATTAAAGTATGGCTTAGAAGATTTATGTATGGAATGTATCCGAATGAATTACAGTGGCGAATAAATGTATCTTTTATTTTATTAATTGCACTTGCTTTCGTTGGTTACTTTTCTGGTGAAAAATTAAAGAAATTTTTAACATTATATTATGTAATTATTTATCCAATAATTGCGTATATATTAATATACTATTTAATATCAGGTGGATCATTCGGACTAGAATGGGTTGAAACTGGAGCATGGGGCGGCTTATCATTGACATTTATTGTTTCATTTTTTTGTTTAATTTTTTGTTTTCCAATTGGGATGTTATTAGCTTTAGGTAGAAGATCAAATCTTCCAACAATTAAATATTTTTCAGTTGGTTTTATAGAGTTTTGGAGAGGTGTTCCTTTAATAACAGTTCTATTTATGTCATCTGTAATGTTTCCAATGTTTTTACCAGAAGATTTTTTCATGGATAAGTTAGTTAGAGTAATTATTGCAATATCTTTGTTTGAAGCAGCTTATGTAGCAGAAGTAATAAGAGGTGGATTACAAGCACTACCACGAGGTCAGTATGATGCTGCTAAATCTCTTGGTATGGGATATTGGAAAATGCATATTTTTGTGATTTTACCTCAAGCGTTAAAACTAGTAATTCCTGGTATAGCAAATACTTTTTTAGCATTAGTTAAAGATACTCCACTAATTTTTGTTGTAGGGTTAATGGAAATTGCTGGAATGTTAGGTTTAGCCAAAACAAATCCAAAATGGCTAGGATTTGCCATGGAAGGTTATGTTTTTGCTGCTATAATTTTCTGGATAATTTGTTATGCTATGAGTAAATATAGTTACAATTTAGAACTTAAATACAAAACTGAAAGATAAATAATGTCTGATCCAATAATCAAAATAGAAAATATGAATAAATGGTTCGGTGATTTTCAAGTTTTAAAAGATATTAATTTATCAGTTGAAAAAAATAAAAAAATTGTAGTATGTGGACCATCTGGTTCAGGAAAGTCTACATTAATACGATGTGTTAATAGATTAGAAGAACATCAAAAGGGTTCAATTATAGTTGATGGAACTGAATTAAATGAAAACACAAAAAATATTGAACAAGTAAGAGCAGAGGTTGGAATGGTATTCCAACAATTTAATTTATTTCCTCATCTTTCTATTTTAGACAATTGTACTTTGGCTCCGATTTGGGTAAAAAAAATGCCAAAAAAAGATGCTGAGGAATTAGCAATGAATCAATTAAAGCAAGTACAAATAGATGATCAGTCAAATAAATTTCCAGGTCAATTATCAGGTGGACAACAACAAAGATGTGCAATAGCAAGAGCTCTATGTATGCAACCAAAAATAATGCTTTTTGACGAACCAACATCAGCATTAGATCCAGAAATGATTAAAGAAGTTCTTGATGCCATGGTAAACCTAGCAAAACAAGGAATGACAATGATTGTAGTTACGCACGAAATGGGTTTTGCTAAAGAAGTTGCTGACGAGGTTATTTTTATGGACGAAGGAATGATAGTAGAGAGAGCAAATACAAAAGATTTTTTTGCTAATCCTAAAAATGATAGAACGAAATTATTTTTAAGTCAGATTTTATAATTTAAAGTCTATCAAAACGTCAATTTTATATACCTAAAATAGGCTTTAAAAGCCTATGTCAAGCCATAAAATAAGCTAAAATTATTTTTTTTTAAGCTCATTTTTGACTTGCACTCTTATCCAAAAGTATATTGAATATCAAAATTATATATTACTTAAGAGGGGTCTTAATGGAAGATAATTTTAACAAACACTTAGGAAACAAGTTAAAGCTAAGAAGATTAGCTTTAGGTTTAACACAAACCAAAGTTGCCAAAGCAATTAATGTGACATTTCAACAAATTCAGAAATATGAAAAGGGTACGAACGGAGTAAGTTCTATTAGGCTTCTTCAGCTCGCAAATTATTTAAAGGTACCTATAAACTATTTTTTTGAAGATTTTCCAGATTACGCAATTAATATAGAAAAATCTAAAGAAGGACATATGAATATCAATTATAATTTTTTAGTTAAACTATATTCAGAGCTAAACAGTGATCAGAAAATAAAATTTAGTAAAAATATTCAAAATATAGAAGTACCAATTACTAAAGTAGGATAAATTTGGCTCCTCGGGCAGGACTCGAACCTGCGACCAATTGATTAACAGTCAACTGCTCTACCAACTGAGCTACCGAGGAATGTAAAATCAGAACTTACTTTTTTTTCGAATTAACACAACAGTTTTTTTGGAGGCAACGCCCGGAATCGAACCGGGATACAAGGATTTGCAATCCTCTGCGTAACCATTCCGCCACGTTGCCGTACAAATGGATACTAAATCAATTTAATTAATGTTTATATAATTGTTTTTTTGATTTAGTCTATAAATATTCACTATAATTTCATTATTGTTTATTCAAATGATTAATTTATAAACTAAAGAGCTATGAGTTCTGACAAATACAACCATTCTGAAGTTGAAACTAGAATTTATTCATATTGGGAAAAAAATAATTTATTTAAACCTAAAAAAAATAAGAAAAAATTTTCAATAGTAATACCACCTCCTAATGTAACTGGAAGTTTGCATATGGGTCATGCTTTAAATAACTCAATTCAAGATTTGTTAACACGCTATTACAGAATGAACAATTATGAAACTTTATGGCAGCCTGGAACAGATCATGCTGGAATTGCAACTCAGGCCCTTGTTGAAAAAAAATTAGCAGGAGAAAATATAAATAAAAATGATTTAGGTAGAGATAAATTTATCAAAAAGGTCTGGGAATGGAAAAATGAATATGGCGATATAATTATTAATCAATTAAAAAAATTAGGGTGTTCATGTGACTGGTCAAGAAATGCTTTTACGATGGATAAAAATTTGTCGGATTCTGTTATAAAAGTATTTGTTGATCTTTATAATAAAAAATTGATCTATAAATCAAAGAAACTTGTGAATTGGGATACAGTGCTTAAAACAGCAATATCCGATCTAGAAGTAGATCAAAGAGAGGTTAATTCTAAACTTTATTATATAAATTATCCAATTGAAGAAACAAATGAATTTATAACTATTGCTACCACAAGACCAGAAACAATGCTTGGAGA
>CACLQI010000025.1 GCA_902608975.1 uncultured Pelagibacteraceae bacterium
TTTGTAGAACTCTTAAATCTTACATTTCCAAGTCCACCTTTACCACCACTTGCTACAACAAATTCATCTCTTTCTTTTTTAAAATCAAAAATTAAAGTTTTGTTATCCTCTTCGAAAACTTGAGTTCCTACAGGTACTTTTAAGAATAAATCTTTTCCACTTCTTCCAGTACGTTTTTTTCCAGCGCCATCTGTTCCTCTTTCAGCTTTATGATGTTGTTGATAGCGATAATCAATGAGTGTATTAAGATTTCTTTCAGATCTCAAGATTACAGAGCCACCTTTACCTCCGTCACCTCCATCAGGACCACCAAATTCTATAAATTTTTCTCTTCTAAAACTAGGTGAACCGTTACCGCCATCACCTGCTTTAATATAAATTTTAACTTGATCTAGAAATTTCATAATACAACTCTTGTTTATTTGGTTGTACTAATTAATTGGGTTTTACTGAAACAAAAGTTCTGTCTGATTTTGTTTTTTTAAATTCAACTTTACCTTTAACTACTGAAAATATTGAATGATCCTTGCCCATTTTAACGTGTTCCCCGGGAAAAATTTTTGTACCTCTTTGTCTAACAATAATATTTCCAGGTACAACATATTGACCACCATACTTTTTTACACCAAGTCTTCGTCCTGCGCTATCACGTCCGTTTCTTGATGATCCACCTGCTTTTTTTGTTGCCATAGCTTACCTTATTACTTTTTTTCCTGAGTTTCTTTTTTTACTTCTTTTTTCTTAACTGTTTTATTTATTTTTTCTGCTTCTGATAATAATTTACCATCTTTTGAAAATATTTTATTAATTCTTATTAGAGAGTATTGTTGTCTATGACCATTTTTTTTTCTTGAATTTTTTCTTCGTCTTTTTTTAAAAATTAAAACAGTTCTATTTTTTGAATTTTTTATTAAATTTGCTTCAACTTTTGCACCTTGAATCATAGGTGTTCCAATTTCAATATTATTATCATCACCGTAGGCCAAAACTTCATTAAAATCTACTGATGATTCAGGTCTAGATTCTTGCAGCTTTTCCACCTTAAGAATTTCCCCAGCTTTAACTTTATACTGTTTGCCACCTGTTTGTATTACTGCGTAAGACATTGTTAATCTAAATTTTTATATTCTGCAATATAGTTCGACACTTCTTATAGTCAAGGTTAATAAGCTAAAAATTATCCTTTAAATCTCTTAATTTTGAAAAGTTTACCAAATTTTTTGATCTTAAAAAAATATTACATTCAATTTCATCTTTTATTGTTGTTGGCAAAGTTGGTAAATTTTTCTCTAATTTTTCTTTAATTATAATAATTTTTTTTTTAAGATTTTCATTATCTGGATCATATTTCAAGCAAAAATCAGAATTTTTTAAAGTATATTCATGTCCACAATATATATTTGTATCAAGAGGTAAATCTTTAAAAAATTTTAATGAATTAAACATTTGTGAGTAGGTACCTTCAAAAATTCTTCCACATCCTAAGGAGAAAAGTGTATCACCAGAAAAAATAATTTTTTCATTAAAAAAATAAAAACAAATATGGCCACTAGTATGACCTGGAATATGAAAAATTTTTGCTTCGAATTTTTTTTCTTTCCAAATCTGTTTATCTTTTACTGTGATATCTATTTCTGGAATTCGATTTTTATCATCAATGTACCCAACTATTTTTGCACCATATTTTTCTTTTAACTTTTTATTACCCCCAACATGATCATAATGATGATGTGTGTTTAATATAAAATCTAATCTAATATTATTTTTATCTAAAATTTCAGCTATAGGATCTGCTTCACTTGGATCAATTACACAAGATGTATTATTTATATCATCTATCAATAAGTAGGAATAATTATCTTTAAGGCAGGGTATTATTTTAATTATCATATTATTTTTCTATAAGGAAAATTCCCAGCTCGGAAGAAAAATTTTTTAAATTTAGATTAAAATTGCTAATTTCAGAAATTTTTTTATCATGAAGCGCCAGCGATCTATACAATTTAATTTTTTTTTTTGAGCAAAAATTAAAAAAATCTTTAAGAGTACACATATGTAAATTTGGAGTGTTATACCATTCATCTGGAAGATTCTTAGTTACAGGCATAGTTCCTTTGATTAATAAATCTAATCTAACTTTCCAAAAACCAAAATTTGGAATTGTAACTATAGCTTTTTCGGCAACATTTAAAAGATCATCAATAACTCTTTCTGGATTATAAAAAGCTTGCAATGTTTGGCTTAAAATTGCGTAGTTAAAAGATGAATTAGGAAATTGTTTTAAATCCTTTTCTGCATTGCCTTCAATCACGGTTAAACCTTTTGATATACATATTTGGACATTATTTTTTGAAATTTCTAAACCTCGAGTATCAACGTTTTTTTTATCTTTTAAATACTTCATTAAAGTTCCATCACCACAACCAACATCAAGAACTCTTGTATTATTCTCGATTAAATCTGAAATTATTTGAAATTCTTTTTTCATAACTTTTTAGTAATTCGCCTCTAAAAAATTTTTTACTGCTTTTAAAAACTCAGGTATATCTAAAAGAAATGAGTCGTGACCTTTATCGCTTGAAATTTCTATGAAGCCAACTTCAGCACCTGAAGCGTTCAAAGCAATTACTATTTCTTTATTTTCGGCTGTTGGGTATAACCAGTCAGAGGTAAAAGAGATTATAAAAAATTTTGTCTTAGTTTTTTCAAATGCTTTAGATAAATTTCCCTTATACTGTTTTATAAGATCAAAGTAGTCCATAGCTCTTGTTATATATAAGTAACTATTTGCATCAAATCTATCTACAAATATAGATCCTTGATACCTTAAATAGCTTTCTATTTGAAAATCAGCATCAAAACTAAAATTTAAATCTTCTTTTTCTTGAAGTTTTCTTCCGAATTTTTCTTGTAATCCTTTCTTAGAAAGGTAAGTGATATGTGCTGCCATTCGTGCAACTGCCAAACCTTTGTCTGGAGAAGAATTTAAATATGAATAATTTCCATTTTTCCAGTTTGCATCAGCCATTATTGACTGTCTTCCAAGTTCATTGAAAGCAATATTTTGAGCTGAATGGCTCGCAGTACATGCAATAGGAACCGCTGTTTTTGCCTTATCAGGAAAATTTGCTACAAACTGAAGTACCTGCATTCCACCCATTGATCCTCCAGTCACGCTGTAAAGTTTATCTATTTTGAAAAATTCTAATAAATTATATTGGGCATTAACCATATCATTTATTGTTATGACTGGAAAATCTGTTCCATACTCCTTATTTGTTTTTGGATTTATATTACCTGGACCAAATGATCCCATGCATCCACCTATCACATTTGCACAAATCACAAAAAATTTATTCGTATCGATTGCTTTTGAAGGTCCTACCGTATGGGACCACCATCCAGGTTTTTTAGTTATAGGGTTTATATCAGATGCAAATTGATCTCCTGTTAAGGCATGAAATGCTAAAATAGCATTATCTTTTTTATCATTTAACTTTCCATAGGTTTCATAGGCCAAAGGATAATCAATTATAGTTTCACCACAATCTAATTTAAGTGGTTTTTTCACAATTATAGTTTTTATATTTTCTTTAACGTTCATAAGTACACACTGTTTGATGAATTGTGAGAAAAAAACTTATTTAGCGGTTTTTTTTAAGCGCTCGCAATTCAGATAAATCAGCGCATATTTTTTTTACAAGATCAGTTTCAATATGTCAATTTTTTTGTAAAAAGGAGCAATTATCTATAGTTCTTGATTAATTTATTTATAAGGATAACTATATAAAAACAAAATGTCATTGCTAAAATTTAAAAAATTAAAGATAGAAACCTATAAGCCAGGAAAATCAAAACTATCAAGGCTAAAGAATATATTAAAACTATCTGCAAACGAGTCAGCTTTAGGAGTTAGCCCAAAGGTAAAAAAGGAGATTAATAAAAAAATAAATATTTCAAAATATCCTGATAGCAAATCAAAAAGCTTAAGAAAATATATTTCAAATAAATTTAAATGTAGATTTGAAAAAATAATTTGCGGAGCTGGGTCTGATGAGATTATACAAATTGTTTGTACGTTATTTTTGAAACCAAAAGATGAAGTGATAGTTCCGCAGTTCAGTTTTTTAATGTACAGAATATATGCAAAAATAGCAGGTGCAAAAGTTATATACTCTAAGGAAAATAACTTTAAGATCTCTGTGCCTGAAATTTTGAAAAAAGTTTCAAAAAAAACTAAAATAGTTTTTTTAGCAAATCCAAATAATCCAACTGGAACGTACTTGGAAAAAAAGGAATTGATCACACTAAGAAAAAAATTGAGAAGCAATATACTACTTGTAATTGATGATGCATATGTTGAGTATATTAGACAAAAAAATTATAAGTCAGGATTGCAATTGTTTAAAAATAAAAATAATGTTTTAATACTTAGAACTTTTTCAAAAATTTATGGTCTGGCTTCATTAAGAATTGGTTGGGGATATGGTCCAAAAAATATTATTGACGGAATGTATGCGATTAAGCCACCTTTCAACGTTAATTCTGCAGCACAAATTGCCGCAATTACCGCATTAAAGGATAATAATTTTATTAAAAAATCTGTTAATCATAATTTTTTTTGGGGCAATAAATTAAAAAAAAAATTTAAAAAATATGGAGTTCAATCAAATGAAATTAATACTAACTTTTTATTATTGAATTTTAATAAATGTAAATA
>CACLQI010000026.1 GCA_902608975.1 uncultured Pelagibacteraceae bacterium
GAGGGGATATAATTGGAATGTCTGAAGATGGAACAGACTGTAGATTTTATTTAAATCCAAGCAATATGAAAGTGCAGGCAATGGATATAGCTACAATAGATGGTGAAGTTTATTTATTTGCAGTTGGAAAATGGGGAAGAAATTCTGCTTTTGTTTCTTATAATTTAACAAGAGGAATAATGGGTCCAGTCCATAATTTAGGAAGAAATGGCAATTCAAATACACCTAGATATAACTTAAGACACACCTGGAGAATTGCAGTAAATAGTGATGCATCAATTCTTTATGCTGCAAGATATCATTTGTTTGGATTTGCATTAGAAAAATCAGGAAATGTTTACCAACTTACAGGAGGGCAAAATGCTCTTTGCGTAAGATGCTTTACAGCTACTAACTCAGGAAACCTAGATACTCAGTTAGTGCCTGTTTCTGGGATTGATGTATCTCCTGAAGATGACAATGTTTTATATGTTACCTCAAACCACAGACACGTTGTCCAAAAATTAAGTTTAGATGGAACTCAAACGGGATTAACAGTTGTAGCAAGAGCTGGAACTGGTTCTCGTGAATACGGAATGAACACTGAAGATTCAGGAGAGCTTAACGCAAACAAAGTCAGATTTAACTACCCAAATTCGATACATGTTACAGCTGATAAAATTTTAGTTGGATCTAGCTCTGGAACGATTGATGAATTTAATGAAAATCTTTTTACTGCAGCAAGCAAAGACACAGCATGGCTTCAACAAATGGGTGGAGGAGCAGTCTCTAGATGGACTGGAGTAAAACAAGCAATGGCTACTATTGTAAGTGATACGACCTTAACAAGTGGTGCTCATTTTGGATATGGTCACTGGAATGCAGGTGAAACAGGAGGGCATAAAAACAGGGGAAGAGGTGGAAGATTTTGTCATTTTAGAAATTCATGTAATTATTATGGAGGATGGACCGGAACTCAAACAGATGGTCGTTCTACACAATGTAATAGAGACTCATGTTTAAATGTTGGTATTAGTTCTGAAGGATACACTAGGATCCTCGACCATTTATTACCTCAAAGACTTGCATGGGGAACAGATTCCAGGGCATTTGCTCAAATGGCATATAAATATTTTTCAAATGACTTTGAAGGTTATGATGCGACATCTGAGTGTCAGCTAAATTATGTAATTGTTATTGGAGACGGAATGTTTATGAACAATGATGCTGCAGCTGCAGAAATTGAAAAGTTAAGAGGTTTGGAAAATCCAGTTGTAACATTATTTGTCGCTTACGGTGGAGGCATTAACCCAGTGGGAATGACAAGATTTAACCAATTGGCCGTTGCAGGATCCTGCCCAGGTGGCGACTCATCACATCCAGATTGTGAGCCAGTTATAGAAGCAGCAACACCTATAGAGTTAAAAACTCAACTAACAAGTAAAATTAGGCAAATTCTTGCTGAAAAATTATCATTTACAGCACCATCAATTACCGCAACGGTTCAAGAAGGTGGATCATTATATCAAGCTCAGTTTTCTTACGAGCAATTTGGTGAATGGAAGGGTACAATTTTAAGAAAAAAACTTAATTCAGACAATTCAGTAGAACATGATACAGCTGCAGGAAACGCATTTGGAAATTGGGATGCTGGAAGAGAAGTGAAAGGACAGGCAGCTGCAGCAGGAGCAGCTGATACAAGAAATATTTGGAGTGCAATGCCTGATGCAAATTATATCGGAAATTGGGATAATTTTAATACTGATAACTCAGAATCTGTTATTGAGCTTTTTGGACTTTTAGATTACGCTATCTTAGATTACCATAACACAACTTCATACTGTTCAACAGTAGCAAACGGACACGTTGGAGAAAATGGACATGAAGATGATGCTAAAGGTTTAATTAACTTCATGAATGGAACTGATTATTTTGACTACAATGGCGATTGTAATGTTACTCAAAAAAGAGAGCATGTTTTAGGTGACATATATCATTCTCAGTTGGTAGAAATAGGGCCTCCTGATGCAAGCACAGATTTTACAGCTCCTAATGAAGAGGCATATTTTAGATCTGCAAACAATTATCAAGGTTTTAGGAAGAATAACATAGACAGAAGAAAAGTAATTTATGCTGGTTCAAACTCTGGAATGTTACATGCAATAAATGCTGAAACGGGTAAAGAGGAATGGGCTTTCGTCCCACCATTTATAGCTGGCCTTATGCCATCAATTATAAATAAAGACCTCGATGGAGGAGTTGATGTTACTTACGACGATGAAGGTAATAAAGTTGCTAAAGGAGGAACAAATGCTGTTTTTGGTGTTGATGGATCACCAGTAGTTCACGATGTATATATGGCAGGTTATGACTCAGCTGGAAATTTGGATACCACAAAATCTTGGCGAACTATTTTAATGATACCTTACGGAAGAGGTGGTGCTGGATTTTCAGTGTTAGATGTAACTAATCCAATATTGGTAGAAGGAAAAGGCCCTATACACATGTATTCTGTATTTAATGATGCAATAAACAACAGGGTTTTAATTGCTGATAACGAAGGAACTATAACAGATCACCCTTATACTTCAGGCTCTGCAAGTATTGGAGATTCTCTAGAAGGTCAACAGGCAACAAGAAATTATAATGATGCTCGAGATCTTGATGAAGCAGTGACAGATGCTTGTGGTGAAGAAGGTGAACCAGCTTGTACTAATCAAGATAATATTTCTGCGTGTCAAACCAATACTGATGCAGGAGGTTCTTTTCATGTGGCTGGAACAGCTTCTTGTTACCAAGGAAAAACATTTACTTTTGAAGGATTAACTCCACATGCACCTGATGGTGTAAATGTTCCTAAAAGTAATTTAAAAATAACAGAAAGAGTAGAAGGTACATTAAAAACTATAGATTTTAGTACTGCAAAATATATTGCCGGTCAGCTAGTTATTGAATTTGGTGCAGACAAAACTTTTGCTGCCCCTGGAAGTGTCATAGAAACTACTACTGAAACTACTACTGAAACTACTACTGATGATGATGGTAATGAAGTAACTGAAGAAGTAACAAAAACAGTAGAAACACTAATACCAACTAATTCTTTCAATGTTGCTACTTCTTGTACTTCTGCTGGTGGTATTGACCCTAAATACGACTATAGCCAATTAGGTGAAACGTGGTCAACGCCAAGAATAGTTAGAATTCCTTCCGAAAGTACAGGCGAAAGGAGTAATTATAAAAAAGACACTTATGTAGCTGTAATGGGTGGTGGAATGGGTAATACAAATTTATGTGCTGGTTCTGCAGTTTTTCTTGTTAATTTGGAAGATATGGACAACCCAGGGTCAATTTATGGATGGGAGGCTAACGGAGGTCCAATTACTATAGTTGATACTGACCCATCTGGAATACTTACAGAAGCAGGAGTTATGGCAACACCAAATGGAAGTGATATAGGTAATTCGTTACCTTCATCTGCAGTTGTGATCACTCCTGATACAGCCTTTAATATTCCTTGGCGGGGAGCGATGGTATATTTTAATGATCTTGAAGGTAAAATTACAAAAATTAATTTAACAAGCTCAACCGAGAATAATGCAAAATTATTTGATCAAACAACATTATTTAGATTAAATGCAAATACTGACAATAGAAGATACAGTTATTTTTCAATGGATGCAGGAATTGGACTAACAACACGTGAGTTTTGGTTATTTGGAGGAACAGGAAACTTTGGTAACATAGGTGGAGGATCTCCAAAGATGGACAATATATTATATGGAATAAAGGATCCTCATTATCCGTACTTTAAACATCTTAACGGAGTACATATCCCACCTGAAACGGATGATACTTTCATAAAAAAAGCACACGAGGGTGCTAATGCTGCCAAAAGTATTGATGAGGGAGTATATCCTTCTGTAACGGCAACCAATGTATGTGTTAATACGACTGGAAAACTAACTTGCCAATATGGACCTGGTCGAGGTGATTTAGCTTGGGTAATACATTTAGACACACCAGATGGTTTAGCTCCTAATAATGCATCAACAGTAAATACTTATAGAAAACTTTCTGCACCACCAACACTGTTTAAGGGGCAAGTGTATTTCCCAATTTATGAACCACCACCAGGTACCGACGCATGTAATATTGGAATGGCATACATATGTGTAGCTGATGATGAGTGTGGATCTAACAATTCTCACCTTTTAACTAGAGGTGGTGTTGCTAATGGCAAGAAATGTAAACAAGTAAGAGAAGGAATTTTATCAGAATTAGTAATTTTTGGTGATACACTTTTTGCTAACGTTGCTGGACCTAAAGAAGATGAAGATACGTTGTATAAAGTTTTAGCAGCATCAGGAGAAGTTCAATCAAGCCGAGGAAGCTGGAGAGAAAGCGGCTTCTAATTAAATATTTTAAAGTAAAAATATATAATCCAAGAAAACATCGTTAGCATTGTAAAGAAAATCAAGGCAAGCCCAACTAGCGTATCTTGAT
>CACLQI010000027.1 GCA_902608975.1 uncultured Pelagibacteraceae bacterium
GAAGTCATACCTGTGGGTTTTGTTTGAAATTCTGTATCAACATTCACCCATGGTCCCATCATTTTATTTATTACACTTTTCTCAGCTTCTAATAATGCGGTCTCAGCTACATAAAAAGCTTGTTGATATTCATCGCTTGAATTATTGCTTTGATGGTCTGTTGAAGAAATGACAATTAAAGCTCCTCCCATCAATGACATCACTAAAAGAAGAACAAGAGAAAGAATTAAAGCAAAACCTTTTTCATTTTTTCGTTTCATGATTTTATATTCCGCCTCCAATATTTCTTGTATGAATTGTAACAACAACAGAGTCTCTTAAGTATCTATCAACAAATGCTTGTGTTCTATCTCCAAGTGCTTTTACAAATCTTGGTGTGTCAGCTTTTGCTTCAAATCTATAAAATTCTTTTTTCGATCTAAACGTTAATCTGACATCAACTGCTCGTATTTTGTAAAGATTGTCTCTAGCCGCAGTATCAGATCCCGGTTTTGGAAGAGGAGAAATTTTTCTTCCTGCTGCATCAAGTGGAATAAATTCCATATCAACTACATGATCACGAATTTTTTGCCCAACATAACATTCAGAGCAATCACTTACCCATGCTCCTGCGTCCTGGTCTAAATTTTGTATCCAACTTTGTACAGTTTTATATACTGCATATCTTTTATCTTTCCCATCATCTTCTGGTTTTGCGTAGTAAGTGATTTTATACCTCTTATAAGGTTGAGTTTGATCATTTTGATTAAAATCATCATAGACAATATGTATTCTATCACAGCACTTATCATCGTCGTTATGTTTGGGAGTTGGATCACCCCCTCCGGTTATAGAAAAACCCAGTGGAACATTTTTTTCTATAATTATTGGATCATGACTCAAAGCAATAGTGGTGTCGCCGCCATTGAATTGCAAGTAACTTGTAGTTGGAAAATCTAGCGTATTTGTTCCAAGTCTATATTTAAACCCTGCCATTCTTATATCCCTCATCATCATTTCTACAATATCTCTTCCTGATCGGCTAATTTTTGCACGGTCTGTAACTTGCGAATAACTTTTGTTTACAACACTATAAGTAGTATACATTGCTGCCATCATAATTGAGGAAATCACAACACCAATAAGCACTTCAATTAAAGTGAAACCTAAAATATTTTTTAAATAATTTTTTTTCATTATTTTCTAATTTTGTAATCTGTTTGAAAATATAAAAATTTTCTTTTTTTACCGTTATTTAAATTAATTTGAACTCTCCCAATGTACATACCGTCATCAGTAATTGAAGTGTCTTGATAAGGACATACGCCAGGCCATCTACATACTTTGTATACCTTCATTCTCCTTACATCTCTGTCTCCCTTGCATTTCAAATATCGATTTTCAGAAAATATTTTCATCCACTTTTCTTCTTTATTTGAGGGAGCATCAACAAATACAGTTTCATAAATACTTTTTGGTGTCTCATCTTTAGGAGGAGCAGTTGTACCTCCTGTTGCGTCAACATTTGCTGTTTGACCACATCTTGTTGTAAATTCTTGTCCTGCTAGATGATCTGAAAACCTTCTTGCATCTGGTCTTTCTACGCCTTCAATTGTAATAGTTCCATCAGAATTAATAACAACATCCTCTGAGTTAGAGTTTACACCATAAATACTGTTTCTATGGCCAATGACATCTTCAGCCATCATGCTTACTAAATAATTAGCCTTGGTTCTCTCGCCCGAGGTGTCAATTGATTGAACTGAATAATTTACCATTGAAAGAATCGCGACAAATCCAATTCCTACTATAGCAGTTGATATAATAGCCTCTAAAATTGATAACCCTAAAATATTTTTATTTTTTTTTATCATTGTGACTATTGTAACACCCATTCATTTAATAAGGTACTCCATTTATCTACTGTTACGTCTCCAAATCTCGTCCAATCAATTGAATATACATTATCCACAACTGTGGTTGGCTCTCCACTGCCTTCATCGATGGCACATGTTGGAACATCTTCAACTTTTATACATAAAAACATTGTTTGATCTACACTTGTATCCCCTACGGCTCCACTAACAAAATTCCCAGCTCCACTAAACCATCTTGCATCTTTTGAAAAGCATACGGCAGCTTCGCCTGCAAAATTGCTAGCAAATTTATTTGCATCAAATTCGAGTTTTTGTACTTGTATTACTGTATTATCAGCCGCACCTCCATCATCATCCCAATAAGCAGTACTTACAATATTACACCTCGATGATTCATCTATATTCCAAGCACTGTCACCATTATTTATTTTTGTAGAAAGGGTGTCTGGTTTCATTCCTTTTGATACAATAGTTATTTCTGTGTCTGTAATATTTACATAAACTTGAACAAATGAGTACAATCCTCTTTGGGCTTGAGCATTTATTGCTAGCATCAAACTTTTTATCTTCAAAGCTGCATCTCTAATTTCTCTTTGAGTTTTCCAACCGGAAAATTTAGGATAAGCAGCAGCGGAGATAATTCCTATAATGAGAACAACCGCTATAAGTTCAAGTACGTTAAAACCTTTAATGTTCTTTTCCTGCGCCCGCATCTATCTTTCCTGCCTTAACAAGTTCTTCTAAAGACTTAGTCATAGTAATCATACCTTCTTTGACTGCGGTTTGCATGATGCTTGGAATTTGATGAATTTTAGATTCTCTTATTAAGTTCTGAATAGGAGCAGTACACTTCATCACTTCAAAAGCACCACAACGTCCTTGACCATCTTTAGTTTTTAGCAATCTTTGTGTTACAACCATTTTTAAAGATGTTGAAATTTGTGCACGAATTTGCGCCTGTTGTTCTGGAGGAAACACATCTATAATTCTGTTAATTGTACTTGGTGCACCGCTAGTGTGCAAAGTTCCAAAAACTAAGTGACCAGTTTCTGCAGCAGTTAATGCTAAAGAAACAGTTTCCAAATCTCTCATCTCGCCAACAAGAATAACATCTGGATCTTCCCTTAGCGCAGCTTTTAATGCACTAGCAAAGCTTTGTGTTTGTTTTCCAACTTCTCTATGAGATACAATGCTTTTTAAATCTTTATGTATAAATTCTACAGGATCTTCTACTGTAATTATGTTTGAGGTTCTTGTTTTATTTATTTCATTAACAATTGCTGCAAGTGTTGTTGATTTTCCCGATCCAGTTGGTCCCGTAACTAAAACTAAACCTTTGTGCATGTCAATAATATCATAAAGAACAGGAGGTAAATCAAATTGATCCATTGAAGGTATAACGCTCTCTACTCTTCTTAAGACAGCTGCTGGACCATGAATTGTTTTATAAAAATTTGCTCTAAATCTTAATCCAGCCAACGTAACTGAAGAGTCTAATTCATGTGTATCTTGAAACCTTTTCATTTCTACTTCATTACAATTTGTAGAAATAAGGTCTTGCAAATCTTGTTTTTTAACAACAACTTCCTGTACTTTATGAATTTCACCTGTTTGTCTATAAGCTAAGGGCCATCCACTTCTTATATGGAAATCAGAAATCTTTTTATTATTTTTTGCTAATTCTTCTAATTTTTCAAACATATGATTTGTTTATATAATAAACACTAAATAACAATCTATAAACCTAAGAATAAACCCAAAATAGTCTGTAAATATTGACTTTTTTTAGCTTTTACGTTTCTAGGTTGAAAAACTTAAGAGATTAACTGTTTATTGTATATCTTTGCGCTCATCACAATACTAAAACCAATCATTGTTGCTAACATAGATGATCCGCCGTAAGACATAATTGGCAATGGAGAACCAACAATAGGTAATAACCCTAAAACCATACTCATATTAACAGTGATATAAATAAATATTGCTGCTGCAAAACTAAAACAATAAAGTTTTGCAAAATAACTTCTTGTAAATGAGCCAATTCTTAAAATTCTAAAAATCATAATTGCATATAAAATTAAAAGAAATAATGAACCAGTAAATCCATGCTCTTCAGAAAATAATGTGAAAATAAAATCTGTATGCTTTTCTGGCAAAAAATCTAAATAACTTTGTGTTCCTCTTAAAAAACCTTTGCCTGTTAAGCCTCCAGACCCAATAGCAATTTTTGATTGGATAATTTGATATCCGGCACCAAGTGGATCTTTATCTGGGTTAAAGAAAGTTAATATTCTTAATTTTTGATATGGTTCTAAAAAAGCAATTATAAAAGGCGTTGAAATAACAAAAACCAGAGAAGAATAAATAAAATATTTTATATTAAGTCCTGCAAGCCACAAAACAACTAAACCACTTAAAGCTATTAAAATTGAAGTGCCTAAATCTGGTTGAGAAACCACCAA
>CACLQI010000028.1 GCA_902608975.1 uncultured Pelagibacteraceae bacterium
ATGGAAAAGAGATTTCTGACTTACTTTTTTATTTAATACCTTTTAGATTTTTTGAATTTTTATTTGGAAGCTTGATTTTTTTTGTTCCTAAAAAGAAAATTGATAAAAAATATGAAGTTTTTTTGTTTGGAATTGGTATTTTATTAATAATATCAACTCTTTTTCAAATATCACCAAATCATAAATTTCAAAGTTTTATTGTAATTTCAGCTTTAATTGGATCTTCATTTATAATTTATTTTAAAGATGCTCCGAGAATTAATGTTTTATTTAATAATAAAATTTCTATATTTATTGGACTTATAAGTTATTCACTATATTTAGTTCATTGGCCCATTATTTCTTTTGTAAAATATTCAGTTGTTAATGAACTTTCCTTGATAACAAAGTTTAATATAATTATTTTTTCAATTTTATTATCATTTATGATTTATAAATTTATTGAAAAGCCTTTTAGAAATAAAGATTTTACTATAAGAAATTATTTAACCCCAATTATTTTGATTGTTACAATTTTATATTCAAATTATATAAAAACTAACAATGGATTTTTAGAAAGATTAAGCGATGAACAAAAAATAATCTTATCTAAAATCAAAAGTACAGAAGACCCGTGTGAAAGAATATATTCAAATGTTTATAATTTGAGATACAAAATATGCTTATCTGGTGACGAAGAAAATGCAGGAATAATTGTATTAGGCGACTCAAATGCTACCACCTGGTTCCCTGCCTCCAAAAAAATAGCAGATAAACTTGGTATGTCTGTAGTAAATTATAGAAGAATATGTGACTCTTTTCCTAAAAACCCTATATCAAACTGCAATGAAATTAATCCAAAAGCAAAAATATTAATAATTGGAAATTTGTGGTTTAACTGGCAATCCAAAAGTGAGAAAATTGATTCGGATATTTTAAAATATATTAATAATATAAATGATCTAAAATTAAATAAAAAATATGAAGAAGTTGAAAAAATAATTATCTTTGGTCAAATTCCAGCTCTTAAAATGCAAAAAATTAGTATCATGTCTTGCCTGCTAAGGCCAAAATACTTTTTTAATAATAATGAATGTGAAAAAAATTATGCTTATTTTAAAAATAAAGATGGTCTTTTAGATAGTTATAGAGAGGTTAATTATTATCTTGAGTTATACGGAAATGATATAATAACTAAAAATTTTGATTTTCTTTTTGTAGACCCTTTAAAATCTCTATGCCATCAAAATGATTGTTTACAATATAAAAATTCAGAATTATTTTATGTAAATAATAATCATTTATCAGAAGCTGGGACAAATTTTGTTTACGAAGATAATAAGTTTAAAATATTAAGTTTTTTGATTAAATAAATTATTTAAACCTTATATTCATATATTTTTCTTCCGGACTCTGTGATTGGTTTAATTGAAACAATTTTAGCAATTTTAGATATGCAATTTTTAAAATTTTCTTCATTATAGTCTGGAAATATATCTCCTTTAAATTTCATCATTTTTTGTATAGTAGGATCACTTTTTGGTACAAACTCAATTAAACCTTGTGGAGCTAATGATATTATCCAATTAATAGCTTCTTCCATTGGTATGTTTTTCGCAATTGTTAGGTGATGTTCAAAAGCCAAAGCTAAAACTCCATCAAATTCTGCCCTTTTATTAAAACTTTTTCTTTCTTTTTCATTCCATCCTAAATTTGAACTGGGATTGGTAGCATCAAAAATCAAAGGTAAAAAAATTAGTTGTTCTTTATCATTTTTTTTAAATGCCATGTCTATTGAATTAGCGTCATAATCAAAACCAACAACATATTTTGCGCCATTATCTGTAGCAATTTTAGAATAAAATCCATCATTACAACCTAGGTCAGCCATAATTGAAAATTTATTTTTTAAAATAAATTTTTTTACAATTTCTGTCTTTATATTTTCTTCTGTAGCTTTATAAGTATTTGAAAGTGAATAATTTTCCCAAACTGTAGTTATTCTTTTTGGATTTAAGTTTGATATAAAATTTTTTAATTGATTTAACATAGATAAAAAATTTTTTTTAGGAAATTTTTTTTTTAAATTTAAATCTACTTTTTTATCTTGAGGTTTATATTTTTTATCTAATCTGTTAAGTAAATAAACGTGTAAAAAAATATTAAATGAAATTTTATCAAAAAAATTTAAAAGATTATTTAAATCCTGTGTAGGTATACCTTCAAGATTTCCTTTAAACCAATTATTAAACGCTACACCTTTTTTTGACGTTAATAAGAGCGGATTTAAAAAATTTTCACAAAATTGTTTGTGTCCTAACCAATATTCACCTTCTTCATATTTTTTGATAGACAAAACATCTATAAAAATTGGTTTTGATCCAATGAATTGGATATTGTAAGCATTAGCGTCAATTAGTGTAGCTCCGTGATTTAATAAAAATAAATGAAAATCTAAATGATGTAAAGCTGCAGCTTTTAATTGATTAAACCCCCACTCGTAAGGATATGATATATAAGGAATTTTTTTATGTTCAATTATTGTGGAATTTGGATCTAATTCATAATCTTTAATTTCGTTTGAATTTAATAGACTACATTTTATCAAATATCCTTTTTCTATAGATTTTTCTATTATTTTATTATCAAAAACAAATTTAATTCTATTTTTTCCTGAATCATTAATTAAACGAAAAATTTTATTTGATTTGTAAAATATTCTGCCAGCTGGGTCTCTAAATGAACCTTCATCAAAATTCATCTAATTTTTTTTTATCTTTTTTTTTTAAAATTTTTAATACAAAATTCTTAAATTTATTCCATGTTACAGTCATTGCTGCAAGTCCAGCTGCTAGAAAACCAATGATTGCTTGCAATATAAAGCTACCAGTACCAGGATCAAAGTAAGCAAACGAATTTGAAGTAAGGTTGCAGAATATTATAAAAGTAATTAGTATTAAATTTTTCATGTTAAATTTTAACAAACTTATACTTTAATAAAAATATTTCAATTGTTTTTAAAAATTTATTAAAGATGAGCACTTTCATTAAGTTCTATAAATGAATTGACATATTTAGAAAATTTTTGATTTCTATTATTTAAGCTGGTTATTAATAATGAAAATTATTTTGGAAATTTGGATGATGATTTTATTAATTCGAAGATTTATTAATTTTGAACAAATAAATGGCTGAACAAAGATTAGAAAAAAAATTTGTATATAGCGAAGGTGATGTATCATATAAATTTTTTCTAATTTCTGGAATGTTTAAAAAAGCTTTTCCTGAAAGAGTTGTAAACTCTATTTATTTTGACACTGAAATGTTTCAAGATGTTTGGGATAATATAAATGGTTATGGAGATAGAAAAAAAATTAGAATAAGGTGGTATAATAATCTGGAAAACTCCAAAGCATTTATAGAAGAAAAAAAGAAAATAGGTTTTGTTACCCAAAAAAAAGTTAGAGATATTGGTATGTTTGGTAGCTTTAGTGATTTAAACGACTTTATTAAAAGTGATAAATTTTTACAAATTCATCCTATAA
>CACLQI010000029.1 GCA_902608975.1 uncultured Pelagibacteraceae bacterium
AGAAAAACAAGAAATCTAAATGCTAAAATTAATAGTGAAAATGTAAAAGATAATAATATTGAGGAAATATCTGAAAAATCTCAAGCTAAAATTGTCCCTAAAGAAAGTAGTCAAAAATTTGTAAATAAAATCAATGAGGGTATAAGCAAAAGATTTAGTATGCCTGATAGAAGAAAGGGATATATTCAAAAAGCTACTATCGGTAATCATAAAATTTATTTACATACTGGAGAATATGAAGACGGCAAGATTGGTGAAATTTTTATAGATACAAGCAAAGAAGGAGAGCTTGTAAAAGCTTTAATGAACAACTTTGCAATTGCTATTTCTTTAGGTCTTCAATATGGAGTTCCACTTGATGAATTTATAAACGCATATGTAGGAACTAAATTCGAACCATCTGGTAAGGTTCATGGAAATGACAGAATTTTAAGCGCAACATCAATGCTTGACTATATTTTTAGAGAATTAGCTATATCTTATCAAAATAGAGAAGATTTAGCTCACACTCCATCAATAGGTAGCTCGGAAAAATTAAACACAACTGATGAAGAAAATTCTGATGATCAAAATCAATTTTTAAAAATTGTTAAAGATATAACTAGTAAAGGATTCGTAAGAAGTAATTATAAAAAAAATCTCGTGGATCTATCCGATATTAAGATTAACTTAAAGGGAAAAAAGTAATTTATTTTTTCTTTTTTAGAGATAAATTAAGTTCTTTTAATTGATTTTCCGAAACTTCAGATGGCGCATTCATCATTAAATCTTGAGCATTTTGATTCATTGGAAACATAGTTACCTCTCTTATATTTTTTTCATCTGCTAAAAGCATAACAATTCTATCTATTCCAGGTGCTATACCTCCATGTGGTGGCGCTCCATAACTCAGAGCATTTATCATTCCACTGAATTTGTCATCTACCTGTTTTTTATCATAACCCGCTAAGGAGAATAGCTTATACATTAATTCTGGCCTGTGATTTCTTATAGCTCCTGATGACAGTTCAACTCCATTACATACAATATCATATTGATAGGCTTTTATTTTCAAAGGGTTTTTATAATCAATTTTCTCAATTTTGCCTTGGGGCATTGAAAAAGGGTTGTGACTAAATTTAATCTTATTATCATCATCCATTTCGAACATTGGATAATCAACTATCCAACAAAAAGCAAAAGAGTCTTTATCAATCAAATTTAAATCAATAGCTATTTTTTCCCTTGCTTGAGAAGAAATTTTTTCTACTTCTTTTATTTTTCCACAAGCAAAAAAGATACTATCCCCTACTGCTGCACCTGTGGTTTTCATAATTTCTTTTAAGGACTGTGTAGAAAAAAATTTTCCCACTGGACCTTTTGCATAAATTTCATTTTGGTTTTCAATTGTAAAATACGCTAAGCCTGAAGCTCCTTGGTCTTTGGCCCATTTATCTATATTGTCAAAAAAACTTCTTGGTTTATCTTTTGTGTTTTTTGTAACTATTGCCCTTACTTTCGATCCTGATTTTACTAGTTTTTTAAAAATATCAAATTTTACATCTTCTCGAGTAAAAACATTTGTTAAATCATATATTAATAATGGGTTTCTTAAATCTGGTTTATCAGTTCCATATTTTAACATTGCTTCTTCATATGGTATCTTTGGAAATTTATTATTCAGAAGCTTCCTTGAAGAAAATTTATTAAATAAATTTATCATTAGTTTTTCTACTACATTAAAAACATCCTCTTGCTCAACAAATGACATTTCTAAATCAAGTTGATAAAATTCACCTGGACTTCTGTCGGCTCTCGCATCCTCATCTCTAAAACATGGGGCTATTTGAAAATACTTATCAAATCCAGAAACCATTATTAGTTGTTTAAATTGTTGAGGTGCTTGAGGAAGTGCATAAAATTTTCCAGGATTTAATCTACTTGGAACCAAAAAATCTCTTGCACCTTCAGGGCTGGAAGAAGTTAAAATTGGAGTTTGAAATTCTAAAAAACCTAATTCATTCATTTCTTTTCTAATAAAGGAAATAACTTTAGATCGCAGAATAATATTTTCATGTATTTTTTTTCTTCTTAAATCTAAAAATCTATATTTAAGTCTAATCTCTTCTGAATACTCCTGGTCTGTAAAAACTGGCATAGGAAGTTCTTTGCATTGACCAAGCATTTCAAACGACTCTATAGCAATTTCGACTTCTCCAGTTTTAAGTTCTAAATTTATAGAATCTTTATCTCTCTCAACTACTTTTCCTAATATTTTTATAACACTTTCAAGTTGGATTTTTTCTAAATTAACAAAATATTGATTACTTTTATCAATTACGCATTGAGTTACTCCGTAATTATCTCTTAAATCTATAAATAACAAGTTACCATGGTCACGTTTCTTATTTACCCAACCGGATAGAATAATATTTTTTGAGTTGTGTTTTTTGGTAAGTTCACCACAGTTATGTGTTCTGTATTTATTCAAGTTAAGCCTTCAATGCTTCTTTGATCGTTTTAAAATCAATTGGTTTTTTTCTTTTTAAACTTAATTCATCAATTTTATATATGAATTCATATATTTTGCTATATGATCTATCTATTCTTTTAATAACAAAATCAATCAATTTTTTATCTATTACAATCTGACGATCAGAAAAATTTTTTAGAATTAAGGCAAACATAAGTTCATCGTCAGGTTTTTCTATTTTTGCAAATAGACAGTTTTTGGTTCTTGATTTTAAATCATCTAGTTTAAAGTTTATTTCATTTATAGGTATAGTTGAATTTATAATTAAATACTTGTTATCATGATCAATGGTATTGAATAAAGAATATATTAAAACTTCATCAATATTTTTGTCAAAATTTTCTAAAATGATATTTTGATGAACTTTAATTTCTCGTAAATTTTCATTTTTAAATAAATGTGCATTAATTTTTATTCCTTTGAATTTTTTTAAAAATATATTTGTCAAATGTGATTTTCCTGAATAATTATCTCCACAAATATTTAAAAAATTTTTTTCCCATTTAGGCCAAGTATTAATTAAATTGAAGGCAAAATAATTACTCTTACTTACATAAAAATCTTCATCCTTGAAATTTTGTTTATGCTCGAAATTTAGTAAAAGCTGATTTAAATTTGTCATTTAATTTTCCATTCTTGATTCTGAATATCAATTTGAATATTGTTTTCTTCTAAAGAATCT
>CACLQI010000030.1 GCA_902608975.1 uncultured Pelagibacteraceae bacterium
ATTATTCTGTAACTAAAATGATTAATTTATTTTTATAAATTAAAATGAAAAAAATTCTAAATAGTGAAGAAATAAATAGATTTAAAGAGGATGGTGCAATTTTCTTAAAAGGAAAATTTGAGATTGAATGGTTAAAAAAACTTCAAAAAGGTATTGAAAGAGATATAAAAAATCCAAGCCCAAGATTTAAATCACATACAATTGAAAAAAATGTTCCAGCCTACTTAGAAGATTACTGGACTTGGGATCTTATTCCTGAATTTAAGGATTTTGTTTTTAATTCTCCTTACGCAAAAATTGCTTCTGAATTGATGTCAGCAAAAAAAATAAATCTTGTTATGGATAATTGGTTTTTAAGAGAAGGAGGATCTAAATCTTCGACACCATTCCATCATGATATAAGTTATTTTGACATGGATGGAACTATGTGTGTTCTTTGGTTGCCATTACAACCAACTGGTAAAAATGAGGGTGTTGTTTGGGTAAAAGGATCTCATTTATGGAATAAGTTATTTTTAAGAGTCTTATTTAAAGATGGACATAAAGTCGAAGGAAACGAATGCATTGTTGATGGAAAAAAATATGAGCTTCCTCCTGATATTTTAGGAAATAAAGATAAATATGAATTTTTACAGTGGGATTGTGAGCTAGGTGATTGTGTAATATTTGATATGAGAACGCTTCACGGAACTCTTAGTTCTTCAATACCACAAAAAACATTAAGCCGTTATACTTTAAGAGTAGCAAAAGAAAACGCAAAAATCAGTTATGTTGGTGATTGGACAAGTTACAATTATAGAAAATCTATGCAAGAAGCTGGCTACAAAAATGGTGACCCACTTGGTGGAAAAATGTTTCCAATCTTATATGAGAGAACTTAACTTCTGATCTAAAGACCAGAAGTTAAGTTAAATATAATTAACCTGCTGGTTTATATGCTGCTGCTACTTTTCCTGCTTCTTTAGCAGCTGCGTTAAGATCTATCGCTTCACTTATAGTAAAATTAGAAATTGCACCAGTAGCTTCAACAGCTAGTTTTGCTGCTGCCATTTGTGTAAAGGTTCCTTCCATTATAACTACAAAATCATAAGGTCCTCTTAATAAATCAAAACCATGAACTTTTGCACCTAAAGAATTTGCAACTGCCTCTACTGCTTTAGATCTATCTTGACCTGGATCTTTAATAAATCCTTGAAAAGCTTTAGCGGTATAGTTTCCCATGCCATAAAATTTAGCCATATAACCTCCTTTCTTAAATATTTTAGAATATCATAATTAGAAAAATGTTATAATGAGTAAATTGCATAGTAGACACAACCTATAGTAATGTTAAATTAAATTTATGTACGAAAAATTTGGTCAATTTATAGATGGTAAGTGGCAACAATCATCGGACAAAAAGACTTATGAAGTTATAAATCCAGCAAGCGAGGAAATTATCGGACATGCGTCGAAAGCTACACCTGCTGATGTAGATAAGGCTCTTAAATCTGCTGAAAAAGGTTTAGAGGTTTGGAAAAAAACTTCTCCTTGGAAAAGGTCTTCAGTCATTAGAAAAATTGCTGACCTAATAAGAGCCAAACAAGATGTACTTGCAAAATGGATAACACTTGAAGTAGGTAAACCTTTTCTTGAAGGTAAGGGTGAAGTAGGAGCTACTGCAGATATTTTTGAATGGAATTCAGAGGAAACAAAAAGAATTTATGGTCAAACAGTAGAAAGTAGATTTGAAGACACTAGAATTCATGTTTTTTATCAACCAATCGGAGTAGTTGCAGCAATGTCTCCTTGGAATTTTCCTTTAGTTCTATCAGGAAGAAAAATATCAACAGCTTTAGCTGCAGGCTGTTCAGTTATTATCAAACCCGATGTGATTGCACCAGGTGGAGTGATGGAGTTAGTTGACATTTGTAGAGAAGCTGGAGTTCCTCCAGGAGTGGTTAATTTGCTATCTGGTGACCCACCAAGTATAGCTTCTCAATTAATTTCATCTGATATAGTTAAAAAAATTTCAATTACAGGATCTACAAGAGTTGGAAAGTTAGTACTTAAACAAGCCGCTGAAAAAGTTCAAAGAGTTACTATGGAGTTAAGTGGTCATGCACCATTCATTGTATTTAATGATGCAAATATTGAAAAAGCAACAGATATGGCTATTGCATCAAAATTTAGAAACAATGGTCAAGTCTGTATTTCTCCAAGTAAATTCTACATCCAAGACAGTAAGAAAAAAGATTTTGTTAACTTATTTGTAGAAAAAACTAAAAAATTAAAAATAGGAAATGGAATGGATGCAGATGTTCAATTAGGACCGATGACAACGAAAAAAAGGCTTAACGAAATTGAAGATTTGGTTGAAAAAACTAAAAAAGAAGGTGCAAAAGTATTGCTGGGAGGAAAAAAACCAGCAGGATTTAATAAAGGTTTTTATTATGAACCAACAATTTTTGATAATGTAAAAGATGATTTTACAATTATGAGAGAAGAACCTTTTGGACCTTTATGCCCAATGCTGTCGTTTAAAACATTTGATGAAGTTATTGAAAGAGCTAACAATCATGAACTAGGTCTTGCAAGTTACATTTGTACTAACTCTATGGAATTAGCAACCAAGGCATCCGAGCAAATAGAAACAGGAGCTGTTGCGGTGAATACACCTCTGGTAGCACAAGCCGAAGCACCTTTCGGAGGCATTAAGCAAACGGGTGACGGTAGAGAGGGTGGCTCAATGGCAATTAAAGATTATTTAAATGTAAAATATACACATTTAGGTATTAAAGGATAATTATGAATAGAAAACAAAAAAAAAATGCAGCAAAAATTTTATTCTCATGGAGAAAAGCTATGCCTTTTTATTATGGAGCGGTATGGATTATTTTACTTTTAATAGCTTTTTTAAATAATTAAAATTTCAAATGATAGAGTTGTTTGTTGCTTTTGGAGCAGGATTTATAAGTTTTTTATCTCCATGCGTATTACCACTTATACCAGGTTATATATCTTATATTTCA
>CACLQI010000031.1 GCA_902608975.1 uncultured Pelagibacteraceae bacterium
GTTCATAATCGGATAAATAAAAAAAGCAGGTGAAAGAAATATTAATATATTAATATTTGAATTTTCAATATATTTAATTGACTTAAGCAAATAATAGCTAAAAATTACATATAATGAGGTTACAAATAAAAAAATTAATATATCCAAATCTACAGAGGTAAATTTGTGTAGTCTAAACAGAATCTCACCAATCAAACCCCTTCTAACCAAACCGCCCTGGTAGTTTATCAGCCAATCTGCATATTGCCATGTCGAATACTCTGTATAAAAAGAATAAAATTTTACTGTTGTAAAAACAAAAAAAATACCAACCAACGAAAATAAGAAATTTTTTCTAGATGTCATTTTATTTAATAATTACCGGAGATTATAAAAAATACTATAGTAATAAAACAAACTAATTAAATATTTTTATAACCAAATTCTAAACAAGCATCTGTTACAGAGTGATATAGCGATTCACCAAAACTTCTAAGTGCAAATAATCTTATTTTGTTTGGAGAATCTTCAATCATATCTACTGTGACTGTAATTCCATTAAATATAGAATTAATACCTTGGTTTTTTTTTAACTCATTAAAATTAAATGGACATCCTTTTTTAAGAACTTCTCTTACTTCATGCCCTTCTATTTCAATTATAGCCCTCGAGTGAGATAAATCTGTTACAGCAAAATCTGTTTCTTTAAGAACTTCTGAAATATTTTTAAGTAAATCTTTTTTAATTGATACTAAAAGCCAATTTTTTGGACCATTCCATAAAATTCTTGTATCATTATTGCTAACTACACTTAATGGTTCATTTTTCAGTTTTAAACCATCAATGTTGATACTTTCAAATGAAACAGAAGAACTTTTATACTGAACTATTTGAACAATAAGTATGTTTTTAATTTCCGAAACTTTTAATAAATTTTCTACATTTTTATTCTCGTGATTTCCAAAAAGTCCTTTTTTATGAATATGATTTAAAGCTGATACAGATGTCATGATCTAACTCTCTCTCCTTTTGGATCAACATAATGTGATGATACAATTTCAACAGGTATTGTTTTGTTTTTTAATGGAGATAGTGCAAAAAGTTTTTGTCCTATCATATTTTTTCCATCTTTTATTATTGCAAGTGAAAAAGGATTGTCATATTCAACACTCCAACATGATGCTGATACATGACCTAATTTAGGATTTGGAAGTTTTGCTTTTGCGTCTTTAACTATATATGAACCTTCCGGTATACTTGTTTTTTTATCTAACGGAACAACACCAACTACTTTCTGTCTATCTGGTGCAACATATGCTGTTTTAGATAAAGATCTTTTTCCAATAAAGTCTTTCTTTTTACTCACTAGCCCTTCTAAAGAATTGTCATATGGAATTGTACGTCCATCCAATTCTGATCCTGCAACATGTCCCATTTCAATTCTTAATGTTGATAATGCTTCAGTTCCATATGGTTGAATATTAAATTCTTTTCCAATTTCTATTATTTTTTCCCACATAAAATTACCATTATCAGACTCAACATTTACCTCGTAAGCAAGTTCACCTGAAAATGAAATTCTAAAAATTTTTGCATTAACACCAAATAAATTGCCCTCCATATATCCCATGAACGGCAAACCTTCATTTGAAACATCTAAATCTGGAAATAATTTTTTCAATACATCTCTGGACTTTGGTCCAGCTATTGCAGCACCTGCCCACTGTTCAGTACTTGAAACTACATTTACGTTTAACTCGGGCCACACTAATTGCAAATAATATTCTAGATGAGATAAAACGTTTGCAGCTTGAGCGGTAGTAGTTGTCATATGATAATGGTTTTCTGAGATTCTTGTAGTTGTTCCGTCGTCCATTACAATTCCATCTTCTCTCAACATTACTCCATATCTTGCTTTACCGACTGGTAACTTAAGCCAAGCATTGGTATAAACTCTATTTAATAATTCAGCAGCATCAGGTCCTTTGATATCAATTTTTCCTAAAGTTGTTACATCACAAACACCTACGTTTTGTCTAACATTTTTTGCTTCTCTTTTTGAAGCTTCAAATAAGTTTTCATTTCCTTGTTTGTAATATCTCGGACGCAACCAAACGCCTGCATCAACAAATACAGCATTATTTTTTTCGTGCCAATAATGCATTGGTGATTTTCTTGTTGGCTTTGAATGTTTTCCAATTTCCCTTCCAACAATAGCTCCAATTGAAACGGGTGAATAAGGTGGTCTAAAAGTAGTATGACCAACTTGAGGTACAACTTTATTTTCTATATCTGAAACTAATTGTAATCCATTCAGATTGCTTGTCCTGCCTTGGTCTGTGGCCATTCCTAATGTTGTATATCTTTTAACATGTTCAATTGATCTATAACCTTCTCTTAATGCAAGCTGTATATCAGAAACCGCAACATCGTTTTGAAAATCTAGGAATCTTTTATAATTTTTACCTTCTGGTAATGGTACACACCAAAATTTATCATGATTAGAAGATTTCTTTTCTACAACAGAAGGAATAGTAAATTTGTTCTCTTTATTTGTTATTTGTTTTGATAAATCATTTCCTTTTTCAAATGATGTTTTTAATGTTTCTTCTA
>CACLQI010000032.1 GCA_902608975.1 uncultured Pelagibacteraceae bacterium
AAAATTCGATAAAAATTTAATAAATGTTTGTTATTTAAAGGGGAAGAATAGATTAAATACAGAACTTTATTTTCTTACAAATTGTGATTTATTTATTTCAGAGCCAGGAGGTTGTATTTATTTTGGTTTATATGCAAAAAAAACTTTATTAATTAATTATTTTCCAATTAACTTTCCTTTTCCAGCTTTAAAACTTAATAAAAAAATTTTTAATGTTGCTAAAAAAAATTATGAAGACTTTGATAAATTGAGTTACAACGAACAAATAAACAAATTACTAAATAACAATAAGTTAAAATTAGAAAATAATAATTCATCTGAAATTTTAAATTTTGTAAAGAGAAATGTTTAAGGAATTAAAATATATTATATACAATCAAAAAATTTAAATTTGGATTTAAATAAAAGTATCTCAAAAAATTTCTTATTCCATATTAAATGTTAAATGAAATTATTTTTTAGCTAATTTTCTTGCTGTAATTAAATCATCATTAGTATTTATATCTATACTGTAAATGGGATTTGTGTAGGGAATACAAGAAAGATTTTTACCCAATCTTTGACCTCTTCTTAAAAATTTCGCTCTGGTTGCCAATGCAACTCCTGTATCTTCTCTGTAAACTCCACTTTTTAATTGTCTAGGCTTAATCTTATTTTTGTTTGGGCTAATCCTGATTAATTTTTTATTTTTCTTGATCCAAAAATTTTTTTTCTGATAGAAGCTAGCAAAACAACTGTCAATTTTTTTATTTTTTTTCAAATTTTCAATACACTGATCAAGAATATTTTCTGGTCTAAATGGCTCAGTTACTTGCACATAAGTAACAATATCCACTTTGCCAAATTTATCCTCATAAATTTTAATTGCATGTTTTAAAGCAGACTCTGAAGTTGCGAAATCACTAGATAATTTTTTTGGTCTCGGGTAAATTGTAAAACATTTGTTATAATTAGAAATATTTGCAATTGTATTATCATCAGTTGAAATAACAATATCATCTAAATATTTTGATCTTTTTAAATATTGAATTGTAATTTCAACAAGGTTTAGCTGATTTATTTTTTTCAAGTTTTTGTTCTTTATACCCTTTGAATTTTTTCTAACTAAAATAAAGCACGGAATTTTCATGAATAAAATATTTTAGATTTTTTTGAAAATAGAATACCTTTTCTTAAGTATTCTGATTGTATCAGAGATCCTTTTGACCATTTTAATAAAGTAATGCTTGGTTTATTTTCTATGATATCTAAATTAGTACTTCTAAATTCTTCATTTCCTTTAAAATTAATTAAAAAGTTTTTTTTGATTAATTCCCCAAATGTAGCCGCCTCATACTGATAATAAACTGTTTGTTTTATTAACATTCTCAATTTATTTAAATTAATCTTTTCCTCCAAATTAAAATAAATTATATAATTAGTTTCTATTATTTTGTGAGTATATTTTTTGTAAATAAGTTTAAGATCTTCTTTTAAAGTATTTTTACTTTTAATATAATCTAAATTATTAATTCTTTTTTTAAATTCTGAGTTATTCAGAATAAAGTGATAATTAATATTTAATTTCAATTTATTTAACTCAGTTAAAAATAAATTTACTTTTTTTTTGAGAAAATTTTTATTTTTAAAGCTTCTTCCATTTATTATTACAGAAAAATTATAATAATTTGGATTTAATAAATTACATCTTTTCCAATATTTTTTGTATTTATCGACAAGAATATTGTAAGTATTTAATGCTCTATTTGATTTACTTTCATGCTGATGAACACCGTGTAAATGAAATACACTCGCATTAGCACTATAAAAAATTTCATATCCATATCGGATCATATTTTTAGCCCAAATACGATCTTCAATGTTTGTTAGTTTGGGACTGAATAAATTTTTTTTAAGAATATTTGCTTTATAAATTGCATTAGCATTGTTTAAATACGGATCATTTTTATGAATAATTGGTTGATCTTTAAAAATTATGTCTAAATCAATTAAATTTTGGACAGTTGTACCGGGAAGTGGAATTTGTTTACCGTAAGAAGCTGCAAATTTAGGATTATTTTGAATGGAGTTTATATGTTCTTCAAGCCAATATTTATTAACAGGTATACAATGAGCTGATAAAATACAAATATACTCACTGTTCGTTTTTTTAATTGCTCTATTTAAAATTTCACCTGGAATATATCTTTTGAATTTAATAATTTTTTTAATCTTATTTGCTTTTAAAATTTTAAGAGTTTCATCTTCACTATTGTTATCACAAAAAATTATTTCAAAATTTTTTATTGTCTGTTTTTTTAATTCTTTGAATAAAATTTTAAGC
>CACLQI010000033.1 GCA_902608975.1 uncultured Pelagibacteraceae bacterium
CAATGATGATGTTGATGTTGGTAGCGCCGGAAGTAATTTAGATTCTAATACATATAACATCACATATTATAGTACGTCGCCTATTAAAGATGATACAAAATACCTAGATAAGATCTTTGGAATAGGTAAAATAAGATCTGATATACTTACCGTTCTTGATGGTAAAAATTTAACTGCAGATAGAACTGGAAATCAAATATACGGTACCTTTAAGATTAAAGATGAGTATAAAAGGGATAAATTAACTCTTGTACCTTCTGGACAATTCGATTTTGGACATACAATATTACATGGATATAAAGAAGTAGGCACTGGGGCTATTGAAGTTGAAGATCAGCATATAAGAACGAAAAATTTAAGAGCAACGTTGGCATTAGTTGAAGATCTATCAAACGAAAAATACACCTTAAAACGGCATGGTAAATTGGAATACTTGGCCGAGTTAGATCGTTCATCAAACTTTAAATATGCTTATGTTTCAGATGGTAGTCCTTCGTTTAATGATACATTACACACTGGAGCGTTACACAATCTTAATGCCGAGATTGGTATAGATATAATTTTTCCCGAACATTACAGTGTTTTTATAATTTACGAAAGAAACCACGCACTTGGCACAGGATATACTGATAACTTATATATAGCATTAGGATATCTGCCTCATGAAGATACAGAGTATGCATTTTCAATTAATGGTTCTGAAAATTTAATGTCAAAATTTGAAATTAAGAAAAGTATTAATGGTTACGATTTAAGTTTTAATTTAAATGACGATTTAATTAATTTGGGCGATAGTAAAGAAGCTAGTATAAACCTAAATAAAGTCTTTTAATTTTTTTTTATTAGGAATAAACTGAAATTCTTATGAGCTATAAATGGGACAACAAAAAACCAACCGCACAAATGCTTGGAAGATGGCAACCATTTCATGATGGCCATTATGCTTTATTTGAAGAAATAATAAAGAAAACTGGACAAGTTTGTATTCAAATAAGAGATGTTCAGGGAGTTGATGATAATCCTTTTGATTTTGAAACAGTTAAAAAAAATATAGAAGAAAGATTAAACCCTAAATACGAAGGTAGATTTAAAATTATGTTAGTTCCCAACATAACAAACATTTGCTACGGTAGAGGTGTAGGTTATAAAATAGAAGAAATAGTCATGCCCGAAGAAATACAAAAAATCTCAGCTACAAAAATTAGAGCTAAAATGAGGGAAGACGGAAAGTTGAAGTAAAATTCAATGAACGATAGACTTAAAACTATTGTAGACTTAGAGAAATATCCAATTCAAGATTTAAACTCTCCAAAAATAAAAGAACTGATTGAAAAATGCAAAAGTGAACTCAATCAGTTTAGTTGTTCAACTGTTCCAAATTTTATTTTACCAAAATCTTTAAAAATAATGAATTCAGAATTAGAAAAACAACTTGATGAAGTTTATATGTCAAAAGAAAGTATTAATGCATATCTTTACGCTAAGGATGATCCATCATTACCAGAAAATCATCCAAAAAGAATGTTTATGAATAGATATAACGGATATTTAAATTCTGATTGTTTTCCAAAAGACTCTGAGATGAAGTTTCTTTATGAAACCGATGAACTTTTAAAGTTCGTTTCAGCTTGTTTAGGTATTGAACCAATTTATAGATGGGCTGATCCACTCGCGTGCCATGCATACAACGTTATGAAACCCGATGGTATTCTTCCATGGCATTTTGATAGTTGTGAATTTACATTAAGTTTAATGATACAGAAACCTGAAAAGGGAGGAGTATTTGAGTATTGTTCAAATATTCGTGAACCAGGAAATGAAAACTTTGATGAAGTTAAAAAAGTAATTGACGGAGACCGTACAAGAGTACGTCAGTTAAAATTAGAACCAGGTGATTTACAAATATTTAAAGGTCGTTTTACATTACACAGAGTTACAAAAATAGAAGGTAAACTTTCAAGATATATGTGTATACCAGCTTACGTGTTGGATCCGTGGAGAGTAAACACCCCTGAACATTCAAAAGCTATATATGGAAAAGTATTACCAATTCATCTAGAAAGAAATAAAGAAAGACCAGACGGTTTAGCTGACTAAAATGAAAAGTAATATTAAAAATGTTGCTGTCATAGGTACAGGGGTAATAGGCGCAGGTTGGATTATCAGGTCTTTAGCCCACAATAAAAAAGTTATTGCCTTTGATAAAGATCTTAAATTAAAGAAGAGATTAGTTTTTGAGATAAAACGTACTTGGCCTTATGTAAAAAAACTGTTTAACAAAAAAAAACTTAATTTGAAAAATTTTA
>CACLQI010000034.1 GCA_902608975.1 uncultured Pelagibacteraceae bacterium
AAAAGACAACACTTTAAAAAAAATTAAAAAATATAAAAAAAATATAAAAAAAATTATTTCTAAAAAAGATAGTGGCATTTATGATGCAATGAATAAAGGAATTAAACATTCGAAAGGTGATGTAATAGTTTTTTGCAACTCAGGAGATTTTTTTTATAAAAATGCTTTAAAAAAGGTAATGAAATTATTTAAATCTAGAGACATAGATTTTGTTTTTGGAACTGTGTTAAGAAACTATACAAAGGGAAAAATTCTAAAGTACGGATATGATTTTAATAAAATAAAGTATAACTTTGATTTTGCAACCTCTCACACGACTGGTTTTTTTCTTAAAAAAAGTGTCTATAAAAAGATTGGTAATTATAATAATAAATTTAAAATATCTGCAGATTATGATTTATATTATAGGCTTTATAAAAATGGATACAAAGGAGGATATACGAATAAAAATTATAAAATTGGAAATGTTGCTAGTGGTGGATTTTCGTCAAAAGTATCTTTTTTAAAACATATTATTGAAGAAGCCAGAATTAGGATTCATAATAAACAAAATATTATAATTGTTTTAGCCATTATTCTAAATTCTATAATAAAAAATCCAAAGAAAATTTTTGAATGATTAAAAATATAAAAAAATTTTTAAGAAAAATATTAGTTAAATTTAATATTAATATTAATCATTTTTCCTCCAAAAAAGAAGTTCTAAGATTCATTGATTTATTTAAAATTAAAATTCCTGAAAATATCAAATTAATTAGAATTGGATCAAATGGAGATGGTGGATATTTAGTACCTAATATACTTGATGAAATTAATTACTGTTATTCAGCTGGAATAGGAAAAGATATAAGCTTCGAAAAAGATTTGGTTAAATTTGACATTAAATCTTATGGTGCTGATGGAACAATAAAAGATCTCCCTGAACATATAGAAAACTACAAATTTTTAAATAAAAATATAGGTATAATTAATAATGAAAACACTATTAGATTTGAGGATTGGATTAATTTAGATAATAAAGATGAAACGTCTCTTATTGGGCAAATAGATATAGAAGGAAATGAATATGATCTTATTATTGATACCCCTTTAAAAACACTCGAAAAATTTAAAATATTAATCATTGAATTTCATTACCTTTCAAAGATAAATAATAAATTTATAAATGAGCATTATTATAACACATTAAAAAAGATTTTATGTATTTTTGAAATTTGTCATATTCATATTAATAATGCTGAAGAACAAATTAAAGTTAAAGGAATAAAAATTCCTCCTTTGCTAGAGGTTACATTCCTGAGAAAAGATTTTTATGAAAAAAGACAAATTCAAAATATCAAAATTCCTCATGAACTTGATCAAGAAAATATAAAAAATAAGAAAAGACAATATTTTGATGAAAACTGGAACTTTAAAAATTAGTTTAAGATTATCCTTTTATAGAAATTGCATAGTAAAGTTTAAATAATATTTGGGGTATTTTTAACTTTTGAAAAAAAATACTTCTTTTTCTTAAGGCATAGCAATTAAAATAATTTTTATTTTCTAATAAACTTAACCATTCTTTTCTTTTTAATCTTAAATTTTCTATTGGATAAGTAGAGTCGTTAGTCATATAATTTATTCTCAACATTAATCTGTAATTTGATTTACAGTATCCTCCTTTATGGTAATTTCTTATGCTATCAATTAGCATAGAGGTCCCTGGCTTTCCTTTAAGAATAGATAAATTTTCAAAATTATTTGAATTTAAATAATTAAAATTCTGATCTAAAATTTTTCCTCTTTCACCTCTTAAACCAGAATTAACCTCCTTTTTTACCCTATAAAAAATATTCATAGGGTCTTTTTGTTTAATTGTGTACAAAGGACCATTTTTTTCATTTACTTCATTAATAACCATAAATAAATCTAAGTTTTTATAACCAAAATCGTCTCGATGCCATAACTGACTAGAGCTTTGTTTTTTTTTTGTTGGAATATTTAGATTTACATAAACTCTTGCGAATATAGGAAATACACCTAAATATTCGTATGCTGTCTTAAGCATAAAATTAGAGGTGGCAAA
>CACLQI010000035.1 GCA_902608975.1 uncultured Pelagibacteraceae bacterium
ACTTAATTTGAAATTTTTCAAATTCATTTTTTTTAACTTTTTTTTATTTAATTTGGATCACCTCTTATGTCGGTGTTAAGCTCTTGGTAAATAATTACTGAAATAGTTCTTAAATTATTCATTACTCTTTCAATGTCCCAATCTAAATCAACATCATTACAATTTAATTCTCTATATACATAATACTTTGCATTTCCTAATGATGGATCAATGTCATCTGTAACAATATTCATTATGTTAGTTCTTTTTTCTAGCGCGAAATTATATCTACAAACATTTGAAGTCGCCCAATAAAGCAGTGTACTTATAATTATTGCAAAAAATATCATAACTTTAGGTATACCAACCATTATTATTTTCCATCTATCACAACTATTGTTAAGTCATCTTTTTGAATTTTTCCGGATTTCACAATGTCTTCAATGATAACTTTTAACCTTTCGTTGTTTGGTGTGGATTGATATTTTTTAATATAATTCTGAAAACCTTCTGCACCTAACATTTCTCCACTGGGATCTTTAATTTCTGTAATTCCATCGGTAAAAATATACATTGAGCTCTCTGAAAAAGATATTGAACTTTCTTTATAAGTAATTTTTGGCATTATGCCTAATGGAGGACCCGCCTCTGTGTGGTTAGAAAATTTTCCATCCTTTGAATAAATCAAAGGAGGCTCATGACCAGCATTCGAAATAAGTAATTCTTTTTTATTACTGTCGTATATTCCAATCAACATGGTTACAAACATTCCTCTGGCTGTTGTTTCACAAATTTCTTTATTTAATAAATTTAATAAGTCGGATGCTGAAAACATTGTTTTACTCAAACATCGATAAAGACTTGAAGCTTTTGACATCAGCAATGATGACTTGATACCTTTTCCTGAAACATCGGCAACACCAAATCCATATCTGCCATTTCCTAAATCAGAAAAGTTATAAAAATCACCAGATACTACTTTTGCTGGAATGTTTATTCCTGCTATAGGAAAAGCATCTTCTTTATTTTTTGATAGTAAAGTTTTTTGTATCTCTCCAACTATTTCTATTTCTTTTTGCATTCTATTTTTATCAACAAGTTCTTTAGCCATTCGAGCATTTCTAATAGCAAGAGCAGCAGGTGCTGCAAGGGTTTCCAAAAGTTTTCTATCACTTTCTTCAAAAAGTTTATTTGTTGTTTTTTTATTTAAACAATGAATTACTCCTATACATTCATTTGCTGCTATAAGAGGAGCACACAAGACTGAGTAAGTTGTAAAGTTTGTTTTGTTATCCAAGTCAAAATAAAATTCTGCAATCTCTCTTACATCTTTTCTAACATCTCCAACTCTAATACATTTTTTTTGCAAAATAGCTTTACCCATCACTCCTTGTGTTAAAGGAATTTCATATTCTTCTAAATAAGCTTGATGTTTAGACGCAATACATTGGAAGACCTGTTTTTTATCTTCAATTAAAAAAATATTCGCAGCTTGAGCATTGATTCTTTTAATTATAACTTCTAAAGAATTTTGAAGCGTTTCATTTAAATCAAGAGATGTGGCAAACTCTTGATTCATTTGTGTAATGATTTGCAAATCCTGGATTCTAGAGTCTTCTTTTATTACTTCGGGCTTTTTTGGTTTAAAAAACATATTTTATATTTTGCATTTTACATCTATTTTGATAATTTTAACAAGAATGGAAGTTATAATATATTCTCCTAATTTTTATTTGCATCTTCATGATGCAGTAGTTTTTATTCAATATTGTATAGATGGAATATTGGAAGTAGCCGCTCAATTAAAAATCTAATCTGTGTTTTATATTACGGCCTTTATATTAGGATGTATTTGGGGCAGCTTCAGTAATGTTTGCATTTACAGACTACCTAACGACCAGAGTGTTGTTAAAGGAAGATCTTTTTGCCCGTCATGTAAAGAGCAAATAAAATGGTATGACAACATTCCATTTTTATCATTTATATTTCTCAAAGGAAAATGCAGAAACTGTGGTAACAAAATTAGTTCACAATATTT